>NZUB01000025.1 GCA_002696965.1 Flavobacteriales bacterium | reverse complement strand
TTTGAGAAATAGTGCCGATAAGACAACAAAATTTCTAAATAATTATGACATTACTTATGAAAGAGTAAAAGAGGCATTCATAAATGAACTAGAATCAGATGATTATAATGAAAAAAGTGCATCAGAATCCAAAAGCACAAAACTCAATAAAACAAAGGCCTCAATATCAGAAGAAGATGATACTCAATATATAAGCAAAAAACCTGTACAGTCTAAAAAAACAAAATCTAACACTCCAGTTTTAGATAACTTTGGTCGAGATTTAACTCAATATGCTGAAGAAGGTAAATTAGATCCTGTAATTGGAAGAAAAAATGAAATTGAAAGGGTATCACAAATTCTATCTAGAAGAAAGAAAAATAATCCATTACTTATAGGAGAGCCTGGTGTAGGTAAATCAGCAATTGCTGAAGGCTTAGCAACAAGAATTGTTGAAAAAAAGGTATCTAGAGTGTTATTTAATAAAAGAGTTATCGCTCTTGATGTTGCTTCATTAGTAGCAGGTACAAAATATAGAGGACAATTTGAGGAAAGAATGAAAGCTGTCATGAATGAATTAGAGAAAAATGGAGATATAATCCTTTTTATTGATGAAATACACACAATAGTAGGAGCAGGAGGATCTACAGGGTCATTAGATGCATCAAATATGTTTAAACCTGCACTAGCAAGAGGAGACCTACAATGCATTGGAGCCACAACTTTAGATGAATACAGACAAAATATAGAAAAAGATGGTGCATTAGAAAGAAGATTTCAAAAGGTGATTATTGAACCCACAACTCCAGAAGAGACCATTCAAATACTTCACAACATTAAAGAAAGATATGAAGATCATCATAATGTAACTTATTCAGATACCGCAATTGATGCATGTGTTGTATTGACTCATAGGTATATAAGTGATAGATATTTACCCGATAAGGCAATTGATGCACTTGATGAAGCAGGTTCCAGAGTTCACATTACTAATATTAATGTCCCCAAAGACATTTTAAAGTTAGAGGATAAACTACAAGCTATTCAAAAAGAAAAAAAGAGGGTGGTTAAAAAACAAAAATATGAGGAAGCTGCCAAACTAAGAGATACTGAAAAAGAGACAGAAAATATATTACTAGAAGAACAGATCAAATGGGAGGAAGAAATTAAACAAAATAAACAATTAGTAACTGAAGACAATGTCTCAGAAGTTATATCGATGATGAGCGGTATTCCAGTACAAAGAATTGCTCAAACAGAGAGTGCACGCCTATCTAATATGGCTACAGAATTAAAAACGAGAATTATTGGACAAGATAATGCAATTAGTAAAATTGTCAAAGCTATACAAAGAAATCGTGCAGGACTAAAAGATCCTAATAAGCCTATTGGTTCATTTATTTTTTTAGGCCCAACAGGAGTTGGGAAAACTCAATTAGCAAAAGAATTAGCAAATTATTTATTTGATTCTCAAAATAATTTAATTAGAGTAGATATGAGTGAATACATGGAGAAATTTTCTGTATCAAGACTAGTAGGAGCACCTCCCGGTTACGTCGGATATGAAGAAGGTGGACAGCTAACAGAAAAGGTTAGAAGAAAACCCTACTCAATAATATTGCTAGATGAAATAGAAAAGGCACATCCTGATGTTTTTAATCTATTATTACAAGTTATGGATGATGGTATTATGACAGATGGTTTAGGTAGAAAAGTGGATTTTAAAAACACGATTATCATCATGACATCTAATATAGGAACTCGTAAATTAAAAGATATTGGTAAAGGCCCAGGCTTTAACACAACTGCTAGAAAAGAAAATATTGGAAACCAAGCTAAAAGCTTTATTGAAGCTTCATTAAAAAGAGCATTTGCCCCAGAATTTTTAAATAGATTAGATGATGTTATTTTATTTAACCACCTAAATCAAGCAGATATATTACAAATAATAGAAATAGAATTAGCACAAGTTACGCAGAGAATAAAAAATTTAAATTATAATATTAAAGTATCCAAAAAAGTGCAAAAATTTATTCTAGAAAAAGGATATGATGAAAAATTTGGCGCTAGACCTTTAAAAAGGGTGATTCAAAAATACATTGAAGATATAATAGCCGAAGAAATTATAAATAATAATTTAAATGAGGGGGACAATATTCAACTAGATGTAAAACAAGGCAGTATTATTATTAAATAATATATAGTTAAAACAAATAACTAAATACTAGATTTAAACATATCAATAACATCTTGGGACACACCCGTTTTAGAAAAACCACCATCATGAAATAAATTTTGCATAGTTACCATTCGTGTGTAATCAGAAAATAAACTAACACAGTATTTTGCACAATCATCAGAACTAGCATTTCCCATGGGAGATATTTTATTTGCATACTCAAAAAAAGCATCAAAACCTACTACACCCTTGCCGGCAGTAGTAAAAGTAGGAGATTGAGAAATAGTATTAACTCTTACTTTATTTCTTTTTCCATAATGATAGCCAAAACTTCTAGCAATAGATTCTAAATAAGATTTATTTTCAGCCATATCATTATAATCTGGAAAGGTTCTCTGTGCAGCAATATATGATAAAGCTATAACCGATCCATAGTCATTTATAATATTCAATTTGTATGCAATTTGTAGCATTTTATGAAACGAGACAGCTGACACATCAAGACCCTTCATTAAAAAATCATAATTAAGATCAGTATATTCTCTTTTTTTTCTAACATTTAATGACATACCAATAGAGTGAAGAATAAAATCTATTTTTCCATTAAATTCTTTCTTAGCAATTTTAAATAGCTTTTCTAGATCAGAGACTGAAGTTGCATCAGCTGGCACAACCTTCGCATTACACAATTTAGATAATTCACTAATAGAACCCATTCTTAAAGCTATTGGAGCATTGGTTAAAATAATTTCTGCACCATGCTCAACACATTTTAAAGCTACCTTCCATGCAATAGATGATGAATCTAATGCACCAAAAATGATTCCTTTTTTACCTTTTAATAAATTATGAGACATAAGTTTAAAATATTTAATCAAATATCAAGCATTTTTTTTGCATTCGCAATAGCTTCTTCATTTACTTGATCTCCACTCAACATACGTGCTAGCTCCATTATTCTTTCATTATTATTTAAATGAAGAATACTTGTTGTTAAACTATCTCCATTATCTTTTTTAAACACCTTATAATGTATATCACCCAGTGAAGCAATTTGGGGCAAATGTGTAATAGATATTATTTGACCTCTAGAAGACATGTCCTGTAAAATACGTCCCATTTTTCTACCTATTTCACCTGAAACACCCGAATCAATTTCATCAAAAATAATCGTGGAAAAATTTAACATCTTAAATAAATGTTTTTTTATGCACAACATTAATCTTGCAACCTCCCCACCTGAAGCAATCTGATTAATTGGTAACATATTATATCCTTTATTAGCCGAAAATAATAACATAACACCATCATAACCATGAGATAATAATTCTGAATTACGAGAAAAATGAAAAGACAAACTAGGGTGATCAATACCTAAATCACACAAATCACTTTGAATAACATTAGTCAATTCAGTAGCACTTTTCTTTCTTAGAAAACTAATATCATCAGCATATTTAATTAAATCAACATTTAAATTATTAATTTTCATTTTAATATCATCGATATCTTTTGCAACATTTAGCATCCCATGTAACTCATCTTTAATCTTATTAATTTTGGTTAAAATACCATTTACACCTACTACATTTAATTTATTCTCTAAACCATTGATAGTATTAATTCTATTTTGAATATATTCTAATCGAGTAGAATCAAAATTTAAATTTTGATTAAATGTGTGAGTATCCATTAAAATATCATTAATATCTATAATATTTGCTTTTAACCTCTCAAAAAGTTCTGCTAACTTGGTATCATATGTGGAAATACTAGATAATTTAGAGTTGAGAAGGTTTAACTGATTTATCACAGAACTATCTACTTCTTCAAGATGAAAAATCAACTCACTAATAGTAGTTTTTATAGAATGTATATTATTTAACTTATTATATTCTTTATGAAGCTCTGTTTCTTCAGTATCTTGTAAATTTAACAACTCAACTTCTCTAATAATATTATTGTAATAATCAACATCATAGTTACTATTTAATAATAATTTTTGTTTATCAATTAATTCAGATTCATAGTTTTTTAACTTTTGAAATAAGGAAGAGTAACTACTAAGCAGATCTGAAAAGTTGTCAAATTTTTTAATAGTAAATTGATCCAATAATTTCATTTGAAAATCTTCAGTATTGATTAATAAATTCTCATGCTGAGAATGAATATCTATTAAATAATAACTTAGATTTTTTAAAGTTTTAATTTTAACAGGACTATCATTTATGAATGATCTAGATTTTCCTTCAAAAGAAAATTCTCTTCTAATAATTAATTCATTTTCATAATCTAAGTCATTTTCTGAAAAGAAATTATGTATGTTTAATTGTGAGATACTAAATATTCCTTCAATAATAACCTTATTAGATTCATCTCTAACATTTGTTATATTAAACTTATTACCTAATAATAAATTAATCGCTGATAAAATAATTGATTTTCCTGAGCCTGTTTCTCCTGAAATAGTGGTAAAACCCTTAAAAAAATCAATTTCAAGATGTTCGATAATAGCATAGTTAGTAATAACAAGTTTATTTAACATAATAATACCTTATTCATTACTTAATATCTTTTGCCATTTGTCAGATTTTGTTGGTTCCATTTGATTCAATAAATTAACTAATTCATCTGCTTGCATTAAATTACCTTCTGAAAAAATATTTACAATTTCATCAGTCTTGGTGTCAAAAAGTATCGTAAATAAATACCCTCTTTGCCTTTGATTCCATGCATCTCTAAGTGCAATAATCGACTGCGCAACTGTTTCTCTTGTCATATCTGGTTTTTCAGTAAAATTATCAAGTCCCTCTCTATGATAATTATAATAAAAAGCTCTAACTTTTTCAAAATCTGGACTTAATAAGTTCTCTACTAACCAGTATCTGTTGTCTAGTCCCTCAAAAGATTTCCATCCAGTAGCATTATTGTCATTTTGAGCATTTGAAATTATCTTTTGAGCTTTCAAAAAGTACTTATCTCCCCCATTTAATGAAAATGTGTCATAATCCATTCCAATAATTAAATATGCATAATATGCTAAAACAGATGTTAAGTTAGAAAGATGAGTGTTTTCATTAAATTCCAAAGTTTCGAATTCAACATATTTAAATCGAAATTGATCATCAAAAATATTTAACAAAGGACTGTTGTACAGTGTTTTAAATATTGGCCTAGAAGATTGAACAGAAATTGAACCAGAAAATTCATCTGTTGATAACTGTTGATCTATACGTATCAATATTGTACACTCTATTCTTTCTTCGTTTTCAAAAAGATCATTTGTCCAGTTTGTATTATTAATAAATTCATATATGCTTTGACGCATAGAATTAAACATTTCTTTATTTGGACTAGGAATAGCAGAGTAATTAATGTTAATTCTGCAATTTAACTCTTGAGAAAATAAAGATTGTGAAAGTAAAAATAATGCCAATAAAAATCTCATTTCATGATTTTTTTTATATCATATAACGATATTTGATTAATAATTATTTCATTAAATATAGATATAGCTACATCTCGTTTACTCATTAAAGGATAATCTTTAATATTCTCATCACTATCAATAATTTTAATCTTATTTGTATCATGACCAAAACCTGCACCATCATCATTTAAAGAGTTTAGTACTATTAAATCCATATTCTTATCATGAAGTTTGTTTAATGAATTCTGTATTTCATTATTTGTTTCTAATGCAAAACCAACAATAAACTGTTTTTTCTTTCTTTTAGATAAGTTTTTTAACACATCAATATTAGATTCTAAAGTGACAGATTTAAGTCGACTTTTTATTTTATTAGAATGATACTTTATTGGCTTAAAATCTGACACAGCAGCTGAAAATATTGCAATATCTGAAGATGTGAATTCCTCTTTACATACATTAAGCATTTGTTTAGCATTTTCAATATCAATTCGACGAATTAATGGATGATTCACTTTTTGATAAGAAGGACCAATAACTAAACATACATTTGCACCTAAATTAGCAGCTTGTAAAGCTAGTTCACAACCCATTTTACCAGATGAAAAATTACCTATAAATCTAACAGGATCTATTTTCTCATATGTTGGACCTGCAGTAATGAGTACTTTTTTACCACTTAATGGGAGTGTTTTATTTAAATAATTCGAAAGTTTAAAAATAATTCTTTCCACATCACACATTCTACCAAGACCATATAAACCACTAGCTAATTCTCCTGACTCAACATCGATTATATTAACTCCCCTTTTTTTAAGAATCTGTATATTTTTTGCAGTAGATCGATGTAGATACATATCTCTATCCATAGCTGGAGCACAAAAAACAACACATTTAGATGATAGGTATGTTGCCAAAAGTATATTATCACATAAACCTGAGGCCATTTTTGCTAATGTATTAGACGTTGCAGGCGCTATTAAAAAAATATCTGCCCAAATTCCTAATTCGACATGATTATTCCATGTACTATGTTCTTTGTTAACAAAATCACTAACTACATCATTTTTTGAAACAGTAGAAAGAGTAAGTGGAGTTACAAAATTAGCAGCATCTTTAGTCAGAACAATTTTAACATGTGCACCTTTTTTAATTAATAATCTAACTAATTCTGGAATCTTATATGCAGCAATACTACCTGATATACCAATCAAAATCTTTTTTCCAAAAAAATATGATTTTGAAGTATCTTTTTGCATAAAACTAAATGAATTGTAAATTTCAATTAATAGGTTGAATCATATACTAAACAGTATCTGATTTAGCATCACTATTTTCAACTTTTTCTTCTGTATTCTCGGCTTCTTTTACTTCATCACCATCTCCCTCTTCTTCTAATACAAGATCACCATCTTCTAATTCAATTTCTTCTTCTTTTTTCACTTCTTCTCTCATATAAATTTCATCATCTAGCATCTCTTGAATAGCAATTAATGTGGGTTTAGGTAACCTTTCATAAAATCTTGATATTTCTGTTTGCTCTTGATTTTCAAAAACTTCTTCAAGTGTATCTGAAGGTGTAGCAAATTCATCTAGCTTAGCAATCAGTTCTTCCTTTATTTCAACACCTATTTGACTAGCTCTTTTTTTAAGTACTGCTATTAATTCATAGACATTACCACCTACATTTTGAGATAACTCTTCCATATTCCGTGAAATAGTTGTTCTTGCTGCCTTTGTTTTTTTATAATCCATTTTCAATATCTTTTAATTTTTTATAAATATTTTTCGCCTCTGCATAATATACTCCCTCAGTAAATGCAATAAGAAAGTTATCACATGCAAATATAGCTTCTTTTATTCTTTGTAACTTCTTTTCATCTATACTATTTTTACCCAACTCATAATAAGCCTGTATTTGGATAAAACTTATTTCCTCTAAAAAATTTGTTTCGGGGTAATCAGTTAAAAAATAATCAATTGCAAAAATAGCAGACTTATATTTACCAGTATCATAATATAATTTTGCATTTTCAAAATATTTTTTTTCTAATTTATTATTAAGTTCTAAAACTAAATCAGTAACTCGTTCTAAACTATCACTATCTGGAAAGTTTACAATAAACATTTCTAATTTATCAATAGCTTTTAGAGAATTATTTTGATCTAAACTGAATCTTGGAGTATCTAAATAATGACAATAAGCAGATAAATATGCTAGCTCTTCTTTTTTAGGTGATAAAACAAAATTTGCAACAAAATTATCAGCATGATAAATTGTTGATATATAATCTTTTATATAAAAATTAGCATATATATAATAATAATAAATATCCTCTGCTAACTCATCTCCTTTAAAAACAGTCAAAAGGTTTTCAAATAATTCTAAAGATCGAGCATAGTCACCATTATTAAAATATGATACTGCCTGAGTATATTGATAATCAGGATCCGTACTTTTCAGAACCTGTTGATATGCACGATACTGACTACAGGAAAAAAATAGTAAAAAGGAAATGAAAAGATGGAATTTTTTCATAGGGCAAATATAATGCACATATTTTTAATATTATTAATAATAACTCAATTATTATTAAAATCGTATTTTTGCATTTTATTAACATCACGTATCTCATGGATTTATTTGAAAAAATCAAAAAAAATCGAGGTCCTCTTGGTCAACACGCAAAAGATGCTCATGGTTATTTTACATTTCCAAAGCTTGAAGGAGAAATTGCAAGTAAAATGCAATTCAATAATAAAGAAGTTATTTGCTGGAGTATCAATAATTATTTAGGACTATCCAACCACCCAGAAATAAGAAAAATTGATAAAGATGCAGCTGCACAATGGGGCATGGGAACTCCAATGGGTTCACGTATGATGTCTGGAAACACCACTTACCATGAAAAACTGGAAAAAGAACTTTCAACATTCATGCAAAAAGAGGATACAATCTTATTAAATTTCGGTTATCAAGGCATGCACTCCTCGATTGATGCACTAGTTGACAGAAAAGATGTTATTGTTTATGACTCTGAGTGTCATGCGTGTATTCTAGACGGAGTTAGACTTCATTTAGGCAAAAGATATCAGTTCCCACATAATAATATTGAAAAATTAAAAAC
>NZUB01000024.1 GCA_002696965.1 Flavobacteriales bacterium | reverse complement strand
TCAATAGTATATGATCCATCTGCGAAAGGTGTACCTCCTGTAATTTCTACATTAGCAAATCCATCATTAGCTCCATCACAAAGCGCATCTGTTACCGTGATTGTAGCCTGAAGAGGAGCAGTGGGCTGATTTATAATAAAATCT
Source organism: Flavobacteriales bacterium (assembly GCA_002696965.1). Lineage (GTDB taxonomy): Bacteria > Bacteroidota > Bacteroidia > Flavobacteriales > TMED113. The sequence continues at coordinate 13,843 of NZUB01000024.1, read as the reverse complement.
TCAGTAACAGGACAGTTATTGGCATCCGTAATAGTAATTTCATAATCACCAGCTGGCAGGTTAGGGTAAATTATAGTTTCAGAACTATTATTTAAGGTACCTGTAAGATTGTTCCCATTGTTGCTAATGAATTCATAGTCATATGGTGGTGTACCTCCTTGGATGGTAATTTCTGCAGATCCATCACTAAACCCAAAGCAAGAGGCATCTTCTAAATCTATTTGAGTAATTATTAATTCATCCGCTTCTCCAATATATATATCAATTGATTCACTGCAGCTGAAGTTGGATTCGGGATTAGTATTATAGCTATTGTCAAATATTAGTAATTGATATGTTCCTTCAGATAGATTATAAAAAGTATGATTATAGCAGTCAGTTGGACAAGTTAGAGGGTCAGTAATTGTTTCTACTAAGTCTCCTTCCGAATTAGATAGTTGGTATGTGAATGGTTCAGATAATTCACCATTAGCTAATTCTAATCCATTGGGATTAAACTCAAATTCTAATGATCCAGAATTAACGTCAAAACATAGTGCATCATTTTCAATTAGCACAGGGAGATTACCCGTTGAGCTATTCGGAGTTAGATCCATAGCTTCAGGATCTGTTATTGTAAACATTTGCGCTGGGCTTTGACAACCATTAGCGTCAGTTAAGCTCAAGTAGTACGTTCCTTCAGGTAAATCTTCATTATAACTTATTATGTTTTGATTTTCATCATAGATACTAATTTCATAGTATTCATTAGATGAATTATTATTTGGAAAATAATTTTCTAAACCAGTATTATTTAAAAAGGGTGTTCCTCCAGAAACACTTGAAATATCAATAATCCCATTTGCTTGGTCAGCACATAGATTTCCGTCACTGTTTCCCTCTGCTATTACATCGATATCTTCGGGCTCTTGAAGATTGAATGGGCCAAAGCAAATGGTGCCACACCCCGGGTCTTGAATTATATTAACCTCATGCTCTATACTGCCCTCAGGAAGAGTTATGGTTGAAGTTATGTCGATTGATGGATATATGATTTCTACACAGTATTCTCCTGTTCCCAAGTTTTCCCATGTGATATTATTATTAACAATGGTACTTGCTTGATAGAAAGAACCGTCTTTTATAAGATTGTATGTCCAGTCATTTGGTCCAAGATTTAAGTTGAAAACAGCATTTAGATTTTGACCTCCAGTTAGTGATGAAAAAGGTATTGAAATTACACCATTTGGTATATCATCAGAAGTTGAAAAAGGACTACCTTCATCCAAAAGATTACATTCTGGTTGACTAATTGTAACATCATCAGTATTAATACTAGGTTCTTCAAGTGTATATAATAAAAACGGATTGTCAGGTCCTATATTTACTAGTTCACAGCCTGAAGCAGCTACAGTTGTGGTTAAAACAAATGGTCTTCCATCTATTTCTCCAGCTCCATTAAATGCATTATTTGGAAAATCCTCTTCAGTCCAATCGCCAGTTAAATCTAAGTTTGGACTACCAATAGGAAATGCTGTAAACATCTCATCTATAGTTAAATTATCAAGAACTTCTCCCCATACTAAAATTGGGTCATTCACATTAGTACTTAGAATTTCTAGTTCAAAAGCACCATCAAGACTATTTGGACATGTTTCATGATGAATTGTCAATTCACTATCTATATATGGAGCTTCTTCAAATTGTATTTCTAACGAAGGAGTCAGGCATTCAGATTCAATATGTATGGCAAAGATTTCAATTAAATAGTCAATACTTGTAAAACCGTCATTATCAATATCATCAAAATCAATATTAAATTGATTGGTAGTGCCAGGTTCTGGATTTATAGGTTCTGGTAGGGCGAGAGGATTATTAGCATACGAGATATAAAAATTAAAATCTGATAATGTAGTTGGAGTGTCAGGCCCACCAGTTACTTCAGAGAGAGCAATTGTTCCACCAGCTCCAGGACATGGAGGTTGTGAAATAAATGACGGATATAAAATCTCAAATTGAGTAAATTCAGGTTCTTCGATTATGATATCTATTGGTAAAATGTATTCTACTGAAGTGAATAAGTCTTCAATTGCCAATACGTATGATTGACCTGTTGGTATTTCTGTTATTTGATCTTGACCATTAATATTGTCTGTCGCATCTGAACCAAATGCAGTATTGATGACGATGTTCTGATCTGATTCATCTCCATTTTCATCTATTAGTTCGCAAAGCAGGTAACTGTCATCTGGAACGTCTGACCAATTTATCGTTATTATACCGCTACTTTCAGCACAAATTGGCTGTGTGACGTTTATGCAATCTATATTAAATCCTGCAACTTCAATTGGCTGATTTTCACAAAGATAACATTCATCTAGATATGCACATGTTCCATTATCTTCTGTACAATCAATAGGGTTACCCTCTGAATCACTACAATTATTATAATTACAAGCATTTTCATCTAAACATCCAAAACATGAATAATCACATGCCCCACTATCAGTTGCTGAATCATCATAGTTACATGCTGAATCATCTTGACATCCTACAATTTCTAATTCATCGCAAATTCCATCACCATCTGTATCAATTACACAATTACCATCACAATCATAATACGTTTCAGCAAATGTACATTGAGCATTATCTGGAATAGTCAAAGAAGAATCATAATTACATGCTGACTCTATCATACAGCCAGCACAAGAAGTGTATTCACAAGATCCATCATCAGTGTTGGCTGTTTCGTCATAATTACAAGCAGATTCGTCGGTGCACCCTAAATTTTCTGGTTGCATAGAAAAGGAGTAGTTTCCAGGTAAAAACTCATTAGTTTCAATATCAATAATAGCATAATAAGTGCCTGGAGATAAACTTGTAATTAAGAAATTATTTTGAGAATTAAACTCTGAATTCTGTGCAATTATGGATCCGCAACATTCATTTGCAATAGTTAGCCAGGATTCACCAAAGGAGTCTCCAGATGTTTGGCTTAATTCAAAATTGTAATTTGATTCTTCTGTGATATTGAGTTGAATTATTTCATCATTATATAATAGTCCGGCAACACTACTGCAATTGGCAGTAGCATTAGACATATTGGAATTAATTAAAGTATTATTTGTTGCTTCGTAGTTAGGCAAGCAGGAAGGTCCTGTGACAGGGTTTGATGTAGTTAGATAAACATTTGATTGAGTATATCCTATACAGTCCTCATTTATTCCAGATGCTTGTAAAGTTGCACCTTCAGGGTTTCCACTTACTGTAATTTCAAAATCTATACAATTAGAAGGGTATGGGTAGTATTGACCAGAACCATTAAATGCATTTAAAAGGAAGTAAGTTCCATCATTTGCATAATTTGCATAAGTAGCAATTAATTCTCCATTCACTATATTAACTTCTGCAGTATTTCCAGATGGAGAGGTGATTTCATTTACAGATACAGCAGTAATATCTATACCGACATTATTAAAATAGAGTTCAAAACCATCTGCTGAGCCCCCTGTTCCTATACATATGGAGATTGCCATTTCATAACTGCCATTATTGTTTTGACTAAGAATAGTTCCTTCCATACTAGGCGTAGTATCACATGCTAACAAATTGTTAGGAAATGAAAAGCAAATTAAAATCAAATACAACAATATATTGTAGACATTAATAGCTTTCAGATTCTCTCTTTTTATATACGACATACTATTCAAAATAATAGAGTTTGATTCAATCTATTAAAAGTAGTTAAAAATATTTAAATAACAGAGTACTTTTGTGAAATTCTAGGTAAGAAAAATGAGTAATCCAATCACCAAGATTGATGTATTTTGATTTCTTGCTTAGTTCTATCTCTATTGGCTCATGAATATGTCCAAAAATAAAGTAGTTGATATCATTGTTAGTAAGTATTTCTTTAGAATATTTGACAAGGGATTTTCGTAAATCTTCTTTGTTAAATTGCCCCCCTTTTTTTCTACTTAACTTTGACCAAGTTTGTGCTAGTTTAATTCCTGTATTGGGGTTGATCTTTGAAAAAAGCCATTGACAAATCGGACTTGAAAAAATAGATTTTAAAAATTTGTATTTCAGATCTGTGTTTCCTAATCCATCTCCATGGCAAATGTAAAATGTTTTATCACCAATTTTGGTGATTAATGGTTTTTTATGAACTATTAGACCTAGCTCTTTTTCTAAATATCCAAATGTCCATAGGTCGTGGTTTCCTGGGAAAAAATGGATTTTTATGCCTTGATCTGTAAAATTTGCTAGTTTACCTTTTAATCTTTCAAAGCCTTTTGGAATAACCATTTTATATTCAAACCAAAAGTCGAAAATGTCTCCAACTAAATAGATTTCTTTTGCGTCATCTGAAATACTATCTAGCCATTGACATATTTTTTTTTCTCTTTCAATGCTTTCATCATGACTAGGGCTACCAAGATGGAAATCAGAAGCAAAATAAACTTTATCTTTTTTAGCCATCAATTAATTTTTTAATTCTAAGTTCTAAATCTACACCTCTTAAATTTTTTGCAACTATCTTTCCTTCTTTATCTACTAAAACGGTGTATGGAATAGAATTAAAATTATAAAGTTCTCTAACATAAGTTTCCCAACCTTTTAGTTCGCTTAAATGAATCCAGGCTGATAGGTTATCATCTTTTATAGCTTTTAGCCAGGCAGATTTTGAGTCTTGTTGTCTTGCGGTACCGTCTAATGAGACACTGATAATCTCAAAGTCATTATTGGAGTATTTTTCATATAATTTGACAAGCTTAGGATTTTCCATTCTACATGGTTTGCACCATGAAGCCCAAAAATCAATTAATACCACTTTATTTTTAAAATCTGAAAGTGATATAGATTGATTATTTTGATTAGGTAGTGTAAAATCTGGTGCTGGTTGCCCGTATGCTAGGGGCCTAAATATTTCTATTTGCTCCTCAAGTAAAGTGATGTGATTGGAATTAGGAAAGTTGGTTTTTAAATTTTCTAGCACCATGTCAAAAACCTCTAAGTGTTCATCTACAGTCATCACCGGTGATGATTGGCCATATTCTTGAAATAGTGCTATTAAACACACCTTAGATTCTTTATTATTCTTAATAAATTCCTTTAAGTATTCCTGATGCATAGCCAACTTATCAAAAAATGCTTCTCTATACATAGCTACTTTTTCTTCATAGTCTACACTATTAGCAAGTCCTTGTAATTCTTTAGTAATGGAGTCTCGAAACATTAGTAAATTCAAAAGATTATTATCGATGTCCATGATTTTATTTGTGCCACTGGAACCTGTAATACTTAGTTGGTCTTCTTGGTAATCAATTATAATATTTTCTCCTTTATCTACAAGTATATCAAATGATGAGCCGTCATGAAATTTGAGTCTGTATAGTTCTTCTTCTTCAATAGTTTTTTTAAAAGAAAATTTTCCATTTTTGATACTGGTGGTGTCAATGTTATTTTCTACAGGATCTATCTTTAATAGAATGGCATCACCGACTCTATCAGTATTTGCATTTATAGTAAAACTGTTTTTATTAGTGTTGCAACCAATGAGTAAGATTACAATTAAAATTTTCAAAATAGCTTTCATTATTTACTTAATTTATTTTTTAGTATTTCATTAATTTTTTTAGGGTTTAATTGCCCTTTAGACTCTCGCATGATTTCACCCATAAACATACCTATTAAATTGGTGTTCCCATTTTGATATGCTACCACTTTATCTGGATGCTTTACCATGACTTTCTCTACTAGTTTTTCAATTAATTGTGTATTGTCTTCTTGGACCCAACCATTTTCATTGGCTATAGTAATTGGAGACTTAAGACTTTTAATCATTTCTGGAAATAATTTTTTAGAAACGATTAGATTGTTGACTTTGTTTTCACTTATCATATTAGCCAGTTCAGCTAAGTGTTCTGCTGTTATTTTAAGATCAGAAATAGCTATTGACTTTTCATTAATGTAAGATTTAATTATACCCATTAGTAAATTTGCGACTGTCTTGTAGTTTTTAGTATGTGTAATAATTTGGTTAAAAAAATCAGATAGAGACTTGTCTTCAGATAATAATTTGGCATCATATTCACTTAATTGAAATCGTGTAGTATATTCTATAAATCTTTCTTTGGGTAGGGTAGGCATCTCACTTTTAACATCCTCAATATATTGCTTGCTAATCACCATAGGAGGTATGTCCGGCTCTGTAAAATATCTGTAGTCGTGAGCATCTTCTTTGCTTCTTAATACTGTTGTGGTGTTTGAAGCAGCATTATAATTTCTTGTTTCTTGATCTACAGCAGTATTATTATTATAACAATTAATTTGTCTTTCAACCTCTAAATTAATTGCCTTCATAACATTTTTGAATGAGTTGATGTTTTTAACTTCAACTCTGTTTCTTAATTCTTTTGTTCCTTTGGGTCTTACAGATATATTGGCATCACACCTGAGACTACCTTCTTCCATATTACCGTTTGATATTTCTAGATGCCTTACTAATTTACGTATCTCTTGAAGATATGAGTAGGCTTCTTCAGGTGATCTGATTTCAGGTTCTGAAACAATCTCTAATAGAGCTACTCCGGCGCGATTAAAATCAATAAGTGAATGATCAGGATCTAGATCATGTATACTTTTTCCAGCATCCTCTTCCATATGAATTCTTGTAAGTTGAATTTTTTTATTATCATTTAATTCAACATAACCTCCAGTACAGATAGGAGTTTTGTCTTGTGTGATTTGGTATCCTTTTGGTAGATCTGGATAGAAGTAGTTTTTTCTAGAGTATACATTGTGTTCTGTAATGTTGCAATTGAGTGCTAATCCGAGCTTAACAGCACTTTTAATTACCTCTTTGTTTATTTTGGGCAGAGTTCCTGGATAACCCAATGATATTGGACTAATGCAAGTATTTGGTGACTCTCCAAATTTATTCAAATCACTGCAATAGGCTTTTGATTTTGTAGACAGCTGAACGTGTACTTCTAGTCCAACAATAGTTTCATATTTTGTTGTATTTGTATTCATTAATGCTTAATGATTCTATGTTTGTCAATTGTTATATTGTCATTAATTTTCAGAACATAAATGCCTTTCGGAAAGGCATCGCTTAATACTATTGGTATTGTGGTTTCATCACTTTCTTTTGATAAAATTATTTTCCCATACATATCATATAGTTCTATTGTTTTTAGATTTTGAGATGCTGTATTAATAGTTATATGCTTAGTGCATGGGTTAGGGTATACTATAGAATTATTTATTTCATCAAGTTGAGTATTTAAGCTTGGAGGCGCAAATACAAATAATCCATATTGCATGTCTGAAACAAGTATGTTCCCCGAAGGAAGTAAAGGGTATACCCCCCATGCTCCCTTGTAGCTATTTCCATTTTCAAGTGGATATGTATCATAACTTGCTACATATGTGGGGTTTTCAGGGTTTGAAATATCCCATATCCACAATCCGTCATAATAATGGGATACATACAGTAAGTTGTCTTTAATAATTAAATTATGAGGTATCGAAGTAGATGCTACATCACTTAAAATAGTCGAAATAACATTAATATCAGCAGGATTAGAAACATCACATATTTTCATTTTATAACCATGATTTTCATCTGCAAAAACATATGTATTGCCATCTTCTGTTAGCCATCCAGAGTGATTATAGCCTGCGTATGGATAATCTGTTAAAGATCCTAGTATTTGAGGATTGTTAAAATCTGAAAAATCTACTATATGTAGTCCATCGTTTCCTGCATTTAAATATCCTATATGGTCTCTAACATAGATGTCGTGTACATAGCCTACATCATCAAATTTTTTTAAAAAAGTAGGATTTTGAGGTTCTTCTAATGAAAAAAGAGAAAGTTCATTTGATTCCTCCATAACTCTTCCACCACAAACGTACATTATAGCATTTTCTTCATCTATAAAAATATTGTGTGCTCGTGTAATTATGTCATTTGTATCATAGACTACACTAATTTCATTGGGTAAATTACTTATATCCATAATTTGTAATGTGCTCGAGTTCATTTCATCTGCAACTGCATATAAATAGCCATTATAGGTGTGAAAATCTCTATGAACAACCTGTGAACTTGTTGAGCCACCATCTATAGAAGCTACTAGATAACTGTTTTCAGGCTCTGTAACGTCAAAAATATGTGTTCCTTGTGTTGAACCAATTACAGCAAATTCGTGATCATTTTGAACAAATCCCCAAATCTCATTATAGATGTTACCTACCCAATTATCTCCTGGGTCTTCTTCAACATTTAAAACAGTTCCGTCATCAGTCCATTGATATAGTAATTCTAAGCTATTTTGTTGGCCCATGAATATTATGCTGATGAGTGAGATAATAACGAGTAAATATTTTTTTTTCATATTAAGTGATTTTAGATTTTACAAAGTTACATAATTGATGGTTAAAAGTAGATTTATCTGCATCAATAAAATCAATTTCTATTTGAATACATATTAATGTAAAGTGTTTTTCTAATTTTTGTTTATCTTTTTTTGATAGACGATAGAAGTCTTTTTCTGTTAACAATAATTCTTTTGAGTAGTTTTCAGATTCACTTAATTGTATAATATTACTAATGTCTAATTGACTAAAATCATGATGGTCATTAAATTTTAAATGTTTAAAATCAATTTTTTCATTATTTAAAAAATTTAATAATTCTAGCGGGTTTTCGATACCTGTAACTAAAAGGTGTTTTTGGTCTTTATTTATTTTATGTTCCTTGATTGTATTCATGTTTAAAAAAACATGTTTCTTTATATGTGAGAAATATATTTTTTGGTTTATATCTAAATCAAGTATTTCTTTGATGAATTGCTGTTGACTTTTAGAAATATTATGTGGGCATTTAGTTACAATGATGATATTTGCTCTTCTTTTTTCAAATTTTGGTTCTCTTAATTTTCCAATAGGTAGCAATGAATCATTGATAAATAATTGATTGTATTCTGTAAGTAGAATATTAACATCTCTTTTTAATGCTCTGTGTTGGTAGCCATCATCTAAAATAATAATTTGAATTTTTTTGTCTATTTGAAGTAATTTTTTGATTCCGTTTACTCTATTTTCGTCACATCCGATAGTTATCTCCTGAAATTTATTATATAGTTGAGCATTTTCGTCACCAATATGATAAGCGTTATGTCTTTTTTCTTTTGCTAAGACAAAACCTTTTGTTTTTCTCTTGTAACCTCTGCTAAGTACAGCTATTTTATAATTTTTTAAAATTTTAATTAAATATTCTACCATAGGTGTTTTTCCAGTGCCTCCTACTTTTAAATTTCCTACTGAAATGACTAAAGTATGTGGGCTATATATTGAAATTATATTAAAATCATATACTAAGTTTCGTACTCTAACTATTAGAGAATATACTATTTGAAAAGGGATTAGTAGGTATTTAACAAAATTCATATTGTTATAAAACATGTATTTTTGTATTAATTAAAAACTAAATAAACATGAAATTATTTGAAATATCAAATTATTTAGATACAAGGGTGCCATTAGCACTGCAAGAAGACTACGATAATTGTGGTTTGTTAATTGGAAATAAAAATACTCATATAAATTCAATTTTGGTTTCACTTGATTGTACAGAGGAGGTAGTTGATGAAGCCATTAATAATAATCACAATTTAATTGTAAGTCACCATCCTTTGATATTTGGTAATATTAAAAAAATTACTGGATCTAATTATGTGGAGAAAATAATTGCAAAAGCTATAAAGCATGATATTGCAATTTATGCGATGCACACTAATTTAGATAATATCTATGATGGTGTTTCTTTTCAGATAGCTGATAAAATTAATCTTGAAAAAACTCAAATTCTAAAGCCAAAGCCTGGTCTTTTAATGAAAATGACTACATATTGTCCACCTAGTCATACAGATTTGGTGAAAAATGCTTTATTTGATAATGGGGCTGGTAGAGTTGGACATTTATACGATAGGTGTTCTTTTGTTTCTAGTGGTACAGGTTCTTTTAGGCCTTTAGATGGAGCGAATCCATTTTCTGGTCAAGCTGGAAAAGATTCATTGTGCAAAGAAGATAAAATAGAGGTGGTTTTTTATTCTTATATGAAACCACGAATTTTATCAGCTTTAAAAGAAGCTCATCCATATCAAGAGGTGGCTTATGTTTTTGATAATATCCAAAATGCATCTCAAATTGGCTCTGGAGTTATTGGGGAATTTAAAAAAGCACTTTCATTAAATAATTTTCTTGCTCATATTAAAAAAACAATGAATACTAATATTATTAAGTATAATAAGATAATGCCAAAGAAAAATATTAAAAAAGTTGCTATTTGTGGAGGTTCGGGACGTTTCTTGTTAGAAGATGCAATTATTAATCAAGCAGATGCATTTATTACTTCTGATTTTAAATATCATGATTTTTTTGATACAAATAATCAAATTATTGTATGTGATATAGGCCATTATGAAAGTGAATTTCATACTCAACAGTTAATTTATAGTATACTTAAAGAAAATTTTTCTAAATTAGCGGTCCATTTAACGAGCGTATGTACTAATCCAATTTTATATTATTAAAAACATGGCTAAGACAAAAACAAAAGAAAGTAGTTATTCTAGCGCAGCAATTAGTGTTAAGTTAGAATCTTTATATCAACTACAAACAATAGATTCCAAAATAGATAAATTAAAAATATTAAGAGGCGAATTGCCTTTGGAAGTTTCAGATTTAGAATCAGAAATTGAGAAATTAAATGATCGTTTAAGTAATCAGGTTACAATTGAAGAAGAATTTAAAAATTCGATTAACGATCAAGAGCAGAAAATCAAGGATGCTACTGCATTAATTGAAAAGTATAATTCTCAACAAATGAAAGTTAGAAATAACAGGGAATTTAATGCAATTAATAAAGAATTAGAATTTCAGGCTTTAGAAATTGAATTAGCAAAGAAAAAAATTAAAAACTCAGATGTTGAAATAACTGAAAATGGGGATAAAATTAAATTGATAAAGGCTAAGATAAGGGAACGGAAAAAGCATTTGAAAAATAAAAAATCCCAACTTTCTGATATAATTAAGTCTACTGAAAAAGAAGAGGACCAATTATTATCTAAAAGGAAAAAAGCAGAAAAAAGTATTGATTCTTCTTTAGTAGATGCTTATTCTTCAATAAGGTTGTCTTCAAAAAATGGTTTAAGTGTTGTGAAAATTGATCGTGATGCTTGTGGTGGATGTTTTAATAGCGTAACAGCACAACACTCTTTAAATATTCGACTGCGTAAAGAGATTTATTTTTGTGAAAACTGTGGACGTATTTTAGTTCCAGAGGATATTGATGCTTAATAAGTATTAGAACTTATAATTACAACTTATAATTATTGATTTTTTAGATTGTGTTATTTCTGCAGTTTGTGCTGGATTTAATAAAGTTGGATCATTATAAATAATATAATTTCCTTCAGTCAAGCAATTAATTAATGCAATATCAAAAAAGTAAGCTCCCTTTTGAAATCCAATACCACTTGAGATATATTCTTTTTCTCCGTTATTTAATTCATTGGTAAATGGATTTCCAAAAACAGCATATCCAGTTCTAAAAGAAAGACCTTGAACCCGCCATTCGATCCCAATTTTTTTATTGTTAGTTTTTTGATAAAAATTAGCTATGTTATTATTAGCTGTTTGAAATCCACTATGGTATAGGCTCGATAAATTAGAAGATGCATAATCAATGATTTCCAAATCAAATGTAATTAGCCCATGTTTAGCAAAGATTAATGCCAAGCTACTTATTGATTTTGCTGGAGTTTGGATCTGATATGGATCCGTTATATGTAGATTATCTGCATAAGACTCACCCCAAGGGTCAATAATAGTTGACATACTAGTTTCATATGATTCTTCAAGTTCATAATACGTTTTAGAGTGGTATGCCCATCCTAATCTTAGGAAGTGCCATGGTTTTACAACAGCTCCGATTTTAAAATTTAATCCCAAACCGGTTACGTATAGGTTTTCATTAAAGTTCCATGCTTGTAGATCATTTGCTTTATTATCAAATCCATTTTCTAAATAACGACTTTGATATGAGTAGTTAATACTACTCATCGTCATACTAGCACCTAAAAAAAGAAAATCTTTATATGCACTTGATGCAGAAATATCAAAATCATCAATTGAGCCTGACTCGCTAATTTCTGCATATTGATTTTGCCCAATTTGACTCACACTAGAAGAATATGTGCTTACATCTCCAACTGTATCAATTAGGTATGTCCAATATGCAAGATAATCACTAGAGCTATTTAAATTCTCCCATGGAGTACCTTGAGCATTGTTTAAGAAAACATTAGTCATAGTACTTTGGTCATTATAACCTCCAATACTTAATCTTCTATTTAAGTCGGTTCTTCGATTATAAGTAAGTGCATAATTAAATCGACTCCATCCTTCAGCATTTTCAAGAGGAATTGTTTGAATATATCCAATATTTTGAATATTAAGTTTACGTCTGTCAATATTGTTTTTATTGTCGAGATAATTACTTTGAGTATTTTCATTAGAACTCATCAAACTAATTGAGAATTCATTTGTTCTATAAGTTGCAAGAGTGGCAGGATTTGATATAATTGAACCTGTATTTCCTCCAAGTGCACTAAATGAGCCACCTAAAGAAGATACTCTAGCTGTGCTATAATTATCAAACAATGAATAACGTAGTGCGTCAACTTCATTTTGAGCAGAAATGCTTAAAAAGATAAAGAAGATAAATAGAGATATTTTTGATTTTAACATATTACAATTTTTTAGTTTCTTTTTCCTCTGTTAGAATTAGATCCTGAATTTCTATTTGAATTGGATCTTGAAGATCTATTGGGTCTATTACTATTAATTTTTTGATTTCTGTTACTAGACTGATAGCTGTTGTTATTATTAGATTTGTTATTTTTCTTATTTGCATTGTAGTTGTTAGCCCTATTATCCTGTGTGTATTTTTTTTGTGGAGATACTCTATGTTTAATTTTTTCTACTATATTATTTACAGGACTTTGTTCGGATTTTTCAATATTTTTAGAGGGCTTTAAATGATCATTTGCAAGATTAATTCGACTTCTTTGTGGTATGTTATTGTAATTGATATTAGTGTTATTAGTTGCTCTATGCCCATAAGAAATATTTTGATAGCCAGTTGAAATAACATAATTGTTTAAACCACCATAATAACCATAGTGTCCAGGATAATAGAAATTATTCCAATGATGGTGGCCATAGTACCATGGTGAATGCCATCCATAGTTCCAATAATTATATGGTGAGTGCCATGAAGAACCGTAGTTTAAACCAAGACCCCAGCCGTAATTGTGATAATTCAAGCTCCAGCCCCATGTAGGTTGGCTCCAATTATACCACGTTGGTGAATGCCATCCATAATCCCAATAATAATCTAAATAATATGAGTTATTGAATTTACGCATTCTATTTTCATAGCTTATGTCGTCATCCCATCTATAGTCATTAATACTATCATTTAGGAAGTCTTCTGTTGGCAAATTATCTTCAGTATATAAAAAATCATAATTTACTTCAGAATCATTATAATATAGGTCGTCGACAAAATTTTGGCTATATATTAACTGCGTTAATAAAATAAACCCTAATAAAATAGATTTAATTTTATAATTACTCATATAATTGGTATTTGTTATTGTTAAACGTAAAATTACAAGTTTATTTTTTATTTTTAAAAAATATATTATTGATTAATAATACAACAATAATTATACCAAAGTTTATATTTATGTCAAAAAAAATAACAAAACGATCAGAAGAT
>NZUB01000023.1 GCA_002696965.1 Flavobacteriales bacterium | reverse complement strand
CAGGCTTTCCAAAAATTAGATATTTATTATCCTTAATAATTGACTTAAGTAACCAACTTATTCCTTTAAAAAATATTAAATCTATCTCTCCTGTTTCATCAAAAAACTTAACAACTAAACGCTTTTTCTTACCAACACCAATTGTATGAATACTCTTAACAAGACCTACAACCTGAATATCTATATCAAAATTATTAATTTGGTTAATTTTTAAAACACTGGTTCGATCAATATATCGAAAGGGGAAAAATGTTAATAAATCTAAAAAAGAAAAAATAGATAATTCTTGATTTAATAATAATGATCTCTTAGGACCAACTCCTTTAAGAAATTCAATTTTTGTATCTAAAACAGACAAAATAGAAACTTATGATTCTAAAATATTTTCTATCGCACTCAGATAATCTTCTTTTACTTTATTAATACTTCCAAAGTCAAGATCATCAATAATAATTTTACCATCAGTCACCTCTCCCAATAAAGTAAATGATATTTTATCTTGTAAAAATTTTTCAAATTGTTCTTTATTATCAGGGCTAACTGTCACAACAACTCTACTTTGAGATTCACCAAACAAATAAGCATCCTGTCGAAAATCATGATTAGTAAAAATATCAAAACCTAAATTTCTAACTATACCACTTTCAATCAAACAGACGTAGAGACCTCCATCTGATACGTCATGAGCAGATTGAATATGGTGGTTTTCTATTAGAGATAAAATAGTTTTTTGTAGAATTATTTCTTTGTCCATATCAAAATGTGGTGCAGGACTACAAGTAATTTTATGATAATTTGCAAGATACTCTGATGATGCTATATCGTCATGACAGTCTCCAATTAAATAAATAATATCACCTAAATTTTTAAAATCAAGCGTCATGATATTCTGTTGGTCTTTAATCAAACCAATCATGCCTATAGTTGGGGTGGGGAAACATGGTTCTGCTACATCTTTTAAAACAGTTTGATTATAAAAACTAACATTACCTCCGGTTACAGGAGTTTTTAATGATTCACAGGCCCACTTCATGCCAAGAATTGAATTAACAAACTGCCAATAAACCTCAGGGTCATAAGGATTTCCAAAGTTTAAACAATTTGTAATTGCAAGTGGCTCTCCTCCGGAACAAACAATATTTCTAGCTGCTTCACTGACAGCAATTGCACACCCAACTTTTGGGTCTGCGTTTACATATCGTGCGTTACAATCAACTGTTAATACTAAAGCTTTTTTTGTACCTTTTAAATTAACAACTGCGGCATCAGAAGGGGAATTTGTACTCATATTCACCGTACCTACCATAGAATCATATTGTTCAAATATCCATTTTTTAGAGGCAATATTTGGCATTTTAATTATCTCTCTAGCTACCTCAATAATATTTTCAGGCGGAAGAACCGAAGACATGTTGAACTTTTTATACTCTGAAAAATATTTTGGCTCAACATAATCTCTTTCATAAACCGGAGCCCCTCCACCAAGTACTAAAGCATCAGCAGGCACATCAGCTATGCACTGGCTATTAAAATAAAATTCTAATCTATTTGTATCAGTAACCTCACCAATTTTTTCACAATTTAAATCCCATTTGTCAAAAATAGACTTAGCAACTGACTCCTTCCCTTTTTTCACAACTAATAGCATGCGCTCCTGAGACTCTGATAAAAGAATTTCAAATGGCTCCATTTTTTGTCTAACTGGGACTTTATCTAAATCTATCTTCATTCCACAGCCACCTGAGCTACTCATTTCAGATGTAGAACAAATAATACCAGCTGCACCCATGTCTTGCATACCAATTAAAATATTAGTCTTTGACAATTCCATAGTTGCCTCTAATAAAAGTTTTTCTTGAAATGGATCTCCAACCTGAACCGAAGGTATATCATCTACTGAATCTTCTGTTAAATCTTTAGAAGCAAATGCAGCTCCATTAATCCCATCCTTACCAGTTGAAGAACCAACAATAAAAACAGGATTGCCAGCACCCTTTGCAATTGCAGAAATCATATCACCTTTTTTCATAATACCAGCAGAAAATGCATTAACTAAAGGATTTGTGTTATAACTTTTATCAAAAAAAGTTTCGCCACCAACAATTGGTATTCCAAATGAATTACCATAATCTCCAATACCCTTGACCACCCCCCTCAATAACCATTGAGTACGATTTAAATTGATGTCACCAAAACGAAGAGAATTTAATTGAGCTATGGGGCGCGCACCCATTGTAAAAATATCTCTATTAATACCACCAACACCTGTTGCAGCTCCTTGGTACGGTTCTAACGCTGAAGGATGATTATGGGATTCAATTTTAAAAGCACATGCTAGACCATCACCTATATCAACTAATCCAGCATTTTCTTCACCTGCCTCAACCAACATTTGCTTACCTTTCTTAGGTAATTTTTTTAACCATAAAATAGAATTTTTGTAAGAACAATGTTCTGACCACATCACAGAAAAGATACTCAACTCAGTATAATTAGGAGTTCTATTTAGAATTTTACAAATTTTATGAAATTCTTCAGTCAGAAGACCCATTTTTATAGCGTCTTTTTCGGTGGTAAGTTTTGCTGTTGACATTATTTAATGATTAAATATTTCTTCTAAAATAGATATTTAAAGTATTTTCTAGTTAACAAATAATAAAATATTTTTTAACAATTTAATGACCAGGTAATAAGTATGGATATTTCCAATATTTTTACTAGATTGAATACATAATAAAAAAACCCTTTTGAAATGGAAGAAATTAAAATATTTCAATTAGCTGAAAGATACCATAAACTATTCCCTAAAAAAGACATGTTAGCTATTCAACAAAATGGTGTCATGAAAACATATAGCACAGAAGAGTATATTGCAACCACCAATAATATTGCGTACGGCTTACTTGAAATGGGTATTGAGAAAAATGATAAAATATGTATTATTTCACCTAATAGACCTGAGTGGAGCTTGGTTGACATGGGTATCAATAAAATCGGAGCAATTAATGCCCCTATATATCCAAATATAACTAGAAAGGAATATAAATACATTATTCAAGATTGTGGAGCTAAAATAATTTTCGTTGGATCTAGTGAAATCTATGAAAAAATTAAAGACCTTGATAAAGAAATCGACTGTCTTAAGGAAATATATTCTTTTGATCAATTAGACAATATAAATAATTGGCAAGAAATCATAAATAAGGGAGTCGAAAAACCTAAGCCTGAAAAGTTAAAGGAAATTCAAAAAACTATTCAAAAAAATGACTTATTCACATTAATTTACACTTCTGGAACAACAGGTAACCCTAAAGGGGTAATGTTAAGTCATTCTAATGTTATTAGCCAAATCACAACATTAAGAGACCAATTGCCTATAGGAATGGATGATCGAGCAATTAGTTTTTTACCACTTTGCCATGTATTCGAAAGAATGATTGAATACTTCTATATGTTTAAGGGGGTGTCCATTTATTATGCACAAAGCCTAGAAACTCTCGGAGATGACTTGAAAAAAATTCAACCTACTATAATGCCAACCGTACCTAGATTATTAGAAAAAGTATATGATAAAATTTTAGCAAAAGGAGCTGAATTAAAAGGTTTGAAAAAAATATTATTTTTCTGGGCTGTTAATCTAGGACTTAAACATGAATATAATAAAGCTAATGGATTCTGGTATGAATTACAATTATCAATAGCAAATAAAATTATATTTAATAAATGGCGAGACGCTGTTGGGGGAAGAATAAGATACATTGTTTCAGGAGCATCTGCTTTACAAGAAAGAATAGCCAAAATATTTACTGCAGCACAAATGCCAGTTTTAGAAGGCTACGGATTATCTGAAACATCACCGGTAATATCTGTCAATTTAGCACATACTAATGATGCACACTATGGAACAGTGGGGACAATTATAGAGGGGGTCGAGTTAAAACTAGTACATGAAGACGGAATGAAAGAAGGTGAAGGTGAAATTACAATCAAAGGTCCAAATGTAATGATGGGTTATTACAATAAACCTGAAGAAACAAGCAAAGTTATTGATAGTGAAGGATGGTTTCACACTGGAGATATTGGTCGATTAATTCAAGGAAGGTATCTAAAAATAACTGATAGAAAAAAAGAAATATTTAAAACATCCGGAGGAAAGTACATCGCTCCACAAGTAATGGAAAACAGATTTAAAGAGTCAAGATTAATTGAACAAATTATTGTTATTGGCGAAGGAGAAAAACATCCTGCTGCTTTCATTGTGCCCTCTGAAGAAGGATTAAATTTCTGGTGCAAAAAACATGATATACTTTTCACAAATTTAAAGGATGTAATTAACAAGAATAAAGTTGTTGATAAATTTGAAAAAGAAGTCAATTATTACAATAGTTTCTTTAATGATTATGAGAAAATTAAAATTTTTAAACTAATCGGAAATAGTTGGTCAGTAGACGGAGGAGAATTAACTGCAACCATGAAATTAAGAAGAAAAAATATTCTTGAAAAATATAGAAATCTTTATGAAGAGATTTACAAATCTTAAATACAATGAATAGAAAAATAAATAAAGTTAGTGTCATTGGC
Source organism: Flavobacteriales bacterium (assembly GCA_002696965.1). Classification (GTDB taxonomy): domain Bacteria; phylum Bacteroidota; class Bacteroidia; order Flavobacteriales; family TMED113. The sequence continues at coordinate 4,050 of NZUB01000023.1, read as the reverse complement.
TCAGGAATTATGGGGTCTAGAATTGCATGTCATTTTGCTAATATTGGGGTAGAGGTATTGTTATTAGATATTGCAAATAAAGATGATAGTAATAATAAAAATAAAATAGTCAATGAATATCTTAAAAGTACGTTAAAATCAAAACCATCACCTATTTACCTGCAAAAATTTCACAATAGGATAGAAACTGGCAATTTAGAAGATGATATTAAAAAAATAGCTTCCTCTGACTGGATTATTGAGGTTATTATTGAAGATTTAGAGATAAAAAAACAACTATTTCAAAAAATTGAAACTTATAGAACTCCTGGTACAATTATTAGCTCAAACACATCTGGTATACCTATTAATAATATGCTTGAAGGGAGAAGCGAAGATTTTGCCAAACACTTTTGTGGAACACATTTTTTTAATCCACCAAGGTATTTAAAGCTTTTAGAATTGATACCAACTCCCAAAACAAATAAAAACATAGTGTCATTTCTAATGCAATATGGTGAAAAATTTCTAGGCAAAACAACTGTTTTATGCCATGATACACCCGCATTTATTGCTAATAGAATTGGGGTTGCTGGAATTGCTTCACTATTTCAAATAAGTGAAAAGCTAGATATGAGTGTTGAAGAAATTGATTTACTTACAGGGCCGATTATCGGACGTCCAAAATCAGCTACATTTAGAACTTCTGATTTAGTAGGACTAGATACACTTCATAAAGTAGCTAGGGGAGTATATGATAATTGCCCCAATGATGAGCAAAGAAGTATTTTTAATCTACCATCTTTCATTAACACAATGTTAGATAAGAAATGGCTAGGTGATAAAACAAAACAAGGTTTTTATAAAAAAGTAAGAGATGAACATGGAAAAAGAAAAATCTTAGCACTCAATTTAAAAACACTTGAATACAAAGAAAAAAAGAAGTCACGTTTTGAAACAATCAGTAAAGCAAAAAAAATCAATTCTTTACATGAGCGTTTTCATATATTAATTGAAGGAGATGATAAGGCTGCTGTTTTTTATAAAAAAATGTTTGCATTTATGTTTTCATATGTGTCTCACAGAGTATCTGAAATATGCGACGAAATATATGAAATAGACTCTGCGATGTGTGCTGGTTTTGGATGGGAATTAGGACCATTTGAAATATGGGACACCATCGGTATAGACAAAGGAATTAGTTTAATGAAATCTGAAAATTTAGATGTCCCAAACTGGATTCAAGATATAAATACTGAATCATTTTACAGTATAGAAAATAATTCAAAAACTTATTATTCAAAGAATAAACAGAAATATGACCAAATTCCAAGACTAAATAAAGTCATTATTCTAAAAGACATTAAATCAACATCACTGGTTTGGCAAAATGAAGGAGTGTCTATAATTGATTTGGGAGATCAAATTTTGAATATAGAATTTCATACTAAATTAAATAGTATAGGAAAAGAAGTAATTGAAGGCATAAATAAGGGTATAGAATTAGGAGAAGAGAATTATAGGGGAATTGTAATTGGTAATCAAGGAGAACATTTTTCTGCTGGTGCTGATATAAGTATGATTTTTACTTTAATTGTAGAACAAGAATGGAAATTACTTGAAGAGGCTGTACGTACATTCCAAAACACATCGATGAAAATTAGATACTCCAGTATTCCGATTGTGGTAGCTTCTCATGGGCTAACACTTGGAGGAGGGTGTGAGTTTAGTTTACATGCTGATGCAATTCAAGCAGCTGCAGAAACATATATGGGATTAGTAGAATTAGGGGTTGGGCTTATTCCTGGTGGTGGTGGCACAAAAGAAATGGCTTTACGTGCATCTGATTTATATTATAATGGTGATATTGAATTACCCAGACTAAAAGAATACTTTATTAATATAGGTCAAGCAAAAGTTGCAACATCAGCTTATGAAGCATTTGAATTAGGATATCTCCAAAAAGGAAAAGATAATATAACTATTAACTCAAACAAGTTAATTCAAGACGCAAAAAATAAAGTAATGTACCTAGATAATCTTGGCTACACGAAACCACTTCAAAGAAAAGATATAAAAGTATTAGGGAGTGAAGCACTCGGAATGTTTTTAGTAGGTGCAGATACATTTAAAGAGGGTAATTACATTACAGATCATGAAAAGCTAATGTGTGAGAAATTAGCATATGTTTTATGTGGTGGTGATTTATCTTCCTCTACAACAGTCTCTGAACAATATCTTTTGGACATTGAAAGGGAAGCATTTTTATCCCTTTGTGGAGAGGCAAAAACACTAGATCGAATTAAACATATGTTAGAAAAAGGAAAACCATTAAGAAATTAAATACATGGAAGAAGTATATATAGTACAAGCATACCGCACAGCTGTTGCAAAAGCAAAAAAGGGAAAGTTAAAATTTGTTCGACCTGATGAATTGGGGGGCACCCTAATAAAAGAAATAACCAACAAAATACCAAACCTAAATAAAGAAGATATTGATGACATCATAGTAGGTAATGCCACACCCGAAGCAGAACAAGGATTAAATATAGGTCGCATGATATCATTGATAGGACTAGATACTGTAAAAGTTCCAGGTATGACTGTGAATCGCTATTGCTCCTCGGGTCTAGAAACAATAGCTATAGGGGCTGCTAAAATACAGTCTGGAATGGCACAATGCATAATCTCTGGGGGTGTTGAAAGCATGTCAAAAATTCCGATGGGGGGATGGAAAGTAGTGCCAAACCAAAAAGTAGCAAACAAAAATCCTGACTGGTATTGGGGTATGGGTACTACTGCAGAGGCAATAGTTCAGAAATATAAAATAAGCAGAGAAGACCAGGATGAATTTGCTTACAATTCACATATGAAAGCAATTCAAGCAATTGAAAACGAAATATTCAAAGATGATATTATTCCATATAATGTCACTGAAACATTTTTAGATAGTTCCGAAAGAAAAACATCTAGGACGTATGTTTTTGATACAGACGAAGGTCCTAGAAAAGATACAACAAAAGAAAAATTAGCTAAACTCAAGCCGGTATTTGCACAAAACGGTACTGTTACAGCAGGAAATTCTTCACAAACTTCTGACGGTGCTGCATTTGTTATGTTAATGTCTGAAAAAATGGTTACAAAATTAAATATTGAACCCATTGCAAAACTAAAAAGTTATGCAGTCTGTGGAGTTGAACCTAAACATATGGGCATTGGTCCTGTTGAAGCAATACCTCTAGCTTTAAAACAAGCTAATATGCAACTAAATAATATTGAGCTAATTGAGTTAAATGAAGCATTTGCATGTCAGTCTTTAGCAGTGATTAGAGAAGCAAAATTAGACCAAAGTATTGTTAATGTTAATGGAGGAGCTATTGCATTAGGCCATCCTCTAGGTTGTACCGGAGCTAAATTAACAGTTCAACTACTGAATGAAATGAGAAGACGAAAACAAAAACATGGGATGGTTACAATGTGCGTAGGAACTGGACAAGGAGCTGCAGGTATTTTAGAATTAATAAAATAAATAACATTTATGAAAGAAAAAATTGGAGGATCTTTTTTAATAGCAGATACAAATTTTCAAGACATATTTATAGTTGAAGAATTTGATGAAACAGCAAAAGAAATGCTAGCAGCTACAAGAGAATTTATACAGAAGGAAATATCACCCAATGTGCAAGAATTAGAAAAAAACAATTACACTCTGGTTGAAACAATCATGAAAAAAGCTGGACAACTAGGATTGCTAGGTTTAAATATACCCGAAGAATATGGTGGATTTGGTATGGGTTTTAATCTATCCATGCTTATATGTGGAGAGATGAGCGCTGATTCTGGTTCTATAGCAACTGCATATGGAGCTCATACAGGTATTGGAACATATCCTATACTTTACTATGGCAGTGAAAAATTAAAAAAAGAATATCTACCTAAAATTGCTTCAGGAGAGTGGATAGCATGTTATAATTTAACAGAACCCAATGCTGGATCTGATGCAAATTCTGGTAAAACAGTTGCAGTTTTATCTGAAGATAAAACACACTATGAATTAACAGGTCAAAAAAT
>NZUB01000022.1 GCA_002696965.1 Flavobacteriales bacterium | reverse complement strand
GGGTCTGAAAGTGTTAATTTAGAGGGTTTGCATTTGTCGGATAATATCTTAGAACTCGATAAATATACTTTTCCGAATTTAATTTTAGCCCCTGATAGTTATGTTATAGTATGGGCAGATGATGATGAAGAAGAGCAAAGTAATATGCATGCTACTTTTAAATTATCTGCTAGTGGTGAGCAGGTATATCTTTCTGATAGTAATGGTAATATCTTAGATGAAGTTGTATTTGGACAACAACAAACTGATATGGGCTATGCAAGAGTGCCAAATGGTATTGGGAGTTTTGTGATTCAAAATCCAACATTTTTCGCAAATAATGAATTAGCTTCTGTATTGATAGACAGTGAGTTGGGTAATAAAAAGTTGATATCCACTTTTGATTTGTTAGGTAGAAATCATTGTGAGGGACATTTTTTAATAAAAGTGTATAATGATGGATCTGTTTTAAAACAATTGAAAATTAATAACCCCAAATAGCTTTCGATGTTATGTTGAGGTCTACTTTTGAATTGATCCCATTAACTTTTCCTGTGCCACTATATTGCCAAATTACTGGGCATTTGAAACCCAATAAGTTGGGGTTCTTTCCTATTTTATTATTGTTGGGTAAATCATTAATACCATGTTGTCTTGCAATCCAAAAATCATAATTTTGAAAATCTTTCCATAGGTACAAATTGTAAAATTTTTGAGGGGCATAAATAATAGGTTTAATATTGTATTCTTTTTCAATTAAATTTAAAAAAATCAAAAGTTCTTTTTTGAAGTATTTACTTCCAAATTCACTATTTTCTTCTACATCGACTGCGGGTGGAAGTTTTCCAAAAATAGAGTTGTGTTTTTTAAAATTTGCAAACTGATCGATAGCATTTTCATTTGGTCTAAAATAATGATAGATGCCAAAGGGCATACCTAATTTTTTAAGTTCTTGAATATTGTGATTAAATGAATTATCAGTTCCATTTTTTCCCATAGTTGTTCTTATATACACAAAATCAATTTTGGGATTATTGTTTTTTTGGACTTTTTCCCAGTTAATTTGGGTTCTATCATCTTGGTAATGTGAAACATCTATGCCAAAAATAGGATATTTATTTTTGTATAAATCGCAATTTTTATTACAGCTAATTAAGGTGATATATAGCAGTATTATGCTATAGTATTTAGTCATTTCCGTTCTTTTCTTTATTTGTATTTTTAAAGAGAAAGTTTTTTATCTTAATTTCACTAAGAATTTCTTCTAAAATAGATGTTTCACCATACTGTTCAAAGCATTTTTTAATTTCTGATTCTTTTGCTCGAAATGATCTTCCAAACTCTATATTGCATTTTAATTTATTTGTTTTTATTTTTTCTATCTCTTCATTTGTGAAGCGATTATTTATGTCATCTAAAATAGGTGTTGTGAAGCAGACACATTTTAGATCTTTATCATTTTGACATAATTTAGATATATTATCGAAGATATTAGTTCCTGAGAAATGTTGATATCCCATATAAAACACAATCAATACAATTAGTACAATAATTAGTCTAAATAATAATTTTGTAACGAATTTGAGTACCATAAATGATAATACAATGGCAGCAATAATTATTAAAATTTGAGTTGTTTCCATAATGAATGTAACAAAGATATTATATAATATTATATAATTAGTATTTGTTAAAATATTTTAAACTATAAATCTTTTTACTTCTTTTAAGCCATTTGGGGTGGATATTTGAAGTATATAAAATCCTTTTGTTAGTGGTTTTTTAATAATATTCATTAGTTTGATTTCTGTGCCTAATATAGTTTTTCTGGTAATTATCTGGCCATTAATATCATATATCTTAATTTGTGTGTTTTTTTCATACTTATTTAGTATGATAGTCGTGTTTTGGTTAATTGGATTTGGCCAAATTGATTTAATAATTTTGTCTTGTTCTTTGAGGTAAGTATTGTTAATGTTTTCAGGTTTAATATTTAGATTTATGTCAAAAACACCATTTAATACATTGTTGGCATCTGTAAATAATGAAATAATTCTATTTGTTGCATTTGGATTTGATGCCCAAGGATCTATAGGAATGCTAGTATCACCTTCAAAATATACTTGTGTTGTTAATTCAGTATCTAAATAGGAAGTTTTATAATGAATGTGACTCGGTCTATAATATGACCCATTTGGATATTTGCCAGGAAGGACCGTTAAAAAAGAATAATTTCCGGCACTATCTGTATTAATTTGTCCTCTATAAAAATCATCTTCATATTCAGAGTCTAAGTATTGGTTAGTATCAATGTCATAAACCCCTTGGTTTGCATGCCAAATTTCAACTACAGCATTAGGAATAGGGGTTTTACAATCTTCTGCATATACTGTTCCAGATATTATTAGGAAATTTTGAGCAGGATCATCTATATTGAATGGTGTAATATTATATGAGTTGGTGTAATTTCCGGCATAATAAGGACCTTCAATATCATCTGTAGTTATATCGCAATCTTCTATATCATTAAGTGCGAATATTTTACCTGGAAGTAAACTAATTAAACCTAGTTTAAGTAGTGTTTTTATAAAAAAACGTCTATAATTAATCAAGATGATAATATTTTAATTATTATATAAATATACATATTAGAAAATTATATTGATTTTGTTATTAAATATTTATTAAAAATATTATTATAATAAGAATTTTATACTATATTGCTGTTATATGCAAAAAAGAGGTAGACCATCTACGCAGCCACCAAAATTAAGAGACGGCTTTTATATAGAATTAAGAACTCATGGAGCCACATCTGCCATTAAAATTATTAGAAAAAGTATGGAAGAGGTTGAGCGTGCTATGGAAATGTATTCAAAAAACAAAATTGTCAAATATCTTGGTCAGGTCAAAAAAGGTAAGTGGGTAGACGGTGATAATAAGGGTAAATCCACTTAGTTTTACAATACTATATTCTTATTTAGAAATATTATAAATAATATTTAGAATTATTATAAATAAATTTATATTTTTGCTTCATTATTTAGACCCCATCTAAATAATAGTATTAATTTAAATAGTATTTGTAATGAATTTATCTAAGAACTTTTTTTATATAATTTTTTTATTAGCAGCTCCGCTTTTCATAGTGAGTTGTGACAAAGATGATAATCATGATAGTCATATACATGTTGTTGCTCCAGCAACATATGAATTTGAAAGAAATGGAGAATCTTCAGTTTCATTTTCTGGTCAAACGTGTAGACTTCAAATGGCTACAGATATTTATAATGCAATGAATGAACAAAATGCGTTTACTGCTGCTGAATTTGAAACAATGTTTAGTGATGGTACAGGTTTTGATTTTGCATATGACTGTGGTAAGAATATTGGATCTAAAACTTCTGCTGGGCAAGGTTCAGCAGTTACTGTAAGACAACAGTTTATTGATATGTTTACTGCTCTGCAAGATGTATATGCTAATTGGGATAATATTGCTACAAATGGTACAGCGGGATATATTACGACTAGTGGAAATTCCACTTATCAAGTTGATTCAAAAGGATTAGAAATTGACCAAGCATTTATTAAAGGTCTTATGGGAGCATTTGTTGTTGATCAAATTTCTAATAATTATATTACTGCATCAAAGTTAGATGGAGGATGTAATGACCCATCAGATGCAGCATGTTTAGATGGTGATAATTATACAGAGATGGAACATTATTGGGATGAAGGTTATGGTTATTTATATGGTTATAATAATGAACATGTTGGTGGAACTGATAATAATGCAAATGGACCTGCTGAAGGTAAAGGAGTGTTAGTTAACAAGTATCTAAAGAAATTAAATGATGGATCTCACCCTGGTATTGCTAATACTATCTATGATGCATTTAAGTTAGGTAGAGCAGCTATTGTTGCTGGTGACTATATTATTAGAGATGAGCAAGCTGCTATTATTATGGAAAATCTAGATAAAATTATAGCTCAAAAAGCAATTGATTACTTATCTGGTGCTGCTAGCACATTGGCTGATGGCGGTGCAAGAGAAGATACTTTTCATGGATTGTCTGAAGGCTATGGTTTTGTATTAAGTTTACAATACACAAGCTACTTCACTAATTCAGAAGTAACTTCAATGCTAGATCAAATGATGGAGGGTGATGGTTTTTGGAATATCACAGTTGATGAATTAAATACTATGGTTTCTCAAATCCAATCTGTATCAGGTTTATAATATTTAGATTCACTTTTAACTTTTAAAGGTGTGTTATTAACTTTTCTACTTAATATTTGGGGTAAATTATTAACGTATTATGTAACACACCTTTAATTGTTATTTATACTTATCATTCTATGAAAAAAATTATTTATTTATTTACTATTTCCATCCTGTTATTTTCTTGTGATACTGAAAATAATGATAACGATCTATTTGGTGATGGATATGATAGGCAATCAATTTTACTTAATTGGGCTGATAATATTATTACACCAGCTTATGAAAATTTTAATATTAGTCTCTCAGATTTACATCAAAGTGTAGAAGAATTTGTTTCTAATCCAAATGAATCTAATTTAATTAAGGTGTCTGCTGACTGGTTGACGGCATATATGAAATGGCAATACATTGAAATGTTTGATTTTGGTTACGCTGAAACTATAAATTATAAGAATAAAATGAATGTTTACCCTGCCGATGCAGACTTTATAGATGTTAATATTACTAGTGAAATTTTAGATTTAAATAATAATAGTTATAATGATGCAAGGGGATTCCCTGCTTTAGACTATATGATTCATGGTTTAGCCGAAGATGTGAGCTCAATAGTTTCTCTTTATCAAAATGATGAAAGATATATTAATTATTTAGTTGCGATTATTGATAATATGATATATAATACCAATTTAGTAATTGATGCTTGGTCTGATTCAAAAAATGATTTTATAGATTCTAATGGAAATACCGCTACATCATCTCTAAATATAATGACAAACGATTTTATATTTTTTTTCGAAAAAGGTTTTAGAGCAAATAAATTTGGAATACCAGCTGGTGTTTTTTCATCAAATCCAATTCCGAATAGTGTTGAAGCTTTTTATAAAAAAGATGTTTCAAAACAATTAGCTTTAGAAGCTCTTCAAGCATGTGAAGATTTTTTCATAGGTAAACATATAGATTCGGAGATTTCTGGGCCTAGTTTTAGCTCTTATCTTAACTATTTACCTGGTTCATCAGATTCTAATTTATCAAATGATATATTATCACAATTTTCTACTTCTAGAACTCAAATTAATTCTCTTGATAATAATTTTTTTAATCAAATAGAGACCAATAATATAGAGATGTTATATGCTTATGATGCAATTCAGTTACTTGTTGTATATTTCAAGGTTGATATGTTACAGTCATTAGCAGTCTCTGTTGACTATGTTGATGCTGACGGTGATTAAAAATAGATTATAATGTCAAAAATTTTCAGCTATTTACAGTCCAATGAAGATTCATCCATTTTAGCTGTTTATAGGATTTTCTTTGGCATTTTAATGTTTTGTAGTATCATTAGGTTTTGGCTTAAGGGCTGGATTGAAGAATTATACATAATTCCATCATATCATTTTTCTTATTTTGGTTTTGAATGGGTAGAGCCATTAGGTAATAGTACATATTTTCTATTTTTAATATGCGCTATTTCATCTTTTTGTGTATTTCTGGGCTTAAAATATAGATTTTCTATTATTATTTTCTTTTTAAGTTTTACATATATAGAACTGATGGATAAGACCACTTATCTAAATCACTATTACTTTGTTTCAGTATTAAGTTTTTTATTAATATTTATTCCTGCTAATGCTTCATTTTCTATTGATAATTTAATATCTAAAAAAACTTATAGTACTGTTCCTAAATGGACTATAGATAGTCTTAAGCTACTTATATCTATTGTGTATATTTATGCAGCTATTGCTAAAATAAACTCTGATTGGATTGTAGATGCTATGCCCTTAAAAATATGGTTGTCTTCCAATTATGATCTTCCTATTTTAGGGCATTTATTTCAACAAGAATGGGTGCATTATTTTATGAGTTGGGCGGGTTTATTATATGATTTAAGTATTCCTTTTTTATTATTCTACTCTAGAACTAGAATATTTGGATTTTTATTAGTAGTTATTTTTCATGTATTGACTAAGGTTCTGTTTCCTATAGGAATGTTTCCTTATATTATGATTTTTAGTGCTTTAATATTTTTTTCAGCAGATTTTCATAGATATATACTTAATATCCTCAGAAAAATACTCAATAATTTTATTAAGTTAAATAGTGAAATAACAACTATTGGCATTTATAATATTCAATATATTAAACCCACTTTAATAGTTATCTCTCTTTTTTTTATTTTACAATTTTTAATTCCATTTAGATATGTGTTATATCCTGGAGAATTATTATGGCATGAACAGGGTTATCGTTTTTCATGGAGGGTTATGTTAGTAGAAAAAACAGGTATAGCTAATTTTAAAATTGTTAATAATGATAATACTTCTTTTTATGTAGATAATGCTAATTTTTTAACTCCTTTTCAAGAAAAACAAATGAGTTTTCAGGCAGATATGATTTTAGAGTATGCACATTTGTTAGGAGATTATTATTCGCAGGATAGTGCAGATAAAGTTCAAGTATTTGTTGATAATTATGTCTCTTTAAATGGCAGAAAAAGTCAGAGATATGTAAGCAGTAATGTCGATTTATATTCAATTAAAAAATCATTAAAGCATAAAACATGGATAATTCCTTTACAAGATGAAATTAAGGGTATTTAAAAATATTATAATATTTAGTTGTGTGTCGATATTTATCCATGCAAATCCATCGGATTTTTTATCCAATTATAATGATACTATTGAGTTGCAACAAATTAATTTAAAAGATAAAAAGCAAAAAGTATTTCATTTTGATTATTTAAAAGGTGTTTTTAATAATCAAATTTATACAGGTAAGAAAAATCAACTTATCTTTGTTAAAGACCAATCTTCCTCTGCACTAAACAATGCTCGACAAATGTATAGTCAGACTGTAAGTTTAAATATTTTTCAAACAGATGATGCTGGATTGCAGTTAAATATTGGAGGTAGGGGATTAGACCCTAAAAGAACTGTAAATTTTAATGTAAGACAAAATTATTATGATATTAGTGCTGATCCACTTGGCTATCCAGAGAGTTATTATGTTCCACCTTTCGAAGCTTTGAGTAGTATAGAGTTAATTAGAGGTGCAGCATCATTACAATATGGTACACAATTTGGTGGTTTTTTAAATTTTAATATTAAAAAACCTAATTCCAATAGAAAGATGGAATTAATCACAAGAAATACTCTTGCATCAAATAACCTATATACTAATTTTTCTAGTCTTTCAGGAACAATAAATAATTATAGCTATTATGTATTCTATAATTTTAAAAACGGAGATGGCTTTAGACCCAATTCAAACTTTCAATCAGATAATTTTTATTCTTATTTAGGTTGGAAATTAAATAATAAGATTAATTTTTCTTTTGAATTAACGTATTTGAATTACCTAGCTCAGCAACCTGGTGGCTTAACTGATGCGATGTTTAATTTAGATATGTTTCAAAGTAACAGAGAACGAAATTGGTTTAAAATAAATTGGCTACTATATAATTTTAAAACAAATTTTTCTTTATCTAGTTCTACTGAAATGATTTTTAGTGCATTTGCATTAAATGCTTCAAGAAACTCTGTAGGTTTTAGAAGTAACAGAGTAAGTCAAATTGACTCATACCAAGAAAGAGATTTGATTAAGGCAGATTTTGATAATATTGGATTTGAAACTAAAATTACTCATAGCTACTCTCTTTTTAATAGGCGGTCAACATTATTATTAGGTCAGAAGTTTTTTAAGGGAAATACTTTAAATATTCAAGGTCCTGGTTCAAGTGGATCTGATGCAGATTTTGATTTTGCATATAATCTTTATCCTAATTATGAAAATCAGTCTTATTATGAAAACCCAAATATTAATACAGCTCTTTTTTTAGAAAATATTATTTACTTAAATAGTAACATGTCTATTGTTCCAGGATTAAGATATGAGTATATTCAGACTGAATCGGATGGTTATTACAGAGAAATAAATACTGATAATGCAGATAATGTTATTTTAAATCAAATAAATTCATCCTATGATAATAGAGAAAGATCATTTTTGTTATTTGGACTAGGATATAGTTATAATTTAAGTAATCAATTAGAAATGTATGCTAATTGTAGTCAAAATTATAGGGCAGTTACATTTGCTGATATTAATATTGTTAATCCAAGTTTTATCATTGACCCTGAAATAAGTGATGAAGATGGATACAACCTTGATTTAGGTTTTCGAGGGACATTGAACAAAAAAATAAGATATGATCTTAGTTTATTTTATATGTTCTATAATAATAGAATTGGATTTATTCAGCGCACTTTTGATGATATGAGCGTAAAAAATCAAAAGGGTAATGTTGGAGATGCGAAAATAAATGGTTTTGAGTCTCTTTTAAATTTTAACTTTACAGAGATTTTAAACTTAAATTCTAATTATAATTTCAGTTGGTTTATAAATAACTCAATTCTATCAGCAGAGTATGTGAGCTCACAGGTTAATGGAGTAGAGGGTAATCAAGTTGAATTTGTGCCAAAATATAATTTTAAGTCAGGTTTAAAGTTTAATTATCAGAATTTTCATTTTAATTTTCAATATTCTTATCTTTCAAGTCAGTTTACAGATGCAACTAACTCTGTTGAAAGTGACATGAGCGGTTTAATTGGTCTTATACCGTCTTATTCAATTCTAGATATTTCAATGTCATATATGTTAAAAAATATTAAACTAGAATTAGGTTGTAATAATATTCTTGACACACATTATTTTACTACCAGGGCAACAGGTTATCCTGGTCCAGGTATTATTCCTGCTATTAATAGAAATTTTTATGTTACTTTAGAATATAAATTTTAGTTTTAATGAATAATTACGCAGATAATAAAATTATTGTTCTATTTGATGGTGTTTGTAATATGTGCGTATGGTCTGTAAGGTTTATTATTAATAGAGATATAAATGATAAATTTAGATTAGCATCAATACAAAGTGAAGTTGGAAAAAAAATAATTTCTGACAAGAAAATTAACATCGTGAAAAATGATTCTATTATCGTAATTGATAAAGATGTGGTTCGCTACAGAAGTAGTGCTGTGCTTTTTATCTTATTTCATCTAAGAACCCTATTGAAAATATTTTTAATCTTTTATATTGTTCCTCCTCCTATTAGGGATTTAAAATATAGGATAATAGCTAAAATTAGATATATTTTTTTTGGTAAAAGAAAAAAATGTGTTTTGCCAAATGAATTAAATACTTCAAAATTTTTAAATTTATAATTATGAATGATGCATTAAATACTTGGATTGAATTAGTTTCTAATCATGGAGTTGAACAGGTTGTTAATCTCTATGCTGATGATGGTGTGCTCTTAGGTACTTTTTCAGATGAAATTAGACAAGGTAAAGACAAAATAAGAGAATACTTTAACTTTTTTTTAAATAAAAAACCTAGTGCCACTGTTGTTGATTTTAAGAAGCATATTATTGATGATAGTAATTATTCTGTTAATGGTTTTTATGATTTTGAAGTTGATGCTCAAGACGGAACTAGACAAATCTCTCATGCTAGATTTACGTTTGTGTTTCAAAAGCAAAATGGAGTATTTAAAATTCTTTCTCATCACTCATCTGTGATGCCTTAATACACTCTGAAATATTATTTTTTACAATTTAACATAAACTTAACATTCAATTTATTTTTGATTAAAATATAATATCTTTTTTTGTAACGTAATTAAGTGTTATTAACAATTTTTCAATTTTCTTAATAAGTTTTTTGATTCTCATGTTATATTTTTTTTTAAAAGAAGAATAAAATTGATTAACTTCATAGCATATTTAAATAACCCCTAATTACAAATTATTTTTATAACCCCTAATTACAAATTAAAATTTAACCCGATGAAAAAATTATTACTTTCTCTGGCAGCAATCGTATTTTGTTGCTTTAATGTTGTAACTGCACAAGATTGTGTTGATACAAATTATGACGCTAAT
>NZUB01000021.1 GCA_002696965.1 Flavobacteriales bacterium | reverse complement strand
TATTTTAAAAATTTGTTTTATTGGAATAGTAACTTCTGATGTTTGTGTTTTTTCTACTATATTTTTTTCACTAGATAATAATACTTCATCTAATTCTTCGTTTGCAGTAGATAATTCTATATCTCGGCTAATACTGCTGTTAAAATTAAAATTTACAACCTGCGAAGCATAACCAATATAAGTATATCTAATATCATATATTCCTTCAGGAAGTGTTAAACTGTAAAACCCATAGCTATTAGATGTAGTTCCTACATTAAGACTGTCGACAACTATATTTACGCCTATTAAACTTTCTCCATTATTTAAGTCAGATATATAACCACTAAGTGTGTATAATTTTTCATTTTGGGCAAAAATAATGATTGGAAATAAAATTAATAAAAGTGTTTTTTTCATTTTCTAAAACATAATTGGGTTCTATATTAATTTTAATACGCTAAATGCAATTTATAATCCGCTTTTTTGTTATTGCTATTTTTATCAAAAATAAGTATTCCAAATTTAAACATATCTATAGAGTAGGTTACATTTTTATTAGATTTAATAATCTCCCATGCTTTTTGCATGTCCAGACTCCAATTTATATCATCAAAAATAATTATTGCTGGAGAAGATAATTTTGCTTGCAAATCAATAAAATACTTAATAGTTGGCTCTTTCTTATGATTGCCATCAATAAAAACAATATTGTAATTATTGTCATCTATTAATAATTTTGAGAACGTGTTTTTATATAAACCCTTATATATTTTATATTTTGAATGAATACTAATCTTTGCAAATTGATTTTGAGCTATTTCACACAGCTGGGGGAGGCCCTCCATAGTATATAATTTACTATCCTTTTTATGCTTTAATGCCTCTAAAATATACGTGCCAGAAACACCTAAATTGGTGCCAATTTCTAAAAAATGGGGACTTGTTAATCTCTTAGTTATTAAATATAAAAACTGAGCCCAAATAGGTTTTGATGCTGCTTTTTCACATATGTCTTTGACCAGCATCGTTTTATTGGAACCAAAGATTTCAAATGAAATAACAGTATCATCCTGTAATAATTGATTTCTATATTTTTCACAAGCTTCAAAAATTGAATCATCTGTAATTGACAATTTATTATACTTTAATTGTAAAAAGGATTCAACTATAATGGTCAATAGCGGATTATCCTGAGCTAAAAGATGAGTAATTGTTTTTTTTTGTTTTAGACGAACTAAAAATAAAAAAATATGTTTTTTTATTTTTGATAAAATCATATTAAATAAAGATAATGATAAACATTAGAAAAGGCATAAAATCTGACTTGCCATTTATATTAAATTTAATTATAGAATTAGCTGATTACGAAAAAGCAGTGTCTGAAGTAGATATTAGTTTAAAACAATTAGAAAAAGACGGCTTTGGTGAAAAACCTATTTTTTCATTTATTGTAGCAGAGAAAAATAATAAAATTATTGGTATGGCCTTATATTATATTAAATACTCTACGTGGAAAGGCAAATGTCTTTTTTTAGAGGATCTTATAGTGAGTAAAACATATCGAAGATTAGGCGTTGGAAGTAAATTATTTGAAGCTATTATTAAAACAGCAAAAACAACACATATGAAAAGAATTATGTGGCAAGTACTAGACTGGAACCAACCAGCTATTAAATTTTACAAAAAATATAATGCGCATATAAGTAGTAATTGGCTAGATGGGAAGTTAATAAAATCCCAAATAAATGCACACCAATTATAATAAAAGGGGTTCGTAGCTGATAAAATCATGGCATTAAATCATTACTATATATAATCGGTTAGTAATTTTTTTACTAATACTAACTTCTTCTTTTCAACATATAACAATTGCTCGTTAAAAGCAGCTCCTGGACTAGCCCAGCCAGCTGAAACTGATGATTCGTACATGTTTTTAATAAAATATTTTATTTGATTTTTAATTAATAATTCTTCGATCTTAACTAGATCAAAATTATTTACGTGATTGAAATAAACATAATCCATATAGTTTTAGTTTATCTGAAATTATATTTTTTATGAACTTCTCCAGTATTATATATTTCAAAATATAATAAACTATTTGTATTGTCTCTGCCAAGTAAATCGATGCGTTTTAGTATGTGTGAGTTAGATAATGAGCTATCTAATTCAGCGATGTTTATCCATTCGCCTGTTAATCTAACATTATCTATATATAAATAACCTCCTCTTTCACCACTAAATTCAAATCTTATTATTACATCATTTTCTTCTGCAGCCGACTGAATATTAACAGACCTTTCAACCCATTCATCTTGATTAGGAGTGAAATTATTGCCCACATTTCCACCAGTTGTTGTGATTAATTCATCTGTATCCCAAGAAGCCCTTTCCTGCCATGTGTTGCCACAATCTCTAGAATAAGAAATTACTAATAAGTCATCCGACTGATTAGTTCTTTTCCCATGTGCTATATCAAACAAAATCTTAAGTGGCTCACCAATACCCAAACCAAAATTACTCAAATCTAAACTAGGTGTATATAAATAATGTTTTTTATTACACTCAAAATATCTGCTTCGTATTCTTATAGAACCAGTAGCTGGATTAGAAGATAGTGGACTTCTTGCCCAACTAGTTTCATTAGGTGGACCTTGAATAGACCAAGACAAACTGGGATCCGAATTTACAGGAAATTGTGTGTTTTCAAAGCTTTCATTTAGATTCATCGGTGCATCATAAACAAAATATGTTTTTGTTAAAGTATTTTCTCCACCACTAGCAAAAACAGTTAATGTAACCTGGTATTCACCTGAAACACTATAATTGACTATAGGGTTTTCGTCTGAAGAGTATTCAATGTCAGCACCTGGAAAAGACCAATTAAACACTGCATTGGAACCCAGACTTTCCGATGTATTTATAAATGTAGTTGCAGTATTTGCACATATTCGATCAACTTGCGAGGTGAAAAAGTCTATATTAGGTATACATGCTTCCGCATTATAATTATCATGTGTACCTGTATCCCAAAGGTTACTATTAGTCCAAAGATTATTTCTTTGAGAAACTGATGAATTTAAACAATCTTGCATTCTGTTAGCTTGTCCTACTGTAAACATACAGGTACAGGAAGAATAGTCCATGAAATTTTGAATATTATCTAAACTACCACAACTTATTTGGGATAAATTACATGTTGAATAAGCACCAATAGTATTTGGAGTATCACTCACATTATCATCAGAAGAACAATTATCTAATTCTCCATTAGAACCCCATCCCCATGTATGTTCCAAATTAAAATAATGTCCAAATTCATGACTTAATGTATGTCTTTTGTATGGAGTATTATTTGATGAGCCGATACTACCTAAATACTCATGATTGATAATTATACCCTCCACTTCATCCCATAAAGCCCCTGGTAAATATGTATATGCTGCTGCACCTATTGTATTATCTATGTCTTCGACAACCCATATGTTAACGTATTTAGAATCATCCCAAGCAATTAAGTCTTTTATACAATCATTAGCTTGATTAGTCATATTTGAAAAAATTCTGTTGATCCCGCTAGTGCAATTACCATTGGGATCTAATTTAGCAAGCCTAAATTCTATATTGGGATCTCCTATGACATTTTGAAAATCACTAACAACATTCTCTAAATCTTGATTCAGAATATTAAAATCTTCATTTAAGATACTAACAGCATTTTCAATTTGTGCCACGGATACATTTTCATCTTCGCCAATTGGGTGACCATCATGTATAATATGAAATACTAACGGTATAACTTTTGTATTAAAAGTTTGACTACTGCTAACACCTTTTGTTATACTTGCTTGCTGATTTTTGAAATAATTGGACTGACGATGCTTTTTCATGACCTTATCAGTCCCACACATTGGCAATACTTGACTAAATAATGTACTCGTATTTAGAACTAATAGAATGATTATATAAATTAATCTCATAATTCACCTTTAATAAATACTAATTGTCCATTCTTAAAATATATACCACTTTTCAAAGAATGTGCATCATGGTATTCTCTTCCAAAAAGATCAAAAATTCTATTATCATACATACTATTATTAATGGGGGCACTATGATTTCTTGTTTCTATATCCTCTGAAAAACCAATACGCAGATTATCTATATAAAGCCAATTGCCACCAAGATTATTAGATATATAATCCCCTCCAACACTAGTTGTAATCAAGGTGTCATTTTGCAAATATCCTTTACCCTGAAATTCAAAATAAATAAGCAGACTTGTAGTGGCTTGATTATAAGCGGCAGCATTTAATTGAATACATTTCTCTTGCCAATCAGAAGTGTCAGTGGGCATATATTCATTAAAGTAAATGTTTGTATTGACAGTCAAATCATCTGCAGATAAAATTGCTCTATCCTGCCAAAAACCACTATTGTCCCCATTGTTATGTCTAGTCGAAATTGTTAGCATATCTTGAATTACACTATTGCCAAATTGATCTAAATATGGTAACCTTTTTGCATAAGCAAAATTAAAACACAATTCAAAATCTTGGTTAGGTGGGTTAACAGGGTAATATATGTTACTCATATCTATTTCTGGCAACCATATTGTTTGAGTAATATTGTTAAAGCCCTCCTGATAATTTTTACTTCTAATTCGAATAGATTGGTTCCCATCATATGATGCCAAATCTGATTTTTGCCAATTTGTTTCTGTAGGATAATTTTCAAGTATATACCAGTTCGGCTTATCAACAGATTCGTTAATGGGGAAATTATAACTTTCAAAATCTTCTATTAATGGTGGGCTTACCCTCTCAATAACAGTAATATGTTTTTCTTTTGTTAATTGGTTGCTTCCATTATTGTTAGAAACTTTTAAAGTAACATCATGTTGCCCTGAAACATTATATATAACAGTAGGTTCTTGTAAACTTGATGTAGATGGGGTAGCACCAGGGAAAGACCATTCATAAGATGTTTGACCCTGTATATTATTATAAGTTTGATCTTTAAATTTAACTGAAAACCCATTTGATCCAAGGGAACCAATAGTATCGGATTCTACAAAGAAATCAGGAATTGGAATACAATCAGCATAGGGTTCTGAAAAGTAATGCAGGTCATTTGTGCCAGTAAGTTCTAAATTTTCTTGAGACCATAAATTATTTCTTGCTCCTGAATTAGAATTTAAGGCAGCTATCATTCTTAATCTTTGACCTTTACTAAACATGTAAGCACAATTAGTATAATCCATTATATTAGCAACATTATCTAGTGACCCACATGAAACTTGTGAATCATAAGAATAACATCCTGATGCACCAATAGTATTAGGGGTGTCATCAACCCCATCATCAGTTTCGCAATTTGATTCTAAAGAAGGATCATTAGTACTTCCCCATGGATGGGGAAGATTAAAATAATGCCCTGCTTCGTGAGACATAGTATGGCGTTGCCAATTATTATTACTCGAAGTACCAGTAGTACCAAAATAATCATGCTGACAAAGTATGCCTTCATGATTTGTTGGAGCAGAACCTGGATAATACGCATATGCTGCTGCTCCACTAGCAACATTAGCAACAGTCCAAATATTTAAATACATATCATTATCCCAGTAAGTATCATCCTTAACATTTTCACCACCCGCCAATGTGAGACTCGAATGATGATATGTTACGCCAGTCGTACAGTTTCCATCTGGATCTTTTGTAGCAAGTCTAAATTCAATACCTATATCAGCCACAATATCCTCAAAACCTCTTGCCTCAGTAGTAATTATTTGAGCAATTAAATCTCCATTTTGTACTGTACTTTGTTGGTCATACAATAAATTGATAATTCCGCCACTAAAATAATTATTAGGTGCATCGGCAAGAATTATAGTTGAATTATTATTATTATTTATTACACATAAGGTGTCGTTCCTTTTTACAGAACTATTATTTTGAACCATCCAGTCTATTGAGCCACTAGATGAATTAGGAACAAAGATATTTAAAGTGTCAAGATTGTTTGTGGTCGATGAAGGGAGAAAATTACCATTAATATCAACTAAATCGTCATTAAGTAGATTAAAATCGTCATTCATGCTCTGGATAGCTGATTCAATTTGATTCATATCAATTCGTTCAGGACCATTCAAATGAATAACATGAACAACAACTGGAATAATATATGTTGTATCTGCTATTCTTCCAGTTTGATAATTATCAATAAATTCTTGTGTGAATAATTCTAATTGATCTAATATAACTTTCTTATCTGGATTGAGTAATAATTCTTGCTGAACCATTTTATCCGTAGAACATCTATCTATTTGAGCAAATAAAAAATTAAAGCAAGAACATAAAATAAATAATATAATTAATGTTCTTTTCATAGTAATGGCCAACCTCTATTTAATTATAATCATTTCTGCAGCACGAGTGTTTTGTCCAAGAATTGACACTATATATGAACCATTTCTAGTAATATTAAAAATATCTGATATTTCTAAAGTATGATTTCCCGCAAGTAATGATAACTTCACAGCATCTAATTCTGTTCCAAGTAAGTTAGTTACGCTGATTGTCAGCTCTTCATCATTAAATAATTCAAACGACACACTGCCCTGACCTAGTTGTGTTGGATTGGGAAAAATATTTATATTCATCATAGAAGCATCTATGCTTCTTTCTTCTGGACCAATTGTTATATTGTCAATATATAGCCAATTCCCGCCTACAGTACTAGCCTCAATACCTTGATTACCTTGGCCAGTCTCAACGAAATATATGTCATCTAATTCATCTGGGCCTTGTT
This sequence comes from Flavobacteriales bacterium, assembly GCA_002696965.1. GTDB lineage: Bacteria > Bacteroidota > Bacteroidia > Flavobacteriales > TMED113. The sequence goes on along the minus strand of NZUB01000021.1, from coordinate 5,130 downwards.
GGAAATTAAATCTTATAACTACTCCATCATTAAACGATGCAGAAGTTAAAGTTTGTGTAGACACACATACTCTTTTCCATTCACTAGGTTCAGGATAAAAATCATTAAAATATGGTTTAGGGTTCCCTTGCGAATCTAGCACAGTAATTAAAGATTGTTGTGCATTCGTATTTGCAATATGTTCATCCGGTCCAAATTTATTTTTAAAGCCTGGACGAGTAGTAAATACAGGTCTTAAAACTTGCCAAGATGTGTCATCACAACCTTTTACATCGATAAATAAATCATCATGATGAATTGAATAAGTGTCTTCGTCAACAATACCATCTTCATTTTGATCAAACACCTCTGTATAAGGTAATCTTAAAGCATAAGCTAAATCAAAACACAAAGAATCAGAAGTAGTTAAAATATTAGTTTCTGTTAACATAGGGGTCGCAAACGAATGTGCATTTTTAACAGTTTGATAATCTTGACTCTTGATTCTTACCATAGAATTTCCGCTATCATGATCAAAAACATCCCAATGTTGCTCGTCATAATTATCTCCACTCCACCATACCTCTTCGTCATTTTCAGAAAAAGTCAACGATTCGAAATCTTGTGCAAATAGTTCTTCAGAGGATAAAGCCCTCTCTGATAATACGGTGATATAATTATTATATGTCAATGTTCTACATAAATCTCCGTTACATGCAGTTAATGATACATCGTAACTTCCTGGTTCATCAAAAGTAACTGATGGAGGGTTAAAAGAAGAAGAAGTGGTAGGACTACCACCCACAAATGACCACACATAAGTTGTATTATCATTCAAATAATTATTATAAGTGTAGTTAGTAAAGTCTACTGATTCGCCTATACAGGCAAGGTCCTTGTTTGCTTGAAAATCCGGAATTGGAACACATTCAGCATATGGATCATTGTTAAATGTTTCATCATCTGTTCCTGTAGCAATTAAATTGTCTGGCTGCCACAAATACCATCTATTCCCTGTTAAACTGTTAGCCGCCGCTATCATTCTCTCCGACTGACCCTGAGTAAACATGTGTTTGCAGCTCGAATAATTCATAATATTTTGAACATTCTCTAAAACAGTATCATTACAAGCAGCATTAGGGGCAAAATCATCCAAAGTTAAAGGACAAAAAGACATTTGTCCCTTAGTGGGTGGGGTGTCATCAACTGCATCACCTGCCAAACAACCTTCATCTCCACCAATTTCTCCAGGTCCCCATGTATGAATTAAATTGAAAATATGCCCCATTTCATGGCCCAAAGTATGTAGACCTTCTGATTGACCATTTAAAGTTCCAAAGTAATCGTGTCTACAAAAGATTCCATCCATTATTGGATGAGAACCTGGAGGGTATGCAAAAGCTAAAGTTTGTCCTCCTCCTCCTCCTAACTGAACGAATTCATCAACCACCCATATATTTAAATACTTTTTTGGATCCCAAGATGCTAATTCCATGATTGCGGAAACATTATCACCGTTTGTTGAAACTTGAGTAGATAGAGGCGAAGCATATCTATTAATACCATAAGAACAATTACCATCAGGATCTTTAGTCGCTAAACGAAATTCCATGCCAGTATCACCAATTATATCAGTAAATTCTTCGACCACATCAGCTAAATCTTCGTTTTCAGCATTAAAATCATTATTGATTCTAAGGATACCATCCGATATTTCATCATAAGTTAAATCTTCATCACCGCCATCTTTATTATATTGATGTATTATATGTACAACAACTGGAATAATATAAGTAGTATCTGCTATCCTTCCAGCTCGATAATTAGCAATAAATTCCTGTGTAAATGATTCTAATTGTTGAGCAATTTCTTGACGTTCAGGATGTTGTTCATACAGTTTATTTAAAACTCTAGTTGTGCCACACATCTCATTAATATCATTTTGTGATATAAGTGTTCCGGTCATGATTAAGAAAAGCGCCCAAAAATTAGTTAATTTTTTCATAATTTGAATCTTATTTTATACTATATAATATGAGTGAAGACAAATATACTAAATTTTCAGAAAGTATATATATAATTTAACCCATAGGTTTTGATGGAATTAAATTAGCTAGATAGGTATATAAATCCATTACCTTATCACAGTTTATAATTTCAATCTTTTTATAAATACTAACAAGTTTGTTTTTTGATGAAATAACAATGGTTTTAAATCCGATACGTTGAGCTTCTTGAATATGACTTTCTATTCGAGGTATTGGTCGTACTTCGCCATTAAGACCAACTTCACCAGCAAAACAAATATTAGTGCCAATAATAAAGTCCTCATTAGATGAAAGGATAGAAGCAACAATCGCAAGATCCATTGATGGATCTGAAACACTAATACCACCAGCTATATTTAAAAAGACATCCTGCGAGCTTAATTTAAATCCACATTTTTTTTCTAGTACAGCTAGTAGTATATTCAGCCTTTTTAAATTAAACCCATTTACAGACCTTTGAGGTGTCCCATATACAGCTGGTGTAACTAATGCCTGCACTTCAACTAAAAATGTTTTCTGACCTTCAAAAGTAGATGCTATTGATGTCCCACTCATTTGCTGTTCTCCATCATTCATTAAAATAGTCGATGGATTTAAAACTTGCTTTAATCCCGATTCTACCATTTCATAAACACCCACCTTAGATGTAGCTCCATATCTGTTTTTAGATGCTCTAAGAATTCTATATAAATGAGTTTTTTCACCTTCAAAATTTAAAACAACATCTACCATATGTTCTAAAACTTTTGGGCCTGCTATTTGACCTTCTTTTGTTATATGACCAATTAAGATAATTGGAGTGTTGGTTTTTTTAGCATATTGTACTAGCTCTGAACAGCACTGTTTAATTTGACTAATCGAACCTACTGTAGTGTCAATATAGTCACTAAACAAAGTTTGTATCGAGTCAATAATAATTAGTTGATACGGATTTTCTTTTTTAAATCTGTTTTCACAATGATTAATAATTTTTGTAGTTGAAGTTTCACTAAATACATGACAGTGTTGATTTTTAATGCCAATTCGATCTGCTCTCATTTTAATCTGAGTCAGGGCTTCTTCACCAGAGACATAAAGTGTTTCGCTCTTATATGATAAAGCGATTTGCAGCAAAAGAGTTGACTTGCCTATGCCTGGCTCTCCAGCTAATAAAATAACTGAACCTGACACAATACCTCCACCTAATACAATATCAAGCTCTGCATCAGTAGTAGTGGTCATCATCGAGGATTCATGTTTAATATTTTGAATAAGGGTAGCTGATGATGAAGCTACTGCAAGATTAAATAATTTATTTTTCTTATTAGAGGGTTTTACCTCTTCAATAAGTGTATTCCATTGTTTGCATGCAGGACATTTACCCAACCATTTAGCAGCTTCATGACCACAATTATTACAATAATAATATACCTTACTCATTGTGAGAATTTTTTTTATTCATATAAAGAACCATCATAGCAACTGCACCTGATAGTAATATCATGAGCGCTTGTGAACTATGAACAATCAATGCAAAAAAACCTGCGGTTTCATAAGTAATTCCAATAGCTACTAAAGCCTTAATAACTAAATAATGATATGAACCTATTCCCGTTGGAGTTGGCACAACCATCCCCAAGCCCCCAGCTACCATAATAAATAATCCTTCGCTTAATGTTAAGTGTTGTAATTCATCAAAACAAAAAAAACAAACCACCGTCATAAATAAATAACACAACCAAATTAAAGCAGTATATATTGAAAAAAGCAATTTATTTTGAATCTTTCTAAAAGATAGAAAACCCTCTTTTAATCCAATAATAAATGTATCAACACGATTTAAATGCTTTTGTTTAAATAGGTTTTTACGAAATTTAAAAGATACTAAAATGACAAAAAGAAAAACTGAAAAATACAATATATAAATAAGGGGAAATGAAAAATCTTGCGAAAAAACAAGAAATTTATTATGATTTAAAATAAAAGACAGCCAGATGCAAAAGCCCAGTATAATAAAATCAATTAAACGTTCGAGTAAAACATGACCAAATAAAGCTGAAACAGGGATATTACTTGTTTTATTTAATGCTGTACATCTAACAAGCTCACCACTTCTTGGAATAAAAGAATTAAATAGGTACCCAAATGCAATAGCATGAATTAAATGAGATTTTTTAGGTTTGTAACCCAATGGTTCTATAAGCAAATACCATCTCAAGCCTCGAATTATAAAAGCTAAATAACCTAATAACATTGATAAAAAAATCCATTGAATAGGAATCCTTTTTAATGCATCATTAAATCTTAATAAATCAATATCTTTAAATGAAATCCACAATAAAAAACAGCCTAATAATAAGAAAATAGCTGGTTTTGAATATTGAATTAATTGTCTCATTAATTAATTAAATTAGTTTCTTCGTTTGGAAAAATAATAGTAGGGGAATAATTGTTTGCTAATGATTGTTCTAAAAATGCATACGCAACAATAATAACTATATGTCCTTCTTTCATTTTAAGAGCTGCTGGACCATTAATCCCTATCTGGCCTTGCTGTTCGCCCTCTATCACATATGTTTCCAAACGTTCACCATTGGTGAGGTTTAAAACTTGTACTTTCTCACCCGATATCATATTAGCAGCTTTCATTAAGGCTGGGTCAATAGTAATACTTCCAATATAATTAATATTAGCCTCTGTAATAGTAACGCGATGTATTTTTGATTTCATTATTTGTATTAACATATTTCGTTGATTGCAGTATTATCAATTAGTCGAACTTCTCCAATATATGCCGCAATTAACACTCTATAGTGTTGATTACGATATAAATTAGTCACAAAGCTAAAGTTTTCAACTTCAATTATTTCAAAATAATCCAATTTTATTGAAGAATTACTTAAAACAGAGTTTAAAACTTGTAATCTGAGCTTTTGAAGTTGATTTTTTTCAATTAATAAAGACGGAGATTCTTTGAAGTGTTTCTCAATTTTTTCTTTCAATGCACGGATTGCTATAATTAAATTAATAGCTGTCTTTTTTTGAGCTACACTTAAACGCTTATTACGAGAGCTTAATGCCAAACCATCTGAATCCCTAATAGTTTGAATTGGACAAATAATTA
>NZUB01000020.1 GCA_002696965.1 Flavobacteriales bacterium | reverse complement strand
GAAATATTCTATTATTTAAAAGGTGATTTAGAGTTTAAATTAATTGCTCAAGAAATGAATCAATTTGCTAAAACTAGCACCTTCCCTCAAGGAATAGAAATATATGTTTATAATCATAGATTAGATACTATAGCAACTATTTTGGCAGATTATGCTATTCAGGATAATAATCAAAATATCGTAGAAGCTAGAAGCAATGTAGTTTTAACAAACTCTAATCAGGAACAATTAAACACAGAGCAATTATTTTGGAATAGTGAAACAAAGAAAATATACACCGAGGATTTTGTGACATTAAATACAAAAAATCAAATTATTATGGGTTTTGGTTTTGAAGCAGATCAATACTTTTCGACCTATACATTGTCAAATATTACTGGAACTATTTATCTTTAGATATTTTATATGCTTTTTGAATATAGTATAATTTTCACGAGTCTTTTATTTTCGGCTTTTTTTTCAGGTATGGAAATTGCGTTTGTGTCGTCTAATAAATTAAAAATATTCTTAGATAAAGAACAAGGAAATTTAACTAATAAAATAGTTTCAAAATTTACAGAAAAACCAACTAGTTTTATTATATCTATGCTTATAGGGAATAATATTGCTTTAGTTATCTATGGTATTTATATGGCTAATTTACTAGAACCATGGATTGATGAGCACTTGGTTTCTATTCCTTTCTTGGTTTTATTGATACAAGTTATTGCCTCATCATTTATAGTACTTCTTGTTGCAGAATTCTTGCCAAAAGTAGTATTTTCATTATTCCCAAATAAATTACTGAATTTGTTTGCATTTCCATCTATAATTATAATTTATTTGTTATATCCATTTTCAATTTTCATAAATGCGATATCAAATTTTTTGATTTCGAATTTATTTGGTAAAAACCTGCATAATGAAGAACTTGTTTTTAACAGGGTAGATTTAGATGATTATTTAGAAGAGCATAATGAAATTGCTAAAAAATCTACTGACGGAGTTGATCCAGAAATAGAAATTTTACAAAATGCATTAGATTTTTCGACGATTAAAGTTCGGGATTGTATGATACCTAGAACTGAGATTGTTGGGATTAGTATTGAAGATTCAATAGTGAATCTTCGTAAAAAATTTATACAGACGGGACATTCAAAAATTTTAGTTTTTAAAGAAAATTTGGACAATGTAATTGCTTACGTTCATTCTTATGAATTATTTAAAAAACCAAAAAGTATTAAAGATATATTATTGCCTATTTCTATAATTCCAGAAAGTTTATTGGCTCAAGCAGCCCTAGATAAGTTATTAAAAGAACGCCGAAGTGTTGCATTAGTTGTAGATGAATATGGAGGTACTTCTGGGTTAATATGTGTAGAAGATATTATAGAAGAATTAGTTGGAGAAATTGAGGATGAACATGATGAAACTAGTTTTTCAGGTTTGAAAATATCAGATGATAAATATCATTTTTTAGGCAAGCATAAAATAGATGATTTAAATAAAGAATATAACTTCCGATTAGAGACTTCTGAAGAGTATGACACTCTTAGTGGTTTTATAATAAGTCATATAGGTAGAATTCCCAAAAATCAGGAAATCATATCGATTAATAATTATGAATTTAAAATTGTGAAGATTACAGATAATTTTATAGAGGAAATTATTCTTTGTGTCATAGAATAATAATCGTATATTCGTAACCCAAAAAATTATAACAATATGACTTTAAATGATATACGAAAGAGGTCTGGTCTACTTATTTTTGTAATAGGTATCGCTATGTTGGGTTTTATTCTTACTGATTTGATGAGTGGAGGTACTTCATTATTTCAGAAAGGGCAAAACCTTTTATTAAGGGTTAATGATACAGAACTTTCATTTACAAATTTCGAAAAAGAATTGGAGCAAAACATTAATATCAAGTTTATCTCTAGCTTTGGCACAGTTAATATTACAGAGGAGCAGAGACAAAAAGAAAGGGATTTGTTTTTTGAACAAAAAACAGAAGACATGTTATTATCTGAAAAGTTTAATCAATCAGGGATAAAAGTTGGTGATAGAGAGACCTGGGATTTAATATCTGGAGAATTAACAGGTAATCAAGCATCTTTATTTGGTTATTTTTTTCGTGAACAAACAGAATCAGGGGAGTGGAATCAGTATAATCCTGAATTAATTAGAGATTGGATTGAAATGGGTCGAGACAATCCGCAGTGGCCTAGGTATATTTTTTTTAAAAACAATGAAATTCGAGAACGTCAAATATCAAAGTATTATAATGCTATAAAAAATGGACTTTATGCAACAGTTCAGGATGCACGTTCATATTATAAGGATCAAACAAAGACTGTTAGTGGTAAATATGTTTATATACCGTCTAATAATTTTAATAAAGAGGATGCCCCTTCTGAAAAGGAAATAAAGAGCTATTATCAAAATAATAAGAACTTATTTAAGAATATACCAAATCGAAGTATTACTTATTTTGTTTTTGATTTAGTTGCGAGTGAGGATGATAAAGAATTACTTATGGAGGCGATGAATGATTTAATTAAGGATAGGCCAATTTTTAACAAGAGACTTAACAAAGAAGAAATAGATTTAGGATTTTTGAACACACAAGATTTAAAAAATTTTGTTACTCAAAATGGAGATAATACATACAATTTAGATCTTATATCTTTAGCAGAATTCAAGAAAATAAAAAAAGAAAGGCGTGTTGATAATAATTTGGTATATCCTTATTTTGAAAAAAATGCATGTAAAATGGCTCGTGTTGTTAATGTAGATTCAGACAGTGTTTCAATTGTTTATTTGGAAAGAGAATTATATGCTAGTGATCAAACGTTAAATGATATTTATTCTAATGTATTTGATTTTATTAATACTAATAAAGAAATACTTGATGCTAAAGAAATTTCAAAGCAAATTAATATTCGCCCTAGAACGGTAATATTAGAGAAGATGGATCAATCTGTTCCTGGTCTGGGTGCAGCAAGGGAAATTGTAAGGTGGGCATTTAGTGAGGAGACAAATTTATATGAAACTAAATTTTTTGATTTACAAGATAAGTATATTGTTGCATTTGTTTCCAAAATTTCTGAGGGAGAATATAAAACAATTGAAGAATTACGTGATGACATAGGCCTAATTTTACAAAAGAAAAATACTTCAAGTAATGTGTCCGATCATATTATTAAATCTAATTATAATAAGATTCAAGATGTAGCAAATCATTATAACGTTTCGACTAATTCAATACAACAATTGAGAAGCAACTCCGATGTTTTCGGCGAGACTGGATACAACCCTGGTGCTGTGGGTGCTTTTTTTGGTACCGATGTTAATGTAATTTCAGAACCGTTTACTAATGAAGAGGGAGTTTTTGTATTCTTAAAAGAAGTTGATGGGGATGTTAGTTATCCAAATTCGATGGATAGCTATAAAAATATAATTGAGAGAACGTATCAGTCAGATGTTGATAAACTATTAATAGATATACTTAAGGAGAAAAGTAGTATTATTGATAATAGGTTTAATTTCTATTAAAATTTTTTCAAAATCTTTCAAGCTTTAAAGAGTTCAGCTTGATAAATAAAAATAGCATTATTGAAAATGTTAACATTGAAGAACCGCCATAACTTAAAAAGGGCAAGGGTATCCCAATGACTGGAACGATTCCTATGGTCATGCCAATGTTTATCACTACGTGTGCGAATAAAATAGATGCTAAACAATAGCCAAATACCCTGCTTATACGTGAGTATTGTTTTTCACTTAGTATAATGATTCTAGTGATTAGAGCCAGAAATAATAGTATTATTGTTAAGCTACCAATAAAACCAAATTCTTCTCCAACAGTACAAAAAATAAAATCAGTATTTTGTTCGGGTATAAAATTTCCTTTTGTTTGAGTCCCTTTAAGAAATCCTTTACCCATTAATCCCCCAGAACCAATAGCGATTAATGATTGATTTAAATTATAACCAGATCCTAGTTTATTTTTTTCTTTTCCAATTAGTATATCAATTCTTTCTTTTTGATGTGATTCTAAAATGTTCTCGTAAGTATAATTGACACTACTAATAATAAAAGAACAGGAAATAAAAAAAATTAATGATATCATTAATTTTTTAGGTTTTTTGTTTAACACAATAAAAAGTATAAAGGTCATGATAATTAAACCCTTAATAGTTGTATTAACACCAATTATAATTGTTGCTAATGCTAATAAGCCTGCAGTTATAATACTTATAATATATTTAAGTTGGAGACCTTCTCTAAAAAACATAATTATTAATGCACTATAAATCAATGAAGACCCTGCATCTGGTTGAAGCAATATAAGAAAGGAAGGTATAAAAATAAAAGAGATAATTATAAGTAAATTTTTTAGTGAATTAAGATAAATTTCCTTGTCGTTGATAAATTTACTAATTACTAAAATCGTGCCTAATTTTGCAAATTCGGCGGGCTGTAAGCCAAAACTACCAATTTTAAACCAAGCTTTAGCTCCTCCCACTTCTTTACCAATTAATAAAACAAGTATTAGAGATAGGATATTTATAAAATATATTATATAACTTAATCTTAATATTATTTTTACATCAATTAATAGTAAAAATATACTTGATAATATTGAAATAAGGATAAAAAATAACTGTTTACCAGCTATAGTGTTAATAGTTATCATTGAGCTAACTGTTTCATGGTAGCTGCTAGAATAAATACTTAACCAGCCTATAAAGACTATTGTAAAATATAGTATTACTGTTAGCTTATCAAATTTGATGTTCTTTTCTTGATGCATCTAGTATTTAATTTTTAGATTAATCATTTTTTTCTCTAAACTAATATTACTAATTGTATCATTAATATATTTCTCAATACAGAGACTTCCAATTGGAACTGCTACATCACTTCCCCATCCTCCATTTTCTACATACACGGCAATTGCAATTTGTGGATTTTTTTTTGGCGCAAAAGCTATGAATATTGAATGGTCATCTCCATGAGGATTTTCAGCAGTACCGGTTTTTCCACAAATTTTTAAATTATTTAATTTAGCTATTTTTGCTGTTCCATGGGCTCCCTCTATGGCCGTTTCCATCCCATATACTACAGGTTTAAAGTGTTTGGATTCTATTTTACAATAATTTTTTTCAAATAAAATCGGCTGAAGACCTTCCTCTATGTTTTTAATTAGGTGTGGAGTCTTATAATAACCATAATTGGCCATTATTACAGCAACATTGGCCATTTGAACAGGGGTCATTAGTAATGCATCTTGCCCAATACCCAACGAAATACATGTGGATGCACCCCATCTTTTTTTTCCATAGATTTTATTGTAATAATCACTATTTGGAATAAGACCTTTCTTATTATTTGCTAAGTCACTGTCAAAAGTTTGGCCCAATCCAAATGATTTAGTGTATTTAGCCCAGTTATCAATTCCAAGTGCAGCATTTTTTTTACTGGATATAATTTTTTGAAAAGTACTACAGAAATATGCATTGCAAGATTGTGCAATAGATTGTCTTAAATTAAGAGGAGATTTGTGAGGATGACATCCGATATGTAAAATTGATTTAAAATTCCAACCCTTATTGCATTTAAATAATGTGCCACTAGTTATATTTTTTTCCTGAAGACCAATTAAGGCATTAATTAATTTAAATATTGATCCTGGTGGGTATAATGCAGATGTAGATCTATCATATAGTGGTTTATTTGGATCTAGGAAAAGATCTCTGTAGTTTTTATTTCTTTGCTCTCCAACAAATAGAGAGGGGTTGTAACTAGGGCTAGAAACCATACATAATACTTCCCCAGTATTAGGTTCAATAGCTACTACGCTACCTCTCTTATTTTTCATTAGTAATTCAGCATATTCTTGTAATTGGATATCTAGACCTAATACAATGTCCTTCCCTTTAATTGGAAGCGTGTCATTATTTCTTTCATTAAATGGACCCTGATATTTCCCATATACATCAACCACTTTTCTTTCAACACCCTTTGTACCTCGAAGTATTTTTTCATATGACTTTTCCAGTCCAGTAACACCTATTAAATCTCCACTTATATAATATCTATCTTGTTTAATTTGCTCATTAGAAACTTGACTGATATAACCAAATATATTGCCGCCAGATTCTGTGTGGTAATATCGAATATATTTAGGTTGTGCATAAAAGCCTTGAAATAAATGTAGTTTTTCTTGAATATCGGCGAATTTTTTTTTTGATATATCTTTTAAAAAAATAGAAGGTTTATAATGAGAATATTTTTTTACCTTTTTCAATTTTTGTACAAATTGTTCTTTTGTAATATCAAAAATATTGCAAAAAAGTACAGTGTCTAATTTTGGATTTAATTGATAAGGTACAATCATAATATCATGCGCTCTTTGATTAGAAACTAATAGATTTTGGTTTCGATCATATATCCAGCCTCTTTCGGGGTATTGAATTATTTTCCGAATCACATTGTTTTCGGCAGATAATTTATACTCTTTATTTAAAATTTGAATACTAAATAGTTTACTAATTATTAAAAGAAATATTATGCAAAAGCTAATAAGTATTGCATGTTTTCTGCCTACATAAAAATCATATTTTCTTTTCATTTTTTAGGCATGAAGCTTTTATGTATAATTAATAATAGAATAGTAAAAAATGAACTACTAATAGTTAGTATTATAATAGGTATTATTTCTTTAATTGAAAACCTTTCTAAAAAGAAAAGTGTAAAATGATGTATTATGGTTAATGGTGTTATAAAGCGGATAAAATCGATTGTTGATATTTTATTGATATTTACGTTCTCTTCTGTTTCATCTCTTTTACCTCCCCATAAAATATTCAAATAACATATTAATACACAGGCAAATGCATGTGTACCTTGAGTATATGAAAAAATATCAATAGTTAATCCAAGTGCAAAACTTAATAATAATAGTAATAATTTATTTGCCTTTTGGGACATTAATAAAATAAAAACAATATAATAATATGGGTTAATATATCCGCTTAAGTATATATTATTTAGTATAAAAATTTGGCAAAAAGTAGACCATATAAATAACTTAAACATATTCATTTTAATAAGCTGTTTTCAATTATATTACGTTCTTCTTTTAAACTGGGTTCTATTAAATATACAAATTCAATATTCGTGAAATTAGCAAATAGTGTAATTTCAATTTGTAAAAAGTTAGTGTTTTTTTCATGTTTATATTTAGAAATCGTTCCTATATTTATGCCCTCTGGGAAAATATTAGAATAAGAACTTGTTACTATAGTGTCACCAATTTTAATTACAGCATTTTTAGGAATATCACTTAGTTGCATTTTAGTAAAATTTACGCCATCCCATGATAGTGTGCCATAATGCCCAGATTTTTCAATTTTTGCACTAATCATTAAGTCCGTGTTTAAAAGGCTAATTACAGTAGAAAAATTATTATTTACTGTAGCGGTCATTCCAATTAGGTTATTATTATTTATCACTCCCATTTGGGTAGACACTCCTTGCAAAGAACCTTGATTAACAATTAAAAAATTTTGATTTTTATTCCATGTATTTTTCACAACTTTAGCTTGAATAATACTACATAGATGATTAGTAGAATCTTTGGAAGAAATTTTTTCTTTTAAAGCTTGATTTTCTATAAAAAGATTATAATTGATTGTTAAAAGTTGTTCATTTGTTTTTTTTAATGAAAAAAAATCTTTTATTTTTTTTTCTTTTGTAAATATATAACCACCTAAATATGTAGATATTTTTTCAATACTCGATTCAATTACTAAATTTTTAGAAGAGAGATGATTTAATAGTATTAATTCTAGGATAATAAAAACAAAAAATACATGATTTTTTATCAGTATTTGAATAATCCTATTCATAAATTTATCTCATTAAAACACCACTATATTGATCAATGTTTTTTAACGCAATGCCAGTTCCGCGGACAACAGCTCTTAAAGGGTCTTCTCCAACATATACTGGCAAATCAGTTTTGTTTCTGATTCTATCATCTAATCCTCTTAACATTGCTCCCCCTCCAGCAAGATATATTCCACTGTTATAAATGTCTGCAGCTAATTCAGGCGGAGTCATTGCAAGTGCCTGCATAATTGCGTCTTCTATTTGTTTTATTGATGCATCTAATGCGCGTGCAATTTCTTTATAAGAGACTTCTACTGCTTTAGGTTTTCCTGTAGTTTGATCTCTTCCTTGCACCTCCCAATTAGGAGGAATCTCTTTGTCGGTATCTTCTAAATTTTCTAATGCAGCTCCAACCTCAATTTTAATTTTTTCAGCGGATCTTTCACCTATAACTAAATTATGATTTTGACGCATAAAATATCTAATGTCAGAAGTAAAAATATCTCCAGCTACTTTTATCGATTTATCTTTTACAATTCCTCCAAGAGATAAGACAGCAATTTCTGTCGTTCCTCCTCCTATATCAATAATCATGTTCCCTCGAGGTTCTTGTACTTCTATACCCATACCAATAGCAGCAGCCATGGGCTCATGTATTAGGTACACTTCTTTTGCACCTGAAATCTCTGCAGAGTCTCGAACAGCTCTTTTTTCCACTTCAGTAATTCCTGATGGTATACAGATAACCATTCTGAGTGATGGTGCCCAAAATCTATTTTGTAATGAAGGAATACTTTTAATAAATTCTTTAATCATTTGTTCAGCCGCATCAAAATCAGCAATTACACCATCTTTTAAGGGGCGATTAGTTTCAATACCCCTATGGGCTTTACCGTGCATTTGTTGAGCTTTGCTTCCCACAGCAATAACTTTAGCAGTTTTTAATTCAGTTGCAACAATAGATGGTTCATCAACGACGACTTTATCATTATGAATAATTAATGTATTTGCTGTTCCTAAATCTATAGCAATATCCTCTGTAAAAAAATCAAATAATCCCAAAATTTTTTAATGTTTAAAATGTCTTTTTTTAGTAACTACCATTGCCATATCATTATTATTACAATAATCTATTGACAACTGATCATTTTTCGAGCCTCCTGGTTGTATAACAGCCTTTATTCCCTCTTTACTTGCTATTTCAACACAATCAGGAAATGGGAAAAATGCATCTGATGCCATTACGGCATTATTCATGTCAAGAGAGAATTGTTTTGCTTTTTTTATAGCATGTTGTAAAGCATCTACTCTAGATGTTTGTCCACAACCAGACCCAATGAGTTGTTTGTTTTTCGCTAAAACGATTGCATTTGATTTGGTATGTTTACAAATTTTACTAGCAAATATTAGGTCTTCCATTTGAGCTTTTGATACTTTTAATTTAGATACATTCTCAAGATTCTTGTTATCAGTTACGTAATCTTTTTGTTGACTAAGCACTCCATTTAAAACTGTTCGAAATGATACTTGTTCTAAGGTAGTCTTTTTTTTCCTTAAAATAATACGATTTTTTTTACTTTTTAATAATTCAAGTGCTTTTTTTTCAAATTTTGGTGCAATTATTATTTCAAAGAATAGCTTATTGATATCTTTCGCAACTTTATAATTAATCGTCCCATTTGTGATAAGAACTCCACCAAAAGCGGAAATAGGGTCTCCTTCCAAAGCTTGTTTCCAAGCTGTAGTAATATTTTTGTTAGATGCAAAACCACAGGCGTTGTTATGTTTTAAAATCCCAAATGATATTGTTGAAAATTCATCAATTAGATTAATCGCTGCATCTACATCAAGTAAATTATTATAGGATAAACTTTTACCATTTAATTGGTCAAACAGTTTTGTTATGTCACCATAAAAGATACCCTCTTGATGTGGATTTTCTCCATATCTAAGTGCATGAGATGTTAAAATACTATTTTTAAAGGTTGCAGGTAATATTGTTGATTGATTGATTTGGGTATCAAAATATCTAGAAATTGCTACTTCATAATGTGAGGTCGTAACAAATGCTTTTTGTGCAAAAAGCAATCGATCTTTAATAGTGGTTTCCCCTTTTTTTTCTTTTATTAATTGAATAGCAAGATTGATATCTTCCAAGCAACTTATTACAAATACATCTTGATAATTTTTCGCTGCAGCTCGAATTAATGAAACACCTCCAATATCAATTTTTTCAATAATTTCTGCATGATTCGATGTATTTATTAATGTTTCTTGGAATGGATATAAATCAATAATAATCATATCAATCGATGAAATATTAAATTTGTTTAAATCTAATTGGTCGGATTGATTATTGGATCTACCTAGAATACCTCCAAAAATTTTGGGATGAAGGGTTTTAACTCTTCCACCTAGTATAGAAGGGTATTCTGTGATTTTTTCAACGGGTGAAATAGGGATATTATGTTTTTCTAAAAACTTTTGTGTTCCACCAGTTGAAATAATTGTTATACCCATTTCGTCAAGTAATGAGGCAATTGGTAAAATACCAGATTTGTTATAAACAGAAATAAGTACTTTTCGAATTTTTTTCATTTATATAATTTAGTAGTTAATAGCAATAACTTCGTTTATTTGCTCAGGAAGCTTGTCTTTTAAAAGTGTTTCTATTCCATTTTTTAATGTCATTTGAGATGATGGACAACCGCTGCAAGCTCCTTTTAAAAAAACCTTTAAAATCCCGTCATTAAATGAAACTAATTCTATATCTCCTCCGTCCATGTGAATACCAGGTCTTATATATTGATCTAATATTTGATCAATTTGGATCATTATTTTAGATTTTTTATTAATAGATTTTTTTTTGCTTTTTTTTGAATTATCATTGGCATATATGATAATATTATTATTCAGAGATTCCTGAATAAGTATTCTTAATTGATTTGTAATATCCATCCAGTCAACAGATTCATGCTTTTTAATAGATATATAGTTATTTGAAATAAAAATTTCTTTTACAAATGGAAATGTGAATAATTTTCTTATCAAAGTAGACTTAGCAGTTTCATTAATATTTAGGTATTCCTTAGCTTCTGAAGCTAATACTTTATTTGATACAAACTTCATAACTGCTGGGTTGGGTGTAGATTCTGAATAAATAATATATGGTGATTTTTTTAGCATAGACTTACTTGCATTTTTTTATAAAAAATAATGTGTTTGGGGAAATATACGTAATTATTTATTAAAAAATATTTACTTCTTCTAGTATTATTTTAGATGAAAAAAATAACTCTGTTTTTTTTTGAAAATTTTCTGTATAATCAGAAACATAAAAATGATGTTTTAATTTTTCAGAATTGGTTTTCAATAATTTTTTTGACTGTAAATTATTTTTAATTTTATTCGTCACGTATTCAATAGAATTAATTATTTCAACCTGAGAATTAAAAAATTCATTTATTCTACTTGTAATTAATGGATAATGTGTACATCCGAGTATTAAGCTGTCAATTTTTGTGAGTATTTGATTTTTTAAATATGAGTCGAGTATTCCTTTTGTATAGAGTTTTTGATTATCCTCTTCAATTAAATTAGCAAGTAATGGGGTTGCTAAAGATGATACTTTTATATCGCTTCTAAATGATTTAATTTTAGCTGCATATACATTGGAATCTATTGTTGCATTTGTGCCAATAACACCAATCTGTTTAAGATGTTTAGCATTCTTAATATAATCAACAACAGGATCAATAACATTAAAAACTAATGCTTTTTTTTTAACTTGTTGATTGATTTGTTCACTTGCAACGGCAGAGGCACTATTACAAGCTATTATAATCGCTTTGCAATTTTTATTGATTAAAAATTCTACAATTTGACTACAGTAATAATTAATTCGTTTAAAGGATTTACTTCCGTATGGTAGGTGTTGAGTGTCACCAAAATAAATTATTTGTTCATTAGGTAACAACTTGCTAATAGAAGATGCTACTGTTAGTCCTCCAATTCCCGAATCAAATATTCCTATAGGGCCTTCAGATTTCAAGTTATTAATTTTATATAACTATAAATTTAATTTTGCTTTTACCATTTTTGTGATATCATGAGTGTCATTCTTATACACTAAACCTCCAGCATTACCCCCAATATCAAATACGTATGAATAGCCTTTTTCTTTAGAAACTTGATCAATAGCATTTTGAATCTTAGTTAAAATAGGCTCAAATAATTCAGCTTCTTTTAGTTGAATGCTTTGTTGCGCAGATTGTTGGAATAAAGTAATTCTTTCTTCTAAATCTTGTAGGCTTTTTAACTTGTCATTTCGAATTGCTTCAGACATATTCTCTTGGTTGATTTGAAAATCTTTTAATTGGGTTTCGTACTCACTTGCCATCATCTGACCTTGTTCTTGTAAATCTTCCACTTCTTGTTGCAATTCAAGTTGTGCCGTGGCTGCTTCTGGCATTATAGAAATTATTTCTTGAGAATTAATATGTCCTAAAAGTTGTTGTGTATATCCGATTAGACTGATGAACATACATATAGTAATGGTAATATATTTTATTTTCATTTTTAGTTTTTTTTTATTAATTAATAACCTAGTTTTTCAATTATTTCTTCACTTTTATCCAATTCTGGATGTGAAAACAGCATGATTAGTTCAGATGATTTGTCAAATATAATATCATATTTACCTTCATCAGCAAATTCATTGATTGCTGTATATATTAAATCTTGAATGGGTTGTATTAAGGCTTGCTGTTTTAGATATAAGTCTCCATCAGGGCCAAATCGTTTCTTAGTTAATGTTTTGACTTCTTTTTCTTTTGATATAATAAACTCTTCTTTTTCTTTTTTTTTCTCTTCAGGCAAAAGGTATTGTTCTGCTTGGTATGTGCGATATAATTTTTCCACCTCTATTTTTAATAAGTCAATTTCTTCTTGCCATTCTAATGATAAATTATTTAGTTCTTCTTCAGCTGAATTAAATTCGGGGATATTTTCTAAAATATAACGACTGTCTACATATGCTATATTTTGGGCTTGCATCCATAAAGTAAATAAACTAAAAATAAAGATTAAATTTTTCATATTTTTTAAATTGTATTGACAAATTTAATAAATTAAAATTGTTGGCCAATAGTAAAATGTGTTTGCCAACCACTTTTTGTAGTATATCCTGGGATATTATCAAATCCATGTCCAAAATCAATACCTAAAATACCAAACATTGGCATAAAAATACGAAGACCTAAACCTAGAGAACGTTTTACTTCAAATGGATTAAACTGATTAAAATTCATCCATGCATTACCAGCTTCCATAAAGCCTAATGCATATATTGTGGAATTGGGATTTAAAGATATTGGATATCTTAATTCTAGATTATATTTACTGTATATTGGAGCACCATCACTTTCATTAAGAGAGCTATTAGGGTAGCCTCTTAATGAGATTAATTCTCGACCATCTAAAGAATATCCACTTAGCCCATCCCCTCCAACAAAAAACCTTTCAAACGGAGGAATGCCAAGTTCTTGATTGTATGCTGATAAAAAGCCAAACTCAAAATGAGTTTTTAAAACTAAGTTACCCACTAATGCACTGAACCAAGTTCCTTGGGCTTTTACTTTTTTATATTCTAAAAATTTAAATTTTTCCTGATCCCCCATCTCAGAGTAATTTTTGTTTGAAAATGCAGAGTAAGGAGGTGTGAGCTCAAGGTTAAAAGAAAATCTAGAACCATATCTAGGATAAATTGGATTAAAAATAGAATTACGACTAATAGTAGTTGAAAAATTAATATTATTACAGTATCCATCACTAAAGTCAAATAGGGTGGTGCCATAATCTTCAAGTTGATATCTATTTATGTTGAAGCTATTTTGTATTGTGAAATAATCATCGGGCCACTTTATACGCTTTCCAAGCCCGACACTAAAACCAATTATTTTCATTGACGAACCTTGAGAAACAGATTGTTGTATAGATTTCCATAATGCAATAGAAAAAGAATTGGGTTTTTTCCCACCTAACCAAGGCTCCTCAAACGCTATGCTATAATTTTGATAATATGATCCATTAGATCTTGCTCTCAAACTAAGTTTTTGTCCATCACCTGTGGGGAGAGGAGACCATGTACTTTTATCCTTAATTCCTTTTGTTGAAAAATTACTAAAACTAACTCCAAATGAACCCACAAACATATTATTCCCCCATCCACCTTGTAATTCAACTTGGTCAGCGGGTTTTTCCTCAACAGAATAATGAATATCTACATTCCCAGTTTGTGGGTCAGGTATTGGGGTTACACCTAGAGATTCAGGGTTGAAAAATCCTAGTCTATTAAATTCTTCTTGTGTTCTAATAATATCAGATCTTTTAAATAATTCACCGGGGAGAGAGCGAATCTCCCTCATAATAACGCGGTCATTTGTTTTTGTATTTCCTTCAACCTTTACATTACGAATTTTTGCCTGTTTCCCCTCAATGATTTGTAATTCTAAATCAATATAATTATCAGAATTAATTGCAGTTTCAACAGGATTAATTTGGAAAAAAAGATATCCGTCATCCATGTATAATGCACTGATGTCATCTCCATTTCGACTCATGTTAAGACGTTCATCTAGCAATGCAGAATCAAAGATGTCCCCTTTTTTAATTCCTAAAATTTCTGTTAATTTTTCTGAGTCATATTTTTTATTACCTAGCCATGTAATATCACCAAAAAAATATTGTTGCCCTTCGTTAATTTTAATATTTAAATCAATATTTTGATTTTCTAATACTTTAGAATCCTTACTTAATATTTCTATATCACGAAATCCTTTTGAATGATATAACTGTATAACAGAATTTAAATCTTCGGCATAATTTTCTTCTATTATCTTAGATGAAGAGAATAAGTATCTAATACCCGTTTCCCTTGTTTTTTTCATCACCTTTTTTAATTTTGAACTTTTTATATTATTGTTGCCAGAGAAATTAATTGAGTTAATTTTTACTCTCGGATTTTTATTAATTACAAAATGTAATGAGATTTTATTTGGATTTATAGTGTCTGAAATCACATTGGATTTACAAGAAGTTAATAAATAACCCTTTTCGATAAAATAATTTGTAATTTTTTGATTTGAATTTGTTAAGAGGCTGGTGCTGACGGGCATACCTATTTGTAAATTGATTTTTTCTCTTAATGCATCTTCCTCAGATTTTTTAATCCCGATAAATTTAAATTTCGTTAATGAAGGAAGTGATTCTAAGTAGATTTCAAGAATTATTACTTTATCTTCTTTATAGCGTTTCCAAACCTGTATGTCGGCAAAAGTATTTTGATTCCAAAGAGCCTTTACACCTTTTGTGACTTCTTCACCGGGTGCAGATAATTCTTGTCCAATTGATAAGTTCATAATTTTTAAAATGGAAGGGGTGTCAAAATTGTGACTTCCTGACAGCTCTATACCACCTAAAATGTATTTTAGGTTTGTGGTTTCCTGTTGCCCCAAACACAAATAACAATTTAAAATAAGTATTAATAATAATTTAAAACTTCTCATTTTCAATCTGTTCAGTTGTTTTCCCAAAGCGTCGCTCTCTTTTCTGGTATTCAAAAATAGCCATATATAATTCTTCTGCATCAAAATCAGGCCATTTTTTTTCACTAAAATATAACTCTGCATATGCAATTTGCCAAAGTAAGAAATTACTTATTCTTTTTTCTCCACTTGTACGAATTAATAATTCAGGGTCAGGTATTTCGGAAGTTTGCAGGTGGTTGTTAACTAGTTTTTCAGTTATAATATGGTTTTTTTTTTGATTTTTAATTATCATATTTATAGCATGTATAATTTCGCTTCTACCACTATAACTAAGCGCTAATACTAAAGTCATTTTGGTGTTTTTTTTTGTTTTTTCAATTATGTCTTGTAATAATTTTTGACATGTCTTAGGCAAATCTTCAATATTTCCAATTGTCAGAATTTTTATTTCATTTTTTAAAAAATGATTTGTATTATTTTCAATGGTTGAAATAAATAAGTCCATTAACATGGTCACTTCTTTTTTCGGTCTTGCCCAATTCTCTTTAGAGAATGTGAATAATGTAAGGTATTTTATTTTTAATTTAATTGCAGTTTTTACCACTGTATTTACTGACTTTACTCCCTGGATGTGTCCGGAAAATCTATTTTTACCCTTTTCTCTTGCCCATCGACCATTTCCATCCATAATAATAGCTATATGCTGGGGTATCTTATCTTTAATAATTTTATTATATACACTCATTGAATCAGGTCAATACATTCTTTTACAGGATCTTTGATGCTATAAATAATACTTAAGCCCCAAAAGCCATATTTATCTTTATTATATGGGTTGCCTCGTTGAAACCCATCGTTAAAATTATGAGATGAAGGTTCAGCCATTTCTAATGCTAAATCTGTCAACATGGATTCTTCTATATATGTTGTGCTTACATCATCAATATAGTCATTAAATGTAATTCGCCAACCTAAAGTAAAGGATAATGTGATATAGTTATAAATATTTACTTTATATCCCACACCAATTGGGATGGCAATTCCCGATAATTTATATAATTCCCTGCCGGGATAAAAATCGGACCCTTGTCCCTCTGTTAATAGTGGTCGAAGATTATACCATATTCCATTACTAGCTTGATTTTGAGGGTTGTAATAGAATTTACTAATTCCTGAAAATATAAAAGGAGTATAATTGTAATCAGGGTCTCTACTTAAATATGGACGAAAATTGAATTCTAATAGGAAAGAAAATTCGGTAATTTTGGATTTGAATTGTAAATCGCGAGTATTTATATAAAAATCATTACTTTTTACATCATGTGCTTGAATCCTGCCCGACATGATAGATAGATTTAATCCGAAATAATAATTTAAATTTCTTTTTAAATGTATACCTATTGTTGGTTGAGATTCTAAGATGGCATTTTCAGAGTTTTGAGAACCGACATCACCATGAAATAGAGATCCCCCCCCAAAAACACCTAACTCATTAGTTTGGCAAAACCCCATGTGCATTGCAAAAACAATTAAATAAATTGGCGTGAGTCTAATATATAGTTTATAATAATTCATGATTTCTAGTATCTAAACCCCATAAAAGTTTTTCTCGAATTGTTTGAGAGTAGGTTGCGGACAGTAACTCTAGTAATTTAATATTATAATTAGCTTTTTTTATAGTTATAGAAGTCCCTTTTTTAACATATTCATTTCTTGAGTCCATAGACAATAAAAATTTACGACTATTATTATTATCAATAATTTTAAGACGGATAACATTATCATCAGAGACAACTAATGGACGAACATTTAAATTGTGGGGAGCAATTGGAGTAATTATAAAATTATTTGATTTAGGCATTACTATAGGACCTCCACAGCTTAATGAGTAGCCAGTAGATCCAGTAGGTGTTGAAATAATTAAACCATCAGCCCAATAAGTATTTAGATATTCGTTATTTAGAAAAACTTGAACATTGATCATGGAAGAGTTTTCTTTGGATGAAACAGATATTTCATTTAAAGCAAATGGGAATGCCAATTTAGTCTTTTCTGCTTGAATTTCAAGGAGAGTTCTATTACTTAAATTATATTTTTTATTTATTAAATAATTCATTAAAGTAGATATATCATTTTTAGAAATAGTTGCTAAAAAACCCAGTCGACCAGTGTTAATGCCAATAATCGGTATTTCTGTATTTTTTACTAATGTAGCAGCATCTAGGATGGTGCCATCTCCGCCAAAACAAATAATATAATCAATATTTGAGTGATTTTTATCTATAGAGTTTATCGTATTTATTAATTTATTATTGTATTTCGAAGTTCTTTTTTCGATTAATTGAAAAAAAGACGTTGTACAGTTAATGTCATGATTAGCAAGAATCAGTTCATCTATAAAATTTATTATTTGCTCCCCAATATTTTTAGAAAACTTTTTTCCATGCAATAGTAAATTCATATGTTAAGGGTTGAGATATTTTATAAAGGATTCAAAGCGATTATCTAAACTTTCAAAATCTGATTTATTTATAAAGATACTTGCAATATCATAATTATAGCGCTCTAAAGCTTGTATGATTCTTTCTGAATTGGTGCATGTAATTAAGATGTGTATATTGGTTTTTTCTTCTTTTAATTCTTTCCATAATGTTAGAATAGTACCAGTATTTTCTTCGATTAATCTAGAAATTTCAGAAAGCAGATAGTGTTTTGGTTTTGTAGATATAACAATAATAAAAGTGTTAGAATACAGAATACTTGTTTCTCCAATCTTTTTTATTACATCAGTAGATTTCAGGTATCCTATATAGTTGTAGTCTTTATTCACAACTGGTAAAATAGATAGTTGATTTTCAGCAATTATTTTAATGGCTTCAAATATATGTGTATCAAGTACGATGAAGATTTTTAGCATTTCATGTCTGACAAATTGTAAAGAATTTTTTAAATCCTCCATATTTATGATGACACTTTCGTTAATTATTCCAAGGAGCTCATTATTCCCATTAACAACAGGGAGTTGGTAGGTTTTATATTCATCCATAATAGCTAATATGTTTATTCCTTCATCTTCAATATGTAGCGGAAAAATATCTTTTTTTATTATATCTCTTATCATCTATTTACTTAGTGTATATTTGACAAACTTAATAATTATTAATAGAATAACATGTAAAATTATGACAAGGCTAAGTGTAAATATTAATAAAGCAGCAACCTTAAGAAACGCAAGAGGAGGAGATAGACCTAATGTAATTCAATTTGCTCTTGATTGTGAGCTTTTTGGTGCAGATGGCATTACTGTGCACCCAAGACCTGATGAACGGCATATTAAAATGTCGGACTTAGATAGTTTACGAAAGATAATAAAAACAGAATTTAATGTTGAAGGCTATCCTTCACAAGACTTCTTAAAAATGGTTTTAAAAATTAAACCAGATCAAGTTACTTTAGTCCCTGATTCACCTGATGTTCTCACCTCTAATCAGGGATGGAATACAGTCAAAAATCAAAATTTTTTATCTTCAGTAATTCATAAATTACATTCAGCGGGTATAAGAACATCTATATTTATTGATCCCGAAAAAGATATGATTAAAGCAGCTAAGGAAATTAATACTGATAGAATTGAACTTTATACGGAACCATATGCAAAGAATTATCCTATTAATAAGGATGAGGCAATTAACAAATATATGCAAGCTGCCAGTTATGCTCACGAATTAGATTTAGGTGTTAACGCAGGTCATGACTTAGATTTGAGCAATTTAAATTTTTTTCACAAAAGCATTCCCAATTTACTAGAAGTTTCTATTGGCCATGCTTTAATTTGTGATGCCTTGTATCTGGGATTAGAGAAAACAATTCAGTCTTATAAGAGACATTTACAATGATTTTACATTCCAAAATACTTGGAGAGGGTCCACCTCTTATCATTTTGCATGGTTTATTTGGTTCTTTAGATAATTGGTTTAGTATAGCTAATTATTTAGCAAAAAAGTTCGAGGTGCATATTTTAGATCAAAGAAATCATGGTAAATCATTTAAAAAATCAGTGCATAATTACAGTGCAATGAGTCTAGATGTATTTAATTATATAAATTATTACCAATTATCTAAACCAAATATTTTAGGCCATTCTATGGGCGGAAAAACAGCAATGTATTTTACATTAGAATATCCATCTATGGTAAACAAATTAATTGTAGTTGATATTGCGCCAAAAAAATACTTCAACACACATGGTGATTTGGCATCTATCTTATATGAAATTAATCAGTCTACCATTAGACGTAGAAAAGAAGTTGAGATTATTCTCACTCAGAAAGGTTTTGATTATAATACGATTCAGTTTTTATTAAAAAGCTTGTTTTGGATAAATGAAAAGGAATTAAAATTCAGGTTTAATATTGATAGTCTTAATTTGCATATGGATCAATTAATGAATTTTGATATTAAGCATAAATGTTGGAGTGGTTTAAGTTATTTTATTAAAGGTCAAAATTCAAATTATATTTTAGATTCAGATTCTTCAATCATTAAAAGCTTTTTTTCTAATTTTGAATTAATCAATATACCTAATTGTGGTCATTGGGTTCATTTTGATCAAAAGAATATTTTTTTAACCACCATTAATAACATTTTAAATGAACAACTATGATGTATTTAGCAATTTTAAATAATGATGCAACTGTTCTAGGCTTCTTAATAGTTATGCTCACTATTATTTTTAGTCTAGAAAAAAGTAATATTTATCAGATTAAGTTATTTTTTAAATATGTTCCAGCTTTATTATTATGTTACTTTATTCCTTCTATTTTTAATAGTTTAGGTGTTATTTCGGGGGAGGATTCTAATCTATATTATATTGCTTCTCGTTATTTACTACCAGCTAGTTTAATTTTGTTAACATTAAGTATTGATTTACAGAAAATCAGGAACCTTGGTCCTAAAGCTATTATTATGTTTTTGACAGGAACAATCGGCATTTTAATAGGAGGCCCTTTAAGTTTGATTTTAGTGACGTATCTTTTCCCTAGTATTATACCTATATCATCTGATGATTTATGGAGAGGACTCAGTACTGTCGCTGGTAGTTGGATTGGTGGGGGAGCAAATCAAGCAGCCATGAAAGAAATGTTTAATGTAAATGATCAAATTTTTAGCTCTATGATTACAGTAGATGTTATTGTTGCTAATATATGGATGGGTTTTTTATTATATGGAGCAGGAATTAGTAAAAAAATGGATACTTGGTTAAAAGCAGATGCTT
>NZUB01000019.1 GCA_002696965.1 Flavobacteriales bacterium | reverse complement strand
CTAAAAAATTTCCTAGGGAAAAATTTAAACCAGGAGATTGATTGTCAACACCATCAATAATTTGTAGTGACCTTACTGGAGAAGTGCTATTGAACCCTCTAGTATTAATAATTTTAAAACCTAAACTTGCAGAAGTTAAATCAACACCTTTTAAGCTCCCTAATCCTTCGTAAAAACTAGATGAAGGAGTCTCTTTTATAGCAATAATATCCATTGCCTCTATTGTGATAGGTGATTGTTTTAGTTTTTTACTTAACCTATTATCAATAACATTAATATCACTTAAAACTAAGTCGTCTTTTATCAATTCAATAATCAAATTTTGATTCTCTTTTTTGATATTTATTATCTTAGTTTTATAACCAATAAAAGAACATTCAATGTCAATTGGTAAACTTTCTGTTTTTAAACTAAATTCACCATTATAATCTGTTGTTGTGCCTGTGTTCCTAGTTTTGATGATAATATTTGCACCTATTAATAGTTCATTGGAATTCTGATCAATAACAGATCCTTTTATTGTAGTTTGTGCAAAAATTTGGCAACTAATCAAACTGTTAATAAATAAAGAATAATACAATATGTTGTGTAATAAATTTTTCAAAACTAAATTAAAAGTTAGGTGAAAATTTAGATTTTTTATAAAAATCGTCAATAGTTTGAATTACTTCATCAATATCATCTAGTAGAACAAAATTATCTAAATCTGCTTGGTTAATGCATTTTTCTTTCTTAAACACAATATCTCTCATCCAAACCAATAAGCCTCTCCAATAATCTGTTCCATATAGTATAATTGGAATTTTTTGAATTTTTTCTGTTTGGATTAATGTAATTGTTTCAAATAATTCGTCAAGGGTGCCTACACCACCTGGCATGATTACAAATGCTTGCGCATATTTCACAAACATAACTTTACGAACAAAAAAATAATTAAAGTCAATACTTTTTTCATAGTCAATGTATTGATTTGGTGTTTGTTCAAACGGTAAATCAATATTTAAACCAACAGATGGTCCATTTCCTTTTTTAGCACCTTTATTTGCAGCCTCCATAATTCCGGGACCTCCTCCAGTTATGATACCATATCCTTTTTTAGTTAATTTTTCAGCTAATATAACTGTATCCTTATAGTAAGGATTTGACTTGTTTGTTCTAGCAGACCCAAAGATAGATATACAAGGTCCTATATGTGAAAGCTTTTCAAATCCCTCTACAAATTCTGACATTATTTTAAATATACTCCAGGTATTTTGTTGAGAGTGGCCTTTCCAAGTTTTTCTACTTTTATTCATTTTGTGAATATATTTCTTTTTTTAGAAAAAAACCTGTTCTACTAGTCTTATTATTTAAAATACTTTTCACATTACCACTATGAATAATTGTACCACCATCACTTCCTCCTTGAGGACCTAAATCCACTATATGGTCGGCTTGTTGAATTACATCTGTATTGTGTTCAATAATAATCACCGTATTCCCTTTATTTACTAATAAGTTAATAGAATTCATTAACACTGTTATATCTTGACAATGTAGTCCAGTTGTAGGTTCATCTAAAATATATAATGTTTTACCTGTATCTTTTTTTGATAATTCAGAAGCTAATTTTACTCTTTGTGCTTCTCCTCCTGATAATTTTGTTGATGATTGGCCAATTTTAATGTACCCCATTCCAACTTTTTGCAGAGCAGTTATTTTTTGTTTAATACTTGGAATTTTATCAAAAAAAGTAATTGCTTCATCAATACTCATTTCTAATACATCATAGATATTTTTATTTTTATAATAAATTTCTAATGTTTCAGGATTAAATCTTTTTCCTAAACATGTTTTACAAGGGATCTCTATATCTGGCAATAGTTTCATTTGAACTGTCACATAACCATTCCCTTCACAGTTTGTGCAATTTCCATTTTTTACATTAAATGAGAATCTTCCAATATTATATCCTCTGACTTTGGATTCTTTTAGATTTGCATATAATTTTCTAATCTCTGTAAAAAATCCTATATATGTTGCTGGGTTAGATCTTGGTGTTCTTCCAATTGGTCGTTGATCTATATTAATAATTTTGTCAATATTTTCTAAACCTGTTATCTTTTCATAAGAATATGTTTTATGTTGCTTTTGATTAAGATAATTGTAAATAGCTGGGAATAAAGTACCATTAATTAAAGTTGATTTACCAGAACCAGAGACTCCTGTAACTACAATAAGTTGACTAAGTGGGATAGTTAGATTGACATTTTTAAGATTATTTCCTTGTGCACCAAATAGTTTAATATATTTAGTGTTACTTTTTTCTAATTTTTCTTTAAAAGAATATCGTTTTTTTTCAATTAAATATTTAGCAGTTAAAGAATTAGATTTTTTTAAATCTTTATATAACCCTTGAAACATAATTTTTCCTCCTTTTTCACCTGCTCCAGGACCAATATCAACAATATAGTCAGCAGATTTTATAATTGTTTTGTCATGTTCTACAATGATTATGCTATTACCTAAATTTTTTAAATTTTTAAGTGATTTTATAAGTAGTGCATTATCACTTGGGTGTAATCCAATACTTGGTTCATCAAGAATATATAAGACATTTGATAATTCTGATCCTATTTGTGACGCAATTTTTATTCTTTGACTTTCGCCTCCTGAAAGTGTTTCTGTTTTTCGAGAAAGGGTAATGTATCCTAATCCAATATCGATTAAAAAATTTAACCTACTCATTACCTCTTTTAAAATTTCTTGAGCAATAATTAATTTACTCTTCGAAGTTGTTTGGAGAATGTTTTGACACCATTTTTTTAATTCAAATATATTCAAGTTAGATACTTCAATAATATTTTGATTATTAATTAAAAAAAATAAACTTTCAGTTTTTAATTTTTGATTATTGCAAACAGGACAGTTGATTTGTTTGAAAAACTTTTTTGCCCAAGTAGAAATCTTTTGAGATTTATTGTTTGTGTATTGATTTTCTATAAAATTGATAATGCCTTCAAAATCTATTTCATATTTTTTAGTAATTCCAATGGTTTGATTTTTTACTTTAAAACTTTCTTTTGTCCCATATAATAAGATTTGTAATGCATTTTTAGGAATTTCGTGTATTGCTGTGTTAAGTGAAAAATTATGTTTTTTTCCAATAAGTTCAATTTGATGAAATATCCAATTGTTTTTATATGCGCCAATTGGAACAATTCCTCCATTTTGGATATTTAAAGATGTATTAGGTATAATACTATTTATATTAATTTCTTCTTTGAATCCTAAACCTTTACAGGCCTGACAGTATCCTTTGGGTGAGTTGAATGAAAATGAGTTGGGTTCAGGATTCTCATATGAAATCCCAGTAGTTGGACAAGTTAAGTGTTTACTGTAGTATGTCTGGTTGCTGTTATTAAATTGTTGAATTATTATAGAACCGTTACTTTCTTCAAGAGCAATTTTTATGGATTTTATTAATCTTGCTGTAGATTGATTGTTGACTGTTAACTTGTCAATTACAACATCAATATTATGAGTTTTATATCTGTCAAGTTTGAGTTCTGGGGTTATGTTAATAATCTCATTATTAATCTTTGCTTTGATATATCCTTTTTTTATTAGAGATTGAAATAAATCAGAATAATGACCTTTTCTTGCTTTTATTTTTGGGGCAAGGATTAAAATCTTTTGATTATAATGGGTTTTTTGAATTAATTCAAGAATTTGATTTTCATTTTGTTGAACCATTTTTTCCTGTGTGTGAAATGAAACAGGTTCACTAATCTTTGCAAATAATAATCTTAAATAATCATAGATTTCTGTTATAGTACCCACAGTAGATCTAGGGTTTTTTGAGATTGTTTTTTGTTCAATTGATATAACTGGACTAAGGCCAGTTATGTGATCTACTTTAGGTCTTTCAAATGAACCTATAAAATTTCTAGCGTAAGAAGAAAATGTTTCAAGATATCTTCTCTGTCCTTCTTTATGAATAGTGTCAAATGCAAGTGATGATTTACCACTGCCACTTACCCCAGTAAAGACAATAATTTTTTTTGAGGGGATATTAATATCTATGTTTTTTAAATTATTTTCCCTCGCTCCAACAATTTTAATATCCATCACTATTTTTTATAATTCAAGATTTTTATCTTCTTTATAGGTTGCAAATGATATTCCTTGAGAGTCTTTAGTTGATATTTTAGGATTATTAATACCCCAATTAATATTTAGCTCAGGATCATTCCATTTAATTGTTTGTTCATTCTCTCTATTATATAACCCAGCGCATTTATATGTAACAATAGTGTTGTCTTCAAGTGCTAAAAAACCATGTGCAAAGCCTTTAGGAATCCATAGTCCCGTATTATTCTGATTAGAAATTTCTAAAGCTAAATATTGACCAAATGTTGTAGATTTTTTTCTGATATCAACAGCAACATCTAGAATACGTCCTTGTATTACCTGTATGTACTTTAATTGTTCATGAGGTTTATTTTGAAAATGTAGTCCTCTGATTACATGTTTTTTAGAAATAGAGATATTATCTTGGTCAAAAGAGCATTTTAGTTGTAAATCATTCATGATACGTTTATTCCATAATTCTTTAAATAGACCTCTATTGTCTTCGTATGATATATTTTTTAATATATATAATCCTGCTATTTTTGTTGAAATTTTTTTGATCATAAAATTATTTATTTAAATACAGATACATCGTTTTATGTGGTCCAATATGTTCAATATGATATATTTTATCTAAAGATTTCATATTTAAACTTGTGTAAAAGGGAATAGCATGTAGTCTAGAAGAGCACCACAAAAGGTTAACTTTCTTTTTTTTTAATATTTCAATCCCTTTTAGTAACAAAAGTCTTCCAGCCCCTTTTTTTTGATAAGATGTATCAGTTGCCATAGCCCGTAATCTATATTGATTTTTTGTGTTTATTGTGTTGTTGTTTTCTTTTACAAAAGTTCCTATGCTAATTAATTTTTCATTTATGAATACTCCCAGGTGAAATGTGCCCTTTTGATTATCTACATCTAAAGAATAGTGATTGTTTTTTATATGAGGCCACAATACGTTTTTTCTTATTTTATATGTTAACTTATTACATATAATTTTTGTTTTGAAATTATTTTTTGGGTCTATTTTCATCATTATTTATGTAAATACTTCTAGATGGAAAGGCAAAGTCACTTTTGTTATTTTTGATAATTTCCATGATTTTATAATTAATATCTTCTTTTGTATTGATAAAATCATCCCAATTTGAAGAGTTTACATAAAAAAGGACCATAATATCTAAAGAACTTGCCCCAAATTCCATAAAACGAACTCTTCCTTCATTATTAGTCATATCATGATTGTCAATCATGTTTTGTATTTCTTGAACAATGTTTTTGATTTGATTAGCATCTGTATTGTATGTAAGGCCGATGTTAAACTTAGATCTTCTTACAGGTCTTAATCCTAAATTATCTAATTCTACATCAATCATTTTTTTATTTGGAACCGTAACCAGACTTTTGTCAAATGTGCGAATTCTAGTACTTCTAAAACCCACTTTTTCAACCACACCAGTAATTTGTCCTACATTTACAACATCACCGACTGTAAAAGGTTGGTCAAGAAAGATTGTGAAGGATCCAAATAAATTTTCTAAACTTTCTTTTGAAGCCATAGCAATAGCTATGCCTCCAACTCCAAGGCCTGCAGCTAGTGCTGTAATATTCACATTAAAAATATTTCCAATAATTAAGAATCCTCCTAATATAATAATGATAATTTTTAGAGAATCAGTAGCAAATGGAATTAATTGATCATCTAGTTTTGATTCTGTTTTTTCAGTTTTTTTTCTTAAAATTTCCGCAAAATAATCCACAATCCTATTACAAAACTGGATTATTATTATTATACATATTAATGAAAAAACTTTTTTGAGTATCCCACTTATCATGAATCCATAAATTTCCAAATTTAATATTTCTGGGAAGTTAATGTCTTCACATGCAAACACTAATCCAACTAACAATACTAAGTGTTTTATTGGTTGTGTTAATCTTGTTTGAAATTGATTTGTAAGATTGCTTTTTTGATTAATTAACTTAAAAAGGAAACTTATCAATAGTTGGGCTAAAAAACGTCGTATTAAAATTGTAATTAAAATAATACAAAAACACCAAAGCCATGCTTCATATGTGTTTTCTAAAATTATTTTTTGAGAATCTAGACCGATTAAATTTAATATTTTATTCATATTTCTAATTTAAGATAATTTAAGCATTTTTTTGAAAGATTAATATTAATCTATCTGATGATGTGGAGTTATATTTGTTTAAATGGTAGTCGCCATATGTAGATTTTAAATTAATTTTTAAATTTTTGAAATAATTTAAAAATTTTTGTTTTGTAATTAATCTAACTTTTTCATGATACACATATGTTTTCCCACCATCTGTTATTTTTATTTTTTTATATATGAATTGTGAGTCATGATTTTTTTCAATTTCAAACAATATATTATTAAGTATTTTTTTTTCAAATATATGCTTTGGGTGAGTTTTTAAAATCTTTTTAGCATTAAAAAAATCAATAATAAAATAACCATTATTTTTTAATGCTTTAAATATCTTTTGAAATACTAGCTCATGATCTTTGTCATTGTCAAAATATCCAAAACTTGTAAATAAATTTAAAACTATATCATATTTATTTATGCTGTTAATATTTCGCATATCCTCTTGGTAGAATTTTAATTTTTCATTTTGATAATCAATAGCCTTTTCTAAGCTTTTTTTAGATAAATCAACACCATCTACATGAAACCCCTTTTTATTGATTTGAATTGAATGGCGCCCACTGCCACATCCTAGGTCTAAAAATTGACTATCTTGCTGGGGTTCTAATACTGTTAGTATATTTTTAATAAATAAATTAGCTTCTTGATTGTCTCTATTTTGATATAAAATATGATAGTATTTTGAGTCAAACCAATTTTCAAACCACTTCATAATATTTTATTTTTTTTTCCAGGTTGTTCCTGCTGTAGGTGAATATGATTTTGTCCATCCTTTTTTTTGTAAATGTTTATGATATTGTAATAGTTTTTTTTGATCATTTTGAAGACTATTTTCTAAACTTTTATCATAATAGTCTGGTAGATTGTTTATACTTTTTTGTGATCGCTTAAACCAATTTTGTGCTGCACTTTTCCAACACTTCATAGGGTTTCTTCCCACTTTCCATCCATTAGACTCGTAGTAATTATAAAACATTAAACTATTATTATCTTTATCCCCTAATTCATTAAAGTATTTATTTAATATTTTTTTTGTTGGTTTGATAAATTTTTTTCTTTTAGCAGTTATATTATTAGATTTTTGCTTAATCTGCTTGTTAGTCTTTCGAGTATAATTGTCAAAAATTACATTAGTGATATTGTCATGTAATATTTTTACATAGAATTTTTCTTCTTTTTCTTTTTCTACTACTACGTCTATAAACTTTAAACGATATAATTTATTAATTGCGGTTTTTATTTTTTTGATGGATAGTGTCGTGTTTTCAGATATGTTTTTAAGTTGATTTAAGTAGTAGTCTGTCTGGATTATTTTTGTTAAGCCCTTTTTTTCTGTTTGAGATAATTCGTGTAATACAATAGTGGCATCTAAGCCAAATTTTTTCACCAATGTTTTATTTAGTATAAAAGACTGTTCCCCAGAAAGTAATATCTTAGATATATTCATGAAAATCAAATGTATTAATTGGATTTGTTAATTCAAAATAATTTCATTAAATCACTTTAGTTTGACGACCAAATTGGATTGTTTGGCGGTGGTGCGGTAACAGAAATGGGAATTTTTTTTATGGGGTGTGTAAATGTGATTTTTCTAGAATGTAGATTAATACTGCCATCTTTATTGGTTCTTTTTGCATTATATTTTATATCTCCTTTTATAGGGGATCCTATAGTAGATAGTTGTACTCTAATTTGGTGGTGTCTTCCTGTAATTAATTCAATTTCATACAAGAAGTAATTATTTAATTCTTTTAAGATTTTATATTTTAACTTTGATTCCACAAAACCTTTTTGCTTATTTTCTCCAACAAAAGATTTGTTTAATCTTTTATTTTTTTTTAGGTAATGTGTTAGCTCACCTGATTTTTTTTTTAACTTATTTTTAACAATTGCCCAGTATGTTTTTTTTATTTCTCTATCTCTAAATAATTTAGTCATTCTAGATAATGATTTGCTGGTTTTTGACAAAACTACTATCCCACTAACAGGTCGGTCGATTCTGTGAGGAAGACCTAGGTAAATATTACCCATTTTGTTATAAGTTTTTTTTATATATTCCTTTCCAATGTCAAGAAGAGATATGTCTCCTGTTCTATCTCCTTGAACTGGCACCTTGGGTGGTTTATTAACTATAATAATATGATTGTCTTCATAAAGAATCCAGTTTTTCATAATTTAATCATACTCTTCTTCGCTATTTGGAAATAGATTGTTTTTCACGTCACTAATATAATTAGATACAGCTTTATTGACAATATCAGATAAGTTACTATATCTTCTTAGAAATCTTGGGTTGAAGGTCATGTTCATCCCTAGCATATCATGCATAACTAACACTTGACCATCTACTTGAGATCCAGCGCCTATGCCAATTATTGGGATATTAACAGATTTAGTGATTTCTGCTGCTAATTTAGCAGGAATTTTTTCTAATACAACGGCAAAACATCCTGCTTTTTCTAGTTTGATAATATCAGATTTTAGTTTTTCAACTTCTTCATTTTGCTTTGCTCTTACTGTATATGTCCCGAATTTATAGATTGATTGTGGTGTTAATCCTAAATGCCCCATTACAGGTACTCCAGAATCAATAATTCTTTTAATTGAATCTTCAACCTCTGCTCCGCCTTCTAGTTTAACTGCATGAGCTCCTGACTCCTTCATTATTCTAATAGATGATTCTAGTGCTTTTTTCGAGTTTCCTTGATAAGACCCAAATGGTAAGTCTACTACCACTAAGCATCTGTTAATTCCTTTTATAACTGATTTGGCATGATATATCATCTCATCTAGTGTAATTGGCAGGGTTGTCTCATGACCAGCCATTACATTAGATGCGGAATCTCCAACTAATATGATATCTATATTTGCTGTATCTAAAAGTTTTGCGAAAGAGTAGTCATATGCGGTAAGCATTGCGATTTTTTCGCCATTTTTCTTCATTTCTTGAAGACTATGTGTAGTGATTTTTGTGTATTTTTTTGGATTCATTTAATCTATTGTGTCTTTTTTTTCTATTGTTATTAATGTGTTTAAGTATTCTAATTTAAATATCTCTTGATTATTAATTAGTGTTTGAATAGAATCAAGTAGTATTTTTTTTTCATTTTTCAGCACTCTGTTGTTTTGAATTTCTTCTTTTAAATTCTTGCTTAATGTGTATAGGAAATCAGTACTGCTATCCATGATGTCTTTAAAGGGCTCAAACTTACTATTCTCTATTCTTAAAGAGTCGTTAATGATATTGATATTTTTCAATTCCGATTCTAGCAGTTGAATAACATTGTTTAATTCAACTTCTTTTTTTGTTGTATGTGATATTAATTTTTGTTGTAGCTTTTCATTTTCTTGAATAAGTTTTTTTGACTCTTCATTTGTTAACCTAACCTGTTGATTGATGCCAGTGTAAGCATCAGAAGTTGCAATATATAGGTAGTCAATCTTTACTTTTGTGTGAGTACCTAGGCTAAATCCAAATCTTCCGGGGGATAGGGGAGTTATATTTTTTTTATTTAAGTTTATTGTAAATTCAAATTGTCCGTTGATAAAGAATTCAAAATGATTTTCTTTAGTTTTAATTAAGATTTCATTTTTTTCATTTTTTCTTAAATAATTTGACTTAACCCATCCATCTTCATTACTGCTGCTAAATGTTAAGTTTTTATTTCTCCCATCTTTCATATGGATTAATCGGTATTTTTTTGAACTATTAGTTTCAAATATCAATCCTTCTTGATTATCTGGGTTGTACTGAATTATAATGCCAAATTTTTGTGGGCTTTCTGTTTGAAATAAGTTAATTTTTTCTTCTGGTGATAATGTGATTGCTGTTTTAAATTCATAATCTTTTAGGTCATTTTCCCAGTTTAAAATTAAATTAAAATTAGATTCCATGGATCCAATAAAATACTGTCCCTCACTCTGTAAAAAAACGGCAAATTGATTCTCATTTTGTTCTATTGGAAAAATTTTATTTTCTACATTAAAATCTTCTCTTAATACATACTGTGAAAAAATATCTTTTATTTGGTAACTTTGAGATAGAACAATATTACAAGAGATTGTTAAAAATAAAAATGTCTTTACAAAATTCATGAATGTCTTTATTTATGTCAAATCTACAAAAATTATATATTTGCTCTATGAAAAAAATATTTTGCATTTTTTTAATATCTGTTTTGTTGAGTTGTGATAATTCTTTAGATATTAATGATGAATGGAAAGATATTCCTGTTATCTATGGAATACTAAACCCAGGAACCGATGAGCCCAATAGTGATTTAGGGAAAAATGAGAATCACTATGTTCGTATTCAAAAAAGTTTTTTAGGTGAGGCGTCAGCAAATAGTTATGTTGATACTTATGATTCTATTTATTATAACTCATCTGATTTAAATGTTTGGCTTGATATTGTAAATAATCAGTCAGGTGAGATTGAAGGACCTTTTTCACTAGAATTGATTACTAGTGACGATTTAGAGGAAATTGAACTTAGTAAAAATGACGGTTTATTTCATTCAGATAATCATTATTTATACAAAATATCATATGTGGCTAGGGATTTG
>NZUB01000018.1 GCA_002696965.1 Flavobacteriales bacterium | reverse complement strand
CGCCCCATTCACCTGCACAATCTTGTGTACAGTCATTTGAAGCATCATTATCACAAGTACCACAGTTATCTACTACTGCGTCACCGCCCCATTCACCTGCACAATCTTGTGTACAGTCATTTGAAGCATCATTATCACAAGTACCGCAGTTATCTACTACTGCGTCACCGCCACACTCACCATTACAGTCAACATCTACAGTACAATTGCCGTCACAGTCAAAATTTTCTGCTGCAAATGTACATGAACCGTCATCATCCGTAGCTGAATCGTCGTAGTTACATGCTGTATCGTCTGTACAACCTGGAGTGTCTGCAGTAAACTCACCTGAGAATTCTGCACTAAGGATTTGACCAAATCCGTTAGCAACAAATGTTTCTGAGAAAGGTGGAGTAGTATTCATTATTACATCGTCGGCAACAAAAAGATCATCACCTATTTGAAGAACCCAGGTAATTGCTTCACCAGGAGCGAAACCATTATCAAGCCCTGATTCTGATGCCCAAACTGCCACTGCCAATTGATCACCAGTCCATGGTAAATAACCCGCATTTAGTAACTCACCATTATCATTTGTATAATACGCGCCTAATAAAGAACCTACTGGAGGAGCTTCATTGTTTATAGTTACAACGTCTGCGCCCACTTGCACAGTCATGTTCGCATCTGTAACTGTATATTCCATTGGCCCCGGTTCTGGTGCCTCAAATTCACAATCATTAGCAACAAAGGCAGCATTAGTACAATCATCACCTGAATAGTTCAGTGCAGTAGCATCACCACATCCTCCAGATAATACCAGACATGTGCCATCATCCTCAGTAGCAGAAGAATTGTAATTATAAGCAATGTCACACATACATCCTGAAATCACACAAGTACCATCATCCTCAGTAGCAGAAGGATTATAGTTATCAGCGTCTTCATTTGTACAACCTAAAACTGGGCCTGAATCACCACCACAAGCATCACAAGTTACTGGACAACCATCGGAAACCGTCATTCCGTTCCACGTGCCATCACAACCAAAGACCGCAACTGCTGTTGCACAATCCATTGGCGTCATAGATGCATCGTCATCATCACAACCACCACTAGCTGCAACTGCAAGGGAAAGAACTTGTCCAAAACCATTCGCAACAAATGATGATGAAAAGGGCGGAGTTGAGCTCATCTCTGAATCTAAAAGAACTGTTGTTTGTTCAGAAGTGTC
Organism: Flavobacteriales bacterium; assembly: GCA_002696965.1. Classification (GTDB taxonomy): domain Bacteria; phylum Bacteroidota; class Bacteroidia; order Flavobacteriales; family TMED113. Next base: position 24,162 of record NZUB01000018.1, on the reverse strand, counting down.
ATACATTGCCCACTGAATATCATCACCAGGAGCGAAACCATTATCAAGCCCTGATTCTGATGCCCAAACCGCAACTGCAAGTTGATCCCCTTCAAATGAAAGATAACCGGCATTTTGCAAGTCACCATCAGGGTTAGTAAAAAAGGCTCCTAGAAGATCGCCTGGCTCCATCACAGAAGCACATACATCGGCACCAACCTGAACTGTCATGTTGGCATCTGTAATTGTGTAATCAAAATCTTGGGAAAAACCTAAAGAACAACACAAAAAAACGAATAGAGACAGAAGTCTCATAAAAATTAAATTTTTCATAGCTACTAATTTTTAAGAATTTGGGGTATAAATTTATCTTTCATTTTTAAATACAATAAATAGACCACCAGCATACCCTAATAGGCTGATAATCAAAATGTTATAATAATTGGTGCAGGAAAACGAACACAATATGGGGGTAATCCTACGCCTTCAAGTTAATTATTTTAAATTAAAAAACAATGGAATTTTGTTAATTTTTTGTTAATAACTTTTTTAGTATCAAAAAATAAGAGCTTTAGTAAAGGGCTAAAATGGTGTGTCTACTCTTTACCGGTTCTTGGTAAGTAAAAAATAACCATAAAAGAGGTCGGAACCGGATTCGAACCGGTGTAGATGGTTTTGCAGACCACTGCCTAGCCACTCGGCCATCCGACCTAAATTAGATTGCAAACATACTAAAAACTTATAAAAGTTGAAATAATATGCTATGCTTGTCTTTTCTCAATAGTATATTCAACAGATTTAACAAACTCATTCATGGGGGGAGAAACTTTAATGATTGTCAAGCCTGCGAGTGTTATCTGGCTCCATCGAGAAAGTATCTTTGACAAAATTCTATCTGCTACATGCTCAATCAACCTAGACGGAGATGCCATTTCTTTTGCTGCCAAATCAGCAAGCTCTACGTAATCAATAGTATCAATTAAAGAGTCTGTGCTTTCTGCTTTTGAGAAATCGCCATCTACCCAAATATTCAATTTATAGTTTGCTCCGATTTTATTTTCCTCTTCAAAGCAACCATGATAACTGTATGTGGCTAAATCCCGAATTAAAATTCTACCCATTACAAAATTGTATTTATAGCGTGTTTAACTCTCTTTTGCACTTTATTCAAGCCTAGAAGCTCCATAGTTACAAATAATGAAGGCCCTGCCATTTTTCCTGTTATTGCTATTCTTAGCATTGGCATAATTTTTCCAAAACTTAAATTATTTAGTTGCAAGTACTCTTTAAATACTCTTTCAATATCTTCATTCGTAAAATCATCCAGCGAAGTCAATAAGTCTAATATATTATTCAAGTGAGGAACCATGTTTTGATTCCACTTTTTCTCAACTGACAACTCTTCAAAATGAACCTTTTCAGTAAAAAAACAAGCCGCCTCGTCTAATATGTCTGTTGCAAATACAGCCCTGTCTTTAACTAGTGAAATAATCTTTAATATATATTCTTTTGAAAACCTACTTAAAACTGTATCATCTTTTGCCATCATCATTTCAAACAACTCTAAATCTGACCGAAGTCTTAAATGCTGTTGATTAAACCACTTAGTTTTAGCATAGTCATATTTTGAACCCGATTTTCCTACGCGCGCCAAAGAAAATTCTGTAATCAATTCCGTCATATTAAAAACTTCTTGATCTGTACCGGGATTCCAACCTAAAAAAGACAGCATGTTTACAAAAGCTTCGTTTGAAAACCCTTCTTCACGATAGCCTGGAAAAACCTCCCCCTCAGGCGAATTCCATTCTATTGGAAACACGGGAAAACCAAGCCTATCACCATCTCGTTTACTAAGCTTACCATTTCCGTCTGGCTTTAAAATTAATGGAAGATGGGCAAATTTAGGAGCAGAATTTAGCCATCCAAAACAATCATATAAGTAAATATGCAGTGGGGCTGAAGGCAACCACTCTTCGCCTCTGATAACATGAGTTATTTTCATGCAATAATCATCCACAACATTAGCTAAGTGATAAGTTGGCATGCCATCTGATTTATAAATTATTTTATCATCAATATGGTTTGTATTTACACTTACCCAACCTCTAACCAAATCTTCAAACTTAATCTCTTGATTTCTTGGCATCTTTATGCGCACAACATACTTTTCACCAGAATCGATTAACCTCGCGGTTTCTTCAGATGGAAGAGTTAAAGAATTTTTCATGCTTTCCCGGGTAATATTATTATAGGTTGGTGATTGAACGCCTGACGACTTCATCTTAGCTCTCATTGAATCTAATTCTTCTGGTGTATCAAAAGCATAATATGCATGCTTTGACTCTATTAGCTGCTGAACAAATGAAGAATATATTTCTTTTCTTTCAGACTGCCTATATGGACCCAAGCTACCGCCTAAGCCCGGGCCTTCATCTGGATTTAAACCACACCAATTTAATGAGTCTAGAATATATTTTTCAGCACCATCTACAAATCTTTTTTGATCAGTATCTTCAATTCTAAGTATAAACTTGCCCTTATGTTTTCTCGCAAATAAAAAATTATATAGAGCGGTTCTAACCCCCCCTAGATGCAGGGGGCCTGTTGGACTAGGGGCAAATCGCACTCTAATATTGTTTTTTTCTAAACTCATAATTAATGTTAACTGGAAGTGGAAAAGACAAATATAATTAAATCATAACATCCTCAATTTGTCTTTATTACTATTTTTGCATATATGAACCAGAACTACGCCGCGCTTCTTAAAAAATTAAATTTATTTATCCGGGAGTATTACAAAAACCAAATGCTCCGCGGTGTCATCTATTCAATATTAGGATTAGTTTCAGCACTTATAACACTTGCCGTCATTGAACACTATGGGTTTTTTAATGGGTTTATTAGAAGCTTTTTATTCTGGTCATATTTACTTTTCACCATCATAGTGTGTGTTTGGTTTATATTAAACCCCCTTTTTAAAATGTTACAGCTCACCGACAGATTAACACATAAAGAAGCCGCTGTAATTATTGGAAAATATTTTGGTGATGTTGCAGACAAACTAACTAATATTTTAGAACTAAGTGATATTGATGCTGGTAATGCAGAGATAATTCAAGCCAGTATTGATCAAAAAATTAAAGAAATTGAACTAACACCCTTTCACCACGCAATTGATTGGAAAAAAACATTAAGCTACAGCAAATACCTATTAGGGCCATTGAGTGTTATTTTAGTAATTTTTATTTCTGGCAATAGGAGCATGATATCTGAAAGTACACATAGAATTATTAACTATAATAGTGAATTTATAAAGCCCGCCCCCTTTTATTTTAAATTAATATCTGACACCATCGAAGTTGTAGAAAAAGATAATGTTAATTTAAATGTAGAAATATATGGTGATGAAAGACCCAAAGAAGTATTTATTAATTACAATAATAAAATTAAAAAATTAAAAAAAATATCTGCCGACCATTATTCACACACATTCAATAATGTGCAAAAAAACATTGTATATTATTTTTCTGCCAACAACGAGTTTTCAAAAGAATATAGTATACAAGTTCTAGCAAGACCTGAAATTAAAAATGCTGTTTTGACGATTACTCCCCCAAAACATACAGACTTTCCTGTTCAACAAATAAAGAACCTGGGAGCTATTAATATTCCTGAGGGAAGTCTCGTAAATTGGCGTATAACAACATTACACACGGACAGTATTCAATTTAAAATTAATAATCAAAATATCTCATTAAAAAAAGTTCAAAACAATGATTATTCTTTAAAGAAGATACTGAACAAAGACTCTGAATACACAATCTCCCTTGCCAATGAACACGCATATTTTGTTGATACAACTTTTTATAATATAAAAATCATTAAAGACGCGTATCCAATTATTCAGCTTGAACTAAATGAAGACCCCAACATAAATGAATCTTTAATTTCTGGTTTAATTCGTGATGACTATGGTTTTTCTAGCTTAATATTTTATGGTGAAATAGTTGAGGCAGGAACTATTATAACTGATACTATCGTCATAAACAACGAATTAACATCACAGTCTTTCATGCATAATATTGATATAGTTAAAACCCTCGCTCAGCCAGGCCAAACGATTAAATGCTATTTAAAAGTAAGTGACAATGATCGAATTAATGGATACAAGTCTACCACCAGTGAGTTGGTCATTTTAAACATACCTACACACCAAGAAATAAAACATGAGTTTGCTAAAAAAACTGATGATGTTAAAACGTCTATTCAATCTGAAATGGATATGCTAGCTGATTTAAAAAAAGAGTTAACAGAGTTTGAGAAAAGACTAATTGAAAAAGACTCATTAGACTGGAGAGATCGAAAAAGACTTGAGGATATCCTTCAAAAACAAAAAGCAATCGAAACACAAATCACAGAGTTAAAAAAAGAAACAAAAAATAATTTTGACAAATTAAACTCATTAACAAATCCTAGTGAAGAAATGATCAAAAAACAGCAACAGCTAGAAAAACTTTTTAATGAAATTATGCCTGAAGAAATCAAAAATTTATATCAAGAATTGAATGATTTGAAAGATCAATTAAACAAAGATGATTTACAACAAAAAATACAAGACCTACAATTATCTAACGAAGACCTAGAGAAGGAGCTTGATCGAAATTTAGAAATCCTCAAACAGGTAGAGTTTGAGCAACAATTAGAAGACATTATTTCACAATTACAGAATCTTAGCAATAAACAATTAAGTTTATCTTTAGATAGTTTAGGAGTACACGAAAAACTTCCTCTTCAACAAGAACATGTTGATCATTTTAAGAACATCCAAAATGATATACAAACATTAAAGTATTTAAATCAAAAGTTGGAAAATAAGCAAGACATCTTAGACACAAAAAAGCAAGAAGAGGAGGTCAACGAAGAACTTAAAGAAGGGGCGGGTCAATTAGAAAAGAAAAATAAAAAAAGAGCTAGTAAAACACAACAAAAAACTGCTCAAAAATTAATGGAATTGGCAGATTTATTTAATAACATGAAAAAAGAAAATAATGAAACTAAAAACTATGAAGATATGGAGGTGCTAAGACAAATTTTAGAAAATCTAGTGTATTTTTCTCTTGAAGAAGAGAACATACTATTATCATTTCAAGAAATAAATAAAAACGACCCACAATACATAGATTTAATGCATAACCAACAAGACCTAAGAGATGCTGCAAGTATAATTGAAGACTCGCTTTTTGCATTAAGTAAGCGTGTGCCCCAAATATCTTCTAAGGTAAATAGGGAAATCAACGCTATTGACAAAAAAACCAGTTCAGCAATAGATCACTTAAGAGAAAGACAAACACTAAAAGCCGTGCAAGAGCAGCAGTTTGTTATGACCTCCGCCAATAACTTAGCTGTTATTTTATCCGGTATATTAGAAAGCATGCAACAAGAGATGGCCAGTGACCTTCCTAGCACTCAGCAGTGTGAAAAGCCTGGAAAAGGATCGCCAAAACCAGGAGACCTAAAAAAAATGCAAGAGCAATTGAATCAACATTTAAAAAATTTAAAAAAACAATTGGAACAGGGACAAAAAAACGACATGCAGAAAGGCGGCACATCTAAACAACTAGTAGAAATGCTAGCTAGACAAGAATTAATACGTAATTCACTAGAAGAATTAAAAAAAGATGTGCAAAACAAAGACACAATGGGTAAATTAAGCAATGCTATTGAAGAGATGAAAGAAACAGAAAAAGACATTGCAAATAAAAGAATAACTCTTGAATCTCTAAATAGACAAAAGCAAATTTTAACTAAACTTATTGAAATCGAAGATGCAATGAGAGAACAGGGTGAAGATGAAAAAAGAGAGTCAAAAACAAACCTGACGGAGTTTGAAAAAATTATTCAAGATGTACGTGAAAAATATGAGCTGGAAAAGTTAAAACAACATGAAATGATAAAAACCCAGCCGCCAAACATAAATAGATTTTATCAAGAAAAAGTTGATCAATATTTTAATAAAATTTTACAATAAAAACTTATAATGAATCGGGTAAATTATTTTTTTGAAGATGTTAAAAACTGCAAACATCAATTGCCTGCTAAGTATTGGATAAAACAATGTGTTTTTAAAGAAAACCGGGACCTGGGGTGTTTAAATTTTATCTTCTGTTCCGACAAATATCTGCAATCTATTAATCAAAAATATTTAAAAAAAACATACCTAACAGATGTAATATCATTTAAACATACGCCCCCAAAAACAATACTAAACAATAAAGACAATGCTATTTTTGGAGATGTTTTCATTAGTATTGAAAGAGTAAAAGAAAATAAAATTACATATAAAACTATATTTGCAAAAGAATTACAACGAGTGATGATTCACGGCGTCTTACACTTAATTGGATATAAAGACAGCTCAGAAAAAGAAAAAGCAGTGATGAGAAAAAAAGAAAACAACTATATAAAGTTATTAAAATAATATGTTCTCTAGAGATTATGACATTATCGTAGTTGGTGGCGGCCATTCTGGCTGTGAAGCTGCAGCTGCTGGTGCAAACTTGGGTAAAAAAACTTTGCTTGTCACCATGAATATGCAAACTATTGGACAAATGTCATGCAACCCAGCGATGGGGGGAATTGCTAAAGGTCAAATAATCCGAGAGATTGATGCTTTAGGTGGTTTTTCTGGTGAAATTACAGACAAAACCATGATTCAGTTCAAAATGCTCAACCAATCTAAAGGACCTGCGATGTGGAGCCCAAGAGCGCAAAGCGATAGAATGGAGTTTGCAAAAGAATGGAGATTGAAACTAGAAAGTATAGAAAATGTAGATTTTTGGCAAGACATGGTGATTGATCTGGTGATTAAAAATCAAAAAATCACAGCTATAAAAACCGCACTGGGAATGACCATAAAAGCAAAATGCGTGATACTAACGAACGGCACATTTCTAAATGGGAAAATACATGTAGGGCAAAAAAAATTCAAAGGAGGAAGGTCTGGTGAGTCTGCATCATATGGAATTTCAGAAGCACTAAAAAAAGCTGGCTTTAAAACCGGAAGAATGAAAACAGGAACACCCCCTAGAGTAGATGGACGATCTATTAATTTTAATTTACTTGAAAAGGATTCGGGAGACACTAAACCCAAAAACTTCAGCTTTCTGAATGAGTATAAAATCACCAATCAGATCCCCTGCCATATAAGCTACACCAACAAAGAAGTGCACAAAATACTTCAGCAAGGGTTTGAAAAATCGCCTCTATTTGATGGCTCAATAGAGGGCTTGGGTCCAAGATACTGCCCTTCTATAGAGGACAAGATTACACGATTTAAAGACAAGGATCGTCACCAGATATTTATTGAACCAGAGGGAAGAGAAACCTGTGAAATTTATGTTAACGGCTTTTCGACCTCTCTTCCTGAAAATATCCAAAACGATGCCCTAAAAAAAATTCCAGGATTTGAAAATGTAAAGTTATTTAGACCCGGATACGCGATTGAATATGATTATTTTCCACCTGTACAGCTTTACCACACATTAGAAACTAAATTAATTAGTAATTTGTTTTTTGCGGGGCAAATAAACGGGACTACGGGCTATGAAGAAGCTGCCTGTCAAGGGCTGGTTGCCGGAATAAATGCGGCCTTTAAAATTGATAAAAAAGACGCATTTATTTTAAAAAGGAATGAAGCATATATTGGCGTACTCATTGATGACCTCGTCACAAAGGGCACAGACGAACCATATAGAATGTTTACATCTAGAGCAGAATACAGGATACTGCTAAGACAGGACAATGCCGACATTAGGCTTACGCCAATTGCAAAAAAAATTGGACTTGCGTCTCAAAAAAGAATAGATCGACTAGACTATAAAACCAACTATATAAAAGAAATTTTAAACACCCTAAGCTCTAAGAATATAGGACCCGACGAAATTAACCCATATCTAGAAAGTCTGGGGGAAAGCACTATTTCGAGAAACACCAGGCTTGCAAAACTTTTATCTCGCCCGAATATTAAGTTTAAAGACATTAAAAACGCTGATGCATTTAAATTATTTTTCCAAAAAAATAAAATAGACTTAGAGGCTATAGAGGAGGCTGAAATTCTGATAAAGTACTCCGGCTACATTGAAAAAGAAAAAGAAAATGTTGAAAAATTCAACAGACTTGAGTCAATAAAAATCCCTCCTGATTTTAATTTTGAAAAAATTAAATCTATTTCTAGCGAGGGGAGAGAAAAGCTTAAAAAAATAAAACCCAAAACAATCGGACAAGCCTCAAGAATTTCTGGTGTCTCACCTTCAGACATTAGCGTACTATTAGTTTATATGGGTCGGTAATGTTCCACATGGAACACCTCAAACCTGTTAATTTAAAATGCGGGCATTTCCAACCCTCAGCAAAGTGATTTGATTAACACGCAAAAAAAGACCCTCTAATCTTGTTTTTTTTATAAACATCTGAAAACCAGATATTTATGGGGTGTTTTTTACTGATACTTTTTCAATTAAAACTCCACTAACTGTTTGAACGGCTAAAAAATAAACGCCTGAATTAAACCCACTAACGTCAACCACTAGCCTGCCCGGGCTGTCAAAATAAGGGGACTGATTCAGGTAAATTGTTTTACCCGACATATCGTACACACCAATAGTCTCGACATTTTTAGAGCTTATTATAATATTTAATTCAGAGCCTACAGGATTTGGATAAACTATTAGGTTTTCTGATTGAGACATTTCAGAAGTATTAATTGGAGCAACCTCTTCAATTTGAATATTCACATACAAACATTCTAACTCTCCTAGTGAGTTGAACTGTGTGAGCACAATTTGCCCCTCTCCTGTCCCATAATTCCACTCGATTCCTATCGTGTTTTCTGAAGAAGATGTAAAAAGTATTTCTCCCCCCGAAACACTCCACTCAGATGTGTTGGTAAACTCAGAAGGAAAGGTATATTGCCAAATCGAACCACTTTCAACAGATGTGGGGCCAATTATATCGTTTGTGGGAACAGAGGCACAGGCATCAAAATAGGCAATAATTGTTACGGGACCATTTATATCAAACACTAAATTTGGGTCAGTAGGGTCATCTAGATTCACATTGCCATCAATCACTTCCCAATAAAAATTAAATAATTCATCACTAGAAGAAGTAGCCTCAAGCTCAACTGGAAGCCCCGAATAATAAATACCCGTCCAAGGACTGTCAGCCGTTTCTATATCAATTGTGTTAATTGACACCTCACCCTCACCCTCGATAATAATAGTTAAATCTACAGCCTCAACATCATAACATTCCTCCATGCCCTCAATAAATTCATCAGAGCACCTGTCTAAAATAAAGTCTCTTAAAATCTGAACATTTTCTTCCCATTCAGTATAGTCGCCCCCCCATCTTTCAATGTGTCTTGGCATCTCAGGGGCAATGATATTAATTAGGCTATCTAAATGGCCAATCATAAAATCACAACTAAAAATAGTATTAGACAAATCTGCATATCTATTAATATAGCTGGCCTCAAAATCTTCATTATCAAATAAAGCATTTAAAATAGGCACATGCCCCTGTCCACCTGGATCACCCAATTCTTCAGGGTCGCAAGGATCTGCGTCTGAGCTTGTATCTGGCACTCCAGTATAATTAACATAATGATCAAAAGTAGCATCCATATCCCACAAAATATACCTCCACTTTCTTTTATCCCCCTCGGGATTACGTCCTCTCCACCAGCCGGTGTTCCAATTCAACCAGTCCATAGCAACAACATATGAGTTTAATATAAAATAATCTATTAAACTTCCTGTGTTATATACACTCTTGACGTATTCGTAATTGTCAGGGTCTGACATATCATTACCAGTAATAAAATCAACTAAATTGTCCCATTCATCATTGGTTGCATTATTTCCAAATTCAACCCATGTGTTGCCCCATGTTTTTAAAAAATCTACATAACCTTCACCCTGATCATAATAATACTCCAGGAAATCCAAATCATCTACCTTTTCTCTGACGTCATAAACACCCCAGTATTCGCCATTAACATATAAAACACATGACTCGTGTGAACGCTCATCCATTCTCAAACCCCCAATTTGTGAGAGAGAGTGAACATAAGAATCTCTAATATGTGCCGGGTTACCAAATGTAAAGGGGTAATTGTCATTGGCTGCAGCTTTCAAAATTAATCTTTGAAAAGACTCTCTATTTTTGGTGGTAAATAATTTATCATTAATTGCATGGTTGTAGCCATACTGATCTCTAATGATATAATCAACTCCCCTTTGGGCATATGCCCAAGAGTCGTTACCGTGCTTATTAAATTCTCCGACTGCCTCATCAATGAGCTCACCGTTCTGATCGAATATTTCAAAAGAACCAACGGGTCTATTACCATAATCTCCATTAATTAAATCATCAACCTCATCACCAGCAATTGATATCACATAAACAGTGTGTGAATCGTTAATAAAATACGTGTTTGTCTCCGAAAAGCTAGATAAGAAATTTGGGTCCTGTGAAATAGCAATTGCACGAATAACAGTTGTGTTGTTAATTGTAATAGGTCCAGTATAAGTACTTGAATTATTGTCTGGGAAAGAGCCGTCAAGTGTATAATAAATTTCAACGTCTGAATCATTTGAAGACAAAACAATCTCAACCGCACTGTTAAAAAATCCCGACTCTATATTAAACATGGGGGCATCAACATAGTTATTATAGGCAACCGATGATCCATTTTCACCGCCTGGAGTTGAATTTTCATAAACCCTCCACTCAAAATCATCATCACGACCCCATGAATGAGTTAGTTGATGACGATCAAGCTTTTTGTAATCTAATATTTGTTCATTACTATCAGCTAAAACAATATACTCTGAAGATCTTGTCTGAGTTAATTTAAAACTAGTATTTGTGTTGGAGGTCTCCAGGGTTGGATCTAAACCTGAAGCATATATAATTAAATATGAATTAGGTTCAATAACTATGGAACTCGAAAACTGCCATTTGGTAATATTATCAATTTTATCGCTTAAATAATATCCTGCAAGATCAATAGCATTATTAGAGTTATTATATAACTCAATCCAGTCCTCGTAGTCGCCACAATCACTACCATCTAGCTCACAATTAGCCGCCGAATACTCATTAATAATAACACCCGAAATACTTTCAAACAAACAAGATCCATCATCAACTGTAGCATCTTGATTATAGTTATAAGCATTAGTACTGGTACAGCCCTCTAACAGTGGGCAATCCTCATTAAATTCTCCTGGAGTTGGACACATAGTTAAAGCCCACCCAACATTATAAATAGAACCATCGGGAAAAGCTGCATACGAAACATCTTCTATTTGAGCCGTGTAGTTAATATTGATAATTGTATCGCCATCAGTATTGATACCCAAAATAGTTTCACCATCATTATTTAATTTAGCATCAATATGAAGAGGTCCTTGTTCTGGATCATTATCATACCAAAGCAACAACACCTGACCACTGCTTATTGTGGTAATTTCAGGATATCCCGAGGGGATTATACTGCCTCCATCTTGATCACCAAAATAATACCCAGCAATATTTACTGGGGCAGAACCTATATTAATAATCTCTAAAAAATCCTCTGTTTCTAGAGAGTCGTCTAAACAACACTCTCCTTTATCAGCAAAAATCTCGTTAACTTGTATTTGAGAAAACGAAATAATTGGAATTGCAATAAATAAATATAAATAATACCTCATAGCTACTAATTTATTAAATTTTAATTTTTTTTTATTATTGTAAAGTGCTAAGCTTCTAGTATAATTGATTATTCCTTACGAACCTAAGCTCTATAGGGTTTCTAACCTTTTTCTTTTCTTCTGGCTCCTCTTTAGAAATAACCTTCTGGGGTAAAGTTATGGGGTTTAAAGATCCACTTATACATAAAACATCATCTTTTTTTTCTAATCTTTTCCTTATTTTAAGCTGTATTTTTTGGCGTTTCTTTTCTGTTTTATCTAAATTTTTTTGAATTTTATTATTCCACTTTTGTTGAGGCACGGGGTTTTTAATGGCCCCCCCCTTTTTAGGATTCCAGGCTGTTTCTGACCTGTATAATTTTCTAATCTGATTGCACTCTTTTTCTTTTAGATTAAGTGCACTCCAAGCGATAAGAACAGACTCATTATTACAAGCTAATTTCTGTTTATTTAACTCAATCTCCAGTTCTCTAGCATGCCACTCAATAATATCGAATTCTCGTTGGCGAGTGTTTAAAATTGTTGATTTTGTTGTAGGCGGTATAGAGTTGCCCCACCAAGATAACTTTTTGCGAAAAATTGATGTTGCATCAAAAATTGAAACCCCAGCAACACATTCACATGAAAGAATAATGGAGCCTTCGATGGATGCGGGATTTTTTAACTTTTTATATTCTCTTTCCGAAAACTGCTTGAAACTTTTAAAATCTCCTGACTTTAAGCCAAATGAAGACCAAATAATTTCATCATCATACTCTTCTGTTAATCTTCCCTGATAAACTCCATTAATAAAGGTGCCGCTTAATGTGTTTTTTTCTAACTTTTTTAATCTACCATATTTAACTTCTCTATTGTAGCTTAGTTCGCCTTCACCACAAATTACATCATCAATCCACTCGCCAACATAAACTATCTCTTCCATGAACTTTGTGTTTGGAAGCCAGGCTGTGCCCTTACCATTCTTTAAATTAGATGTGAATTCGCCTTCATAAGTGTGACCTCTTTTAAAGCTCTCTCTACCTATTCCATTCTTAACCCCCTGAGTCCAATCCCCAGAATATATGTAGCCTTTTTTGCTTTTAAAAACACCATTACCTGTTAATCCCCCATCTATAAAACTTCCTGTGTAAGTGCCGTTTTTATATCTATATTCACCCTGTCCATTTACACAGTCCCCAGAAACACATTGAGCATAAATACAAAAATGGACTATAGAAAATAATATAAGTAGCAATTTATTCATAGCTCAAATATAGTGGTTTTATCTTAAAAATTATGAATTATAACCCAGCAAGAATTAGATATACAAGATTATCCCAGCCTGTTGATTATTTTACAATATATTTTTTCTCCACAGAGCCATCATCATAGATGTTTAATTGGAAACCTTTGTTAGTCGTTTCTTTCCCTAAAATATTAATCGATTTAATTAGTCTTTTAGGACTCATAAATTCGTCTATCGAAGTGTTACCACATTCACTTCCAAATTCCCAATTCCAATCACAATTTTCCTGACAATTTTCATTATATGTACAGCAACCCGCTATAGCAGTAATACAACATACATATGAATCTCCAGGATATAAACAACTACCATCATCCTCTGTAGCCCAATACTCATAATTACAAGCATTCATGTCCATACATCCTGGATATTGACTTTGTTCTTGTAAAAGGTTATTCATACCGTCCAAGCATAAAAAATCATTGTCATCTTGCCCAAAAATTAAAAAAGGAATAATAAGAGGGAGTAATAGTTTTTTCATGGTGCTTTTATTTTTTTTCATAAAAGGGGTTTATTTTAGATGTAGTTGTAAAATTATGAAAAACTATGAAAAGAAGTTTGTGACCCTGGCAGGATTCGAACCTGCAACCAGCAGAGCCGAAATCTGCTATTCTATCCAGTTGAACTACAGGGCCATATATGGCGTGCCAAAAATACCAAAATAGTAAAGATATTCGTTATATTTGAAAATAAGTTATAATGAGGGTTTTTTACATATTTTTTTTAATTATTGCTTTATCATTCCAGTCTACATCTCAGGTTCCGGTAGGGCAATGGGATATACATCTTAATTATTCTAATGCTAACACAGTGTTAGAGGTAGATAATATTATTTATGTTGGCACAAAATCTAATTTATATGCATATGATCGTGATGACTACGGAATAGAAATTTTTTCTGTTCTTAATGGTCTATCGTCTATGGACATTTCTGCACTTGCACACAGTCCTGAACACAATCTTTTGATTATCGGCTATAGAGACGGTAATATTGATTTACGAACAAATGGAAGTGTTATAAATATCCCATATATAAATATGACTAACACCCTTTCTGAAAAAACTATCAACCATATATTTGTTGATGATAATCTTGCTTATCTGTCATGTCTCTTTGGTTTGGTTATTTTAGATATTGAAAAAAGCGAAATCAAAGAAACTTGTTATTTTTCTAACAACGGAATTAATACAACTGTTTTTGAAAGCTTTGTCTTTGATGATTCCATTTATACTCCCGCTGATAATTTTCTAGCTAATAAAGTATTTGTAGGAACAAGTAGTGGATTATATTATGCCAATAAAAATGATAATTTATTAGATTTTTCTGTATGGCAAAGGGATTCAAGAATTTCTTTTGGTCAGGGGGATAATGATTATATTATAAGCCTTGAGGAAGTTTCTATTGTGCAAGTAGATGGCGTTGATCTAAAAGAAAATGGAGGTAAAAGACTGTCAATTGGCACAGATTTGGATTATGAAAAAATGGATATTCCCTTGAACAATGGGGTCAAATATAATTTTTTTGAATTTAATACAATCGCCTATACTGAGCCTTTCTCGCCATCTCTAAATCTTTTTGTAGTTAACTCTGAAGTACCTGGAGAAATGATTGACTTAAAATATAATACCAACACAAATTATGCTGTAACCGTTACCAACGATAATTTCACAGAAAAAGTTATTGTCCTGGGAGAATGTGGAAAGGATTGTTTTGATCAGCACAGTCTAAAAAACCTTTTATCCAAAAACACGAGTGAAATCAACGACCTAAACACAGCTACAAATATAAAAAGTGCTGTATTATCTGAAGACTACGCTAATAATCAAATGGTATTTCTTGGAAGCGAAAAATTTGGCTTAATAAGAGGCAAAAACAGTTGGTATGATTTAAGAGAAATAAGTATAATCGCACCAAATGGGCCGGCGGCAATAGACCAAGGTTCCATTTTTGCACATGAAAATAGTATTCTGTTTACACACGGCGGAATTACCTCTTCTTGGAATAACACATATAATTATCAAGAACTATCCCTCTACAAAAATTACATGTGGTCTCAATCAAATCAACTTGTCGACCTAAATATTTACGATGCAATTACCCTGTCTGGAGACCCTGTAGATGAAAATCGATATTTTGTTGGAACATGGAATAGTGGTCTTTTAGAGATTATTGATGATTCTCTTGTTAATGTGTATAATACTGAAAATAGCTTGTTGCAAAGCGCCAATGAGAAGGGGTGGATTAGAATTGGGGGACTAGACTATGACAACAATAATGTTTTATGGATAACAAACAGTCAGGCAGAAAAGCCACTCGTAAGATTTTACAATAATGAGTGGCAACAATTTACTATACCAAATCTATCAACTAGCTCAATGTCTGGAGATATAGTGTGTACAAAAAACAATCAGTACTGGATCCAGCTTCGAAATGAGGGTTTAATTGTCGCTAAAGAGCAGGGGGGGGGGATGATATCAAAAAAGCTTGGGACACTAAATGGATTAGCAAGTCAAACTGTAAATTGTTTTGCGGAAGATCATGATGGGGTAATGTGGGTTGGAACAGCACAGGGTTTATCAGTATGTTTTAACACAAATAGTGTTTTCAACAGTAACTATAATGCCGACTACATATTAATTGAAACCACTGATGGCTATGTAGAGCGACTTTTTGAAAACACCAATATTTTGGATATAGAAGTTGATGGTGCTAATCGAAAATGGGTAGCCACCAGCAATAACGGGGTTTTTTTAATGTCCGAAGACGGGACAGAAGAAATCTTACACTTCACAAAAGAAAATAGCTTGCTATTAGACAACATGGTTTCTGATGTTTCAATTTTAAACAACACTGGGGAAGTTTTTTTTGTTACAGGCCGGGGTCTATGCTCATATAGAGCTAACGCAACTCGCTCAAGAGAAGAATTTGACAATGTAACAGTTTTCCCAAATCCTGTTCCAAAAGACTTTTGGGGGGAGATTGTAATTTCTGGCTTAAAAGATAATACAAACGTTAAAATAACGGATATTGCTGGGAATTTGGTATTTGAAACATTTTCACTGGGGGGCACCGCTACTTGGAACGGGAAAAATTTTGACGGAAGAAATGTCTCTACTGGTGTTTACCTATTTTTGTGTGTAGATGATCTGTTTGATAAAAGTGTAGTTAAAAAAGTCCTCATATACAATTAGTTTTTCAATGTTTAAAACATCTAAAGGAATTGTTCTAAGGGTCACTAAGTATAAAGACTCTAAGTTTATTGCAAATATATATACTCGTGATTTTGGCGTAATTGGCTTGATAGTTAGAAAAACTAAAGAACAAATTATTCTTTCTCAACTTCTAACAATTGCTGACATTACATATAAACATTCTAATAATAGATCTCTGTATTACGTTAAAGAGTCTTCGGTCGAATATGCATATGCTGATTTAATTTTTAATAATCAAAAACTTAACACATCCATTATATTATGTGAAATTTTAAGCCAACTATTAACGGAAAAAAACATCGAACTATATGACTTCGTTGTAAATAGTTTAATTTGGTTAGATAAAACAAACTCTAACTATAAGGGTTTTATAAATTTATTTTTAATGAAGTTTTGTAAAATCGCTGGTATTAACCCAATAATTTCGAACAGCAACTCTTGTTTGTTAAATATCCAAGATGGGGTTTTTGTTCCATATGAAAACACTAATATGCATAGTAAGTTCGTAGTGCCCGCCTCAGAAAGCACAGTAATTAAAAAACTATGTGAGATGGAATTTGATGATTTAAAAGACTATGAAATAAGCCCCCGGATGAATGATTCTGTTTTTAAGTATATTATAAAATATATCTCAACACATCTTTCCAGCCTAAGGTCTCTAAAATCAATAGAAGTGATTAAAGAATTAATTTAAATTGGTATGATTTTTGATAAAATATTAAAAAAAACACTGGGTTTATGATATGTCGGTTATTAATATGTTGCATATTATTGATTAATATGAAATTTTTAGGGCAAGAAGTGCTAATTTTAGATGAAACAAATAACCCCATCTCAAATGTCGCTGTTTTCAATTCCAAAAAGACTAAAAGTGCACTTTCTAATTCCGAAGGATTTGTTAATTTAAGTAGATTCAAGAAAAATGAAATCTTGACAATGCAACACCCGAATTACGTGGAAAAAAAATTAACCAAAAAGTTAATTGCCTCTAAAATACAACTTATTCAAAGTTATAAACTATTACATACTGTTGAGTTAAACGAAAGTAAAAACAGTGATAATATTAAAAATGTTGCTGAAAAAAAAATCTTTATTTCTAATTCTGAAATTCGTGAATTAAACGTAGCAACTAACGCAGATCTATTAGAAAAAAAGGGGGGTATCAGTGTTCAGAAAAGTCAACTAGGGGGCGGAAGCCCAAATATTCGTGGTTTTGAAGCTAATAAGGTTCTCTTAATGATAGATGGTGTAAGACTTAATAATGCAATTTATAGATCTGGCCACTTACAAAACATAATAACGATTGATGAAAACATGCTAGAAGATATTGAAATTATATTCGGACCAAGCTCAGTTTTATATGGAAGTGATGCCTTGGGTGGAACTATTAGTATGAAAACAAAAGAAGTTTACTTTAGAAACCCTTATAAATGGAGCGGGGGGGTCACATCTTCTTACAGTAGTGCATATAGCGGTATAAAAAATAATTTTTTTTCTAGCTATGAGACACCTAATTATGCTACTATAAGCAACGTGTCTATTAAAAATTTTGGTGATCTTAAAATGGGGAGTTGGAGACCCCATGGCTATGAAGACTGGGGGCTTGTGCATCACTACATAGATGACAATGGTATACAATGTAATCAAACTCCTGAAATACAAAAAGGAACAGGGTATAGTCAATATGATTTTTTTAACAAAACTACAATTAAGTTAGACTCCAATTGGAGAGTAACATCTAATTTTCAATACTCAAACTCTTCTAATGTCCCTAGATTTGACAAATTAAATGATGGTAATATAGGTTGTGTTTTTGATGATTCTGGCCAATGTGTTGCTGGAGAACACCTAGAATTTCATTCATATTACTATGGGCCGCAAAAACGTTTATTTAGTAGCTTAAAACTTACAGGTTTTGATACTTATTTTGACAAGTCTGAATTTATAGTTGCCTACCAAAAAATAAATGAATCCAGACACAAATGGTATATGGATGATTATCTTAATTATCTAAATGGTGACGGGACGGATTATGATCCCCCCACACATCAATATGAAACTGTCAATGTTTACAGTTTTAATACTAATTTTAGAAAGAAAAAATTACACTTTGGCTCTGAAACTATTTACAACAATGTGCGTTCAGAAGCTGATTCAAACGGAGAAAACACATGGGGAGTTGGAGACACCCGATATCCCCCAGAGGGGTCAAAGCTGTTTAGTTCAGCAATTTATAGTAACATCTTGCACAGATTTTCACATAAGCTACAATTAGAAACCGGAATACGATACACATTCTCACATATTCAAGGAGCATATCCCGACTCCATGAACAGGCCTGTTGCCAATATTGAGGGTCTCAATTTATCATCTAAAAACCATATTGTTTCAGGAAATATTAAGTTATTGTACTATCCGAATGATTCATGGAAAATTAGCTCTGTAACAGCAAGAGGTTTTCATACACCAAATGTAGATGACATGTTAAAGGTGTTTAAAAAGGGGGATATTCTTACAATTCCCAATGCAGAGCTAAAGCCCGAATACTCACTATCTCAAGAAGTTTACATATCCAAAACCTTTAATAATAAATTTACATTATATGGTGTGGGCTTTTACACTCAAATTCAAAATGCAATTATAAAAGATTCTCTAAAAATAAATTTAAACCCAGATGTAAACGGAATCCCATTTTGGGCTAACATGGTTGAATACGACGACATCCCGGTATATACTTTTGCAAATCAGAATATTGACGGTCACTTAAGTATTTATGGGGCCACCCTTGGCTATTACGGGAATTTAATGGGATGTGAAATAAATGGTGATTTTAATATTATCAAAGGATTGAGTCATGAATCAGAATCTGGTCCCATTGCTCATATCCCTCCTTTTTTTGGAAAATTTGAAATATCCAAAAATATAAATCTATTTAAACTAAAACTACTGTGCCTTTATGCGGGCCATAAACCCGCAAACGATTTTGACGAGGCGGGAGTAGACAATATAGACGAGACCCCCTTAATAAATACAGTAAACGGAGAGGAAAATTGGGCGGGAAGTCCTGGGTGGTGGACGTTAAATTTTTATATTAAATATAAAATAAACAACTCTTTTGATTTACAAATTGGATGCGACAACATCTTAGATGCTCACTATAAAACTTTTGGCTCTGGGGTTAGTGCTGCTGGAAGAAATTTAATTTTTGCTATTAATTATAGCTTTTAAAGCTAAGAGTTCTTACTATTGCATCCAATTGAATTAATGGTGTTTTTTTAGGTTCCCCCGGAGAATATAAATAAGTGTATATAATAAAGGGTTCTACTTGTGATGATCCATGAAAAATATAACTTACATATATACCACCCATAAAATCATTTTTCATGCGCCATAAAGATTGCTGTTTTATCATCTCTATGCCATTGATAGAAATAGTGTCTTTTTTTACTGGAGCATTTTTGTCTGTAATCATATAAGATCCTGAAATGGGGCCCAATATATGGGGCCTTATCATAGAGTCTATAGCAATAGAGGTTTGGGTGAAAAAAAGTTGTTCCATTTCTGGGGGTATATTAGCTAAAAAAACCCCCTGACTTAACTTATTTGTTTCTCTTCGTATCCAAGTTAAACCCTTTTCAAGGTGTGCTAAAAAAAAACCGTTTGGAACAAGCATGGAGACATTATGATTCTCTAAAATTTTGTTTTTTAAGTTATTGTTGTTTTTCTTTTCAATAGATGTAATTAGCCGATTGATTTCAACAGTTTTAATTTCTTCATGTAGTTGACGAATTTTTTCTTCATTTGAAATCAATTCATGCTCTGAGTTACATGATATTATTATAACTGTCTGATTCTTTGCAAACACATCATTTTCAAATTTAATATTAAAATTATCTGATTTTGTGATAATAAGAATATTATGGTGTCTTTGTAATATCCCTGTGAATTTGTTGTTTTCTATTTCAATAATACTTAAAATGCTTTCTGGCTGAGGTGACGGACCTAAATCCGTATTTAAAAGGTTTTTTATAGTTTGGTAAAATCTATTTGTATGGGCATCTGAATCTCTAACAACAACCAGCTCCAATGGGTCGCCTATTGCATTTGGCAATTCTGATTGTAATTGTAATTTTGACAGCCAAAAAAACACTCCGAAGAAAACAATTATTGAAATAATAATGTATTGTTGTGCTTTTGTCAACTTGCAACTATTTAATAGTTTGATAAATATACAATTTTTGGCCCTCTCGAATTTTTGTGGATTTTAAATCATTCCACATCATTATGTCAGAAACCTTACATTTATATATTCGAGCAATTCGACCTAGATAATCACCTCTTTTAACTACGTGTTTGACTTTTTCTATATCACTAAAAATTGGATATTCTAAATTTTCCAATTCCTCCATTTCTGCTAAAACACTATAAATGCTATCTTCATTATTTAAAAAGACCCCCCATTTATAGTCTGGTAATATAACATGAAATTTCTCGCCATTTTTATAAGGTACTAGCTTGTTTCTATAAACTGGATTTAACTTCTCTAGTGTTTTTTCATCTATATCTAGAACCTTTGCAAGGTGTGAAATTTTTACTGGTTTTTTTAAATAAACAGAGTCCGTTTTGTAGCGATTAAAATTATAGCTTGTGTCTGGATAAATACCATGGTGAGTCGCGTAATTCATCACATATACTATAGAAATAAATGCTGGAATATAATTTCTGGTTTCTCTGGGTAAAAATGGTCGAACCTCCCAATAATTGAGTTTACCCCCAGACCTTCGAAGAGCCTTAGTGACATTTCCTCTGCCACAATTGTATGACGCAAGTGATAACTCCCAATCATTGAAAACCTTATATGCTTTTATTAAATACCTACATGCTGCATCTGTTGATTTATATATATCTTTTCTTTCATCTAAATAAGAATTTATGCGCAGTCCATATTCCTTCGCCGTATAATACATAAATTGCCACAAACCCA
The DNA here is from genome assembly GCA_002696965.1 of Flavobacteriales bacterium. Taxonomy (GTDB): domain Bacteria; phylum Bacteroidota; class Bacteroidia; order Flavobacteriales; family TMED113. The sequence continues at coordinate 2,942 of NZUB01000018.1, read as the reverse complement.
CAGCTCCCGCAGGAGATTTTGCATTTGGATTTAAAGCAGATTCAATAATAGGAAGGTACTTAAGTTCTAGTGGCATTGTATTTTTATCTAGATACTCTTCAAAAACAGGGAAATAATAATCGGAAAGTGCAAGTAGTTTGGACACCTGCTCAGGCCTTTGTTGTAAATAAAATTTGATGAATTGACCCACTGTCTTATTATATGTTAAATTAATGGGTGTTAACTTATTTAAAGAGTCTAATCTCAATCTAACAACATCTTCGTCAAAGTTTTCCTTTGCTTGCATTTTGATTGCTGGTAAATTAAAATCTATAAACATAGTGTCATATAATAAAAAATGGTCCTCCGAAAATGCTGGCACAGATCTTTCATTTTGGGATAAAGCTGAATCTCCTAAAAAAATAATCAAAATAATGATATATAGTCTATAATGCTGTTTAAATAACATTTTCCGTAGTATTTAAAATATCCTTTTCTGAAAAAAAATTTCCAATTATTTGAGCGGAAGCCCTAAATCCACCCTCCACTTCTCCCAAAGGAAATGATAGCGCTGGATGTCCTGATAAATTCGCATGTACAGTAAAAACATCTTCATAATAACGCTGGACTGGACTTATATTTTTATCACCAATTTTAAAGGGTAGATTTGGAGTGGTTGGAAGCAAAATATAATCGTGCTTTGATAAAATTTTATTGGTTTGTTTCTGTACTAACCTTCTAATTTTTTGAGCTTTTATATAAAAATCTTCATAATATCCTTCGCTTAACACATAGGTTCCTAGAAGAATTCTTCGTTTCACCTCTTTTCCAAATCCCTTGCTTCTAGTGGTACTTATTAATCCATCATTATGTTGATAACCATATTTTACCCCATCATAACGGGAAAGATTGGAAGACGCTTCTGCTGTAGTTAATATGTAATAACATGGCACAAGATATTCTAATAAAGGTAAACTTATGTAACTAATTTGATGCCCCTCTAATCTTAACGAATCTACCATTTTGGTAAACTCGTTTTTAATTCCTGGATTTATACCCTTAAATTCTATAGCCTCTTTTAGAACCGCAAACTTTCTTTTTTTTCTAGTTAATGTTTTTTGTGATGCAAAATCCTTCGCCGAGCAAGTACTATCAAATTCATCTTGGCCTGAAATAATATTCATTATTAATTTTATATCATAGATTGATTTTGCAATTGGGCCAATTTGATCAAAGGAAGAAGCGTAAGCAATTAAGCCGTGTCTTGAAACAAGCCCATAAGTTGGCTTTAGACCAATAGTGCCACAAAATGCGGAGGGCTGCCTGATTGAACCGCCAGTATCAGATCCTAAGGCAATTTGACATAAATTAGCTTTAACAGCAGATGCAGATGCACCTGAAGACCCACCAGGCACAAAATCTATGTTAATAGGGTTTCGAGTTGGGCCATAAATCGAGTTCTCATTACTTGAGCCCATTGCAAATTCATCACAATTTAATCTTCCTAAAATAATAGCATCTTCTGCTAATACTCTTTTAATAACTGTTGCAGAATATGGCGATTTAAAACCTTTTAAAATTTTGGATGCAGCTGAACATTCGTGATTTTTATAACATATATTATCTTTAATGCCAATAACGAGGCCCGCTAATTTGCCAGATTTCTTTTGAATAATTTTACTATCGATCTCTTTTGCTCTTTTAATTGATTCTTCTTTATATACCTCAACAAAAGCGTTTAGTTTAGAGTGTTTAGATATGTTATCTAGATAGCCCTGAACAAGCTTTTGACAAGTAATCTCACCTCTACACAGGTCACCCTGTATATCTTTAAAAGAATAATAATTTTTCAAAACCAATTAATCTTTAATCTCCTGGTCTTTATTGTTTTCAATTGACGAATCTTCCTTGCTTGCCTTCTTAAACTCCTTTATACCACTTCCGAGCCCTTTCATAAGTTCAGGTATTTTACGCCCACCAAATAATACTAAAATAACTAATGCAATTATAATCCATTCTCCTCCACCCGGTAAGCCCAATATAGCTAATGTAAAAAATACTGTATTCATATTCGAAATTTTTATCTAAAGTAACAAAGATTTTTAAATTTTAATAGCCCGTCAGCCAATGAGTTGGATTTAATTTTTCACGATCATGCCAAATTTGGAACCCAATTACATTTCTTTCTTTTTTTTCATTGTCATACAGTATGCCAATAATTTGTTTAGTTTTTATTTTTTGACCTTTTAAAACATCTGTTTCCAACAAATTAGAATACACTGTTAAATAAATTCCGTGACGAATAATAACAACCTTTAAACCATTAGGTAGAACAATGATTTTTGTGACTTCACCTTCAAAAACAGATCTTACATATTTATCATTAGTTGCTATTTCAACTCCATTATTCATGGTTGTTATGCCCGAAAGAACCGGGTGGGGAACTTCACCAAATCTACTAATAATAGATCCCCTTTTTACAGGCCATGGCAACCTCCCTTTATTTTCAAAAAAATTTTTTGAAATTAATGTTAACTCTGGAGTTAGCTTTTCATTTTCTTTTTGTTTTTCTAATATCAGCATTATTGCATTTGTTATGTTTTTTGTTTCTTTCTGTTTGACTAATAATGCCTTGTTAAGTGAGTCTTCTTTGTTTTCTAAAAAACTTATAGTTTTCTGTTTTGATATTCTTGATTTAGATAATAAAACTAACTCTTGCTTTTTTTTAAAAGCTACTTCTCTTTGTTTTATTTTTTTATTTATTATTTGTTTTTTTTTGGTTTCAATCTCTATTTGTGTTTGCTGAATGTTTTCAAAATGTTGCCTTCCCGTTTGCTCTATTTGCTTTAAATGATATACTCTCCTAACCAGTTGATTGAAGTTATTGGAAGATAAAAAAAACAAAAGCCTATTATAGCTTCTGGAAATATGATGAGTTTGTTTTAATAAGGTTCTGTAATTTT
>NZUB01000017.1 GCA_002696965.1 Flavobacteriales bacterium | reverse complement strand
TGATGCTTCTACCGAGGATGACATTTTGGTTGATGCTTCTACCGAGGATGACATTTTGGTTGATGCTTCTACCGAGGATGACATTTTGGTTGATGCTTCTACCGAGGATGATATTTTGGTTGATGCTTCTACCGAGGATGACATTTTGGTTGATGCTTCTACCGAGGATGATATTTTGGCGGATATTTCATTAGATGATACTCTTAGTTTTGATATTAAAAATGAACAACCAGCTGATATAATTGACTCTAAAACTGCATTGAATCACAAATCGGATGATGAACACCTAGAATCTTTACAATTTAATTTGCCCAAAAATAATTCATCCGTTATTAAAGTTATTGGTGTTGGGGGTGGAGGAAGTAATGCAGTTAATCATATGATTACAGAGGGAATAAAGGGTGTGGATTTTGTTATTTGTAATACAGACGCGCAAGCTTTAGAGAGGGGGCAGGCTGCAACTAAAATTCAACTAGGTATTTCTTTAACCGAAGGATTAGGTGCTGGCGAGAATCCATCTGTAGGAGAGGAGGCAGCCTTTGAAAGTGAAAGCGAAATCAGAACAATTTTAAATAATAATACTAAGATGGTTTTTGTTACAGCTGGAATGGGAGGAGGTACAGGTACGGGGGCTGCACCAGTTATAGCTCAAATCTGTAAAGATTTAGATATTCTAACTATAGGAATTGTGACAGTTCCGTTTGGGTTTGAGGGACCCAAACGATTTAAGCAAGCTCAAGAGGGTATTGATAAAATGAGAAAATATGTTGATTCACTAGTGGTCATAAATAATGACAAATTAGTAGAGGTATATGGTGATCTTGGTTTAAGGTCAGGTTTTGCCAAAGCAGACGAAACTTTAATGGTTGCCGCTCGTGGTATTGCAGAAGTAATCACTAAGAATTGTTTAGTCAATATAGATTTAAATGATGCAAAAACAGTATTACAAAACAGTGGCACAGCTATTATGGGTTATGGAAAAGCTAGTGGAGCCAATAGAGCAGAGGAAGCTTTAGAGCAAGCATTAGATTCTCCACTATTAAATGATAATCATATAAAAGGCGCGAATAAAATTTTATTATTAATCCTTTCAGGAAAGGATGAACTTACTATTAATGAACATGCTGAAATTAATCAATATTTACAAAGAGAAGCAGGAGGTCAGGCTAATATTATTTTAGGCGTAGGGGATGACTCTTCATTAGATGAAGATATTAGTATCACGATTATTGCAACAGGAGTGTTAAGTCATGACGTAGATCCAACAACTGGTTTTGAGCAGAAGAAAATCCACGTGTTAGATTCTTCTACTAATAATACACCTGTAAGCTCATTTAATAATGACAATAATAAAGTTAATCGGAAAGAATTTGATTTAAAAGAAACCGAAAGATCTGATATAAAATTACAGAAAGATTACCAAGAAAATCACATGAATGTTGACGCAGTATCCAAGTCGGATGAGACTCAAACAAATGTACTTGACTTTGGTTTAGAGGATTCCATGCATACGCAGTCTAAAAGTATTTTACATGATAAAATTATTAATGAAGATCTATCGAGTGTCAGTGAAAAAAATATTCAGATAGCAGAAGAAAGAAAAAAGAGGCTACAAAAATTTCACAATTTGAACTTTCAGAATCAGATTATTTTAAAGGAGTTAGAAGATGAGCCAGCATATAAACGTCAGGGATTAGAATTAGATGAAGTTGATAGCTCAGCTGTTACATCAAATTCTAGGGTATTTTTAGATTCAAGTAGTGAAGATGCAGAAATAAAAAATAATAATTCTTTTTTACATGATAATGTAGATTAATATGAATTTAGAACAACAAATAATACAAGACATTAAGGCTTCTATGTTATCTAAGAATAGTTTGAAATTAGAGGTTTGTAGATCAATTAAGTCAGCTATTATTTTAGCAAAATCAGAAAAGGGTTTTACTGAGATGACTAAAGAAAAAGAAATAGAAATTTTACAAAAACTATATAAGCAGAGAAAAGAATCATATTCAATATATGTAAAACAAAAAAGATTAGATTTGGCGGAGCAGGAAAATTCACAAGCAAGAATAATTTCAACTTATTTACCCGAACCATATACTTTACATGAGTTAGAAGTATTAATTACTGATCTTATACAAGAGTTAGGTCTGTTTTCGAAAAAGGATATGGGTAGCTTAATGAAGACTACTATGCAGCGAGTAAAAGGAAGAGCAGATGGTAAAACTATTTCAGCAATTCTTTCTAAAAAGTTAAAATAAATTTAGATATTATATGTAATATAAAAAAAAGAGACCCGAGGGTCTCTTTTTTATTGAGTTATTTTGTGACTTTTCAACTTACATCATTCCAGGCATTCCTCCTCCCATTCCAGGTGCCCCCATAGGTGGTGCTGGATTTTCCTCTTTTATGTCTGCCAGAACACACTCTGTTGTCAACAACATACCTGCAACAGAAGCTGCATTCTCTAGTGCAATTCTTGTTACTTTTGTGGGATCAATAATTCCAGCTTTTAACATGTTTTCATAAGAGTCATTTTTAGCATTATATCCAAAATCACCTTTCTTTGTTAGTATTTTAGAAATTACAACTGAACCTTCGCCTCCTGAATTTGCAACAATTTGTCTTAGAGGTTCTTGTATAGCTGTAGCTATTATGTCAATACCTGTATTTTCATCATCATTTTCACCATTTAAATTATTTAGTTTTGATCCTGCACGAATCAATGCAACTCCACCACCAGGAATTATACCTTCTTCAATAGCTGCTTTAGTAGCCGCAAGTGCATCATCTACCCGATCTTTTTTTTCTTTCATTTCAACTTCACTTGCTGCGCCAACATATAGTACAGCAACACCGCCAGATAATTTTGCAAGTCTTTCTTGTAGTTTTTCTTTATCATAGTCAGATGTTGTAGTTTGAATTTGTGCTTTTATTTGGTTAATTCTAGTAGCAATATCTTTCTTTTTACCAGATCCATTTATTATAGTAGTATTGTCTTTATCAACTACAACTTTTTCAGCTTTACCTAACATTTCAATAGTGGTAGATTCTAATTTATGACCCTTTTCTTCAGATATTACAACCCCTCCAGTTAATATGGCAATATCTTCTAGCATTTCTTTTCTTCTATCTCCAAATCCAGGTGCTTTTACTGCAGCTATTTTTAAACTACCTCTAATTTTATTTACTACTAATGTAGCTAATGCTTCACCATCTACATCTTCAGCTATTATTAACAAAGGGCTTCCTGTTTGGGAGGTTTGTTCTAGTACAGGAAGCAAGTCCTTCATATTAGAAATCTTTTTATCAAAAATTAGTAATAATGGACTTTCTAGTTCTGTTTCCATTTTATCAGCATTTGTAACAAAATATGGCGATAAATAACCTCGATCAAACTGCATGCCCTCTACCACCTCAACAGAGGTGTCCGTTCCTTTAGCTTCTTCTACTGTGATAACACCCTCTTGACTTACTTTTGCCATAGCTTCAGCTATTAATTTTCCTACTTCATTGTCATTATTAGATGAAATAGTAGCTACTTGTTCAATTTTTTCATTATTACTACCAACTGCAACAGATTGTTTTTTTAAATCTGAAACTATTGTTTTAACAGCTTTATCTATTCCTCTTTTTAAATCCATTGGATTAGCGCCAGCAGTTACATTTTTTAATCCTGTTGAGACAATTGACTGTGCCAAAACTGTTGCTGTTGTTGTACCATCTCCAGCTTCATCAGCGGTTTTAGATGCCACTTCTTTAACCATTTGTGCACCCATATTCTGAATAGTATCTTCCAATTCGATTTCTTTTGCTACAGATACCCCGTCCTTAGTGATAGATGGAGCACCAAATTTTTTATCGATTACTACATTTCTTCCTTTTGGGCCTAACGTAACTTTTACTGCATTAGATAATGCATCTACACCTTTTTTTAAAGCATCTCTTGCTTCTATATTAAATTTGATTTCTTTTGCCATTTTAATTAAATTTTTATAATTATTAATTTGTGTGTACTTTATATTTTAGCTAGTATGTCAGATTCTTTCATGATTAAATAATCAACTCCGTCATGTTTTAATTCGGTTCCAGAGTATTTACCATATAAAATATTATCTCCAACTTTTAATGTAATTGGATTTTCTTGAGTTCCTGGACCAACAGCTATAACTTGTCCTTTTTGAGGTTTTTCTTGAGCTGAATCAGGAATGATGATGCCACTTGCAGTTTTTGTTTCTGCAGAAGATGGCTGTATTAGAACCCTGTCAGCTAATGGTTTAATTTTCATAGTTAGATTTTTTTAATTAATAATTGATTAATTGACATAAATCGTGCCAAATTCTATTTTGACTTAAAATCAGACAATATGTCAGGATTTTTTTTATTGGAGACTGTCAGAATTATTAATTTCATTTTCGATATTGAAATTATCAAATAATTCTTCGTCAGATGTTTCCATTTGACTATTTTCAATAATTGATTGTTCGTCTGAATTATTTCTTGGTATAGAAAAATTAGATAAAAGCGCTAATGAAACTAGCAAAATGGCTAAAGTCCAAGTGGTTTTTTCTAAAAAATCAGATGTTTTTCTTGCTCCCATAATTTGATTTCCTCCACCAAATGCAGATGATAGTCCACCTCCCTTGGGGTTTTGAATCATAATAATTAATATCAATAAAACACATGTTATAATTATTAATATTGCAAAAAGAGTGTACATATTTTAATTTATTTTAGTTTTTATGTCTTTGATTCGGTTTGCAAATAAACCACTTTTTTTTGGATATTTCAAGCATAAAATGTTATAAGCTTGAATTGCACGTTCATAATATCCTTGATCAATATATAGCTCTGCCAATGTTTCTGTTGTCAAATAGTCATTATCTGTTATACTTGTTTCCAATCTGTTTAGTGTTTGTTTTTTAGGCTTAGATTTGGGCTTTTTTGTTAAAGGTTTTTGTAGCCATTCTTCAAAATGATATTTGTTAAGACTTGTTTGAGATTTTGAGCTTATTATTTTCGGGTTTATAGTTGTAAATAGCTTCTCTCTATTAATAGAGTATAATGAGCTTAAAGATAATACTTCATTAAAATTTATATCATCATCAAGAGATGCTTGTATTAATGATAGGTTATGAATTAATTCACAATATGGGAATTTATTTTTAAGCTGATTGACTTCATCTTTAGAAGTGTTATCTATCTTTTTTTTAGGGTTTTTGATTAATGTGTTAAATATGCTTTTTTTCATTGTTTGTAGCTTATTGTTACCAATTCATAAAGACACTATTAAAAATATCTTCGACTAAATTATTAACAATTATAATGCTTAGTTCTTCTTCAATTTCTGATAAAATACTATTACTGTCAAAATCTACGTAATCTGTAAAGGTTTTTTCAAAACTTAAAGAAGAATCTAGATTATTTCTATAGTTAATTTTTAAGCTAATTGTTAATCTATTTTGTGCCGCTATTTCAGTATTTTGTATTGAAACTGGTTGAACTTCATATTTTGTTATTTCACCAGAAAATAATAAATCACTTGATTTATTTGTTATTGTTAAATTTGTTTCAGCTTGACATTTACTAATTAATGCTTCTGTTAACAAATTACTAAGGCTGGGTTGAATTAAGTCGGCACTATTTTTAATATAATTTATGTTAATTGTTTCCGCATTTTCAGGTATTGAAGCTCCTGAGAATGAATAAATACCACACCCATATATTAAAATAGTTAAAAAATAAAATACAATTATTTGCGAAAAATATTTACAGGTCATATTGTTTGATTTTTCTATACAATGTTCTTTCTGAGATCCCCAGTGCTTTTGCTGCTTTTTTTCTTTTACCTTCATTTTTTTCTAAAGCTTTTTGAATAATTTCATACTCATTATCCTGAAGAGAAAGGTTTTCTTCTATAATATCTTGTGTAATGATTTCGGATTTTTTCTCTTCTATTTTTCTAATTTCTAATGGATTGTTTTGATCAAAAACTCTTTGAATTCGTTCAGCATGATTTACGTGAAAATTATCATTGCCTGCTTTTTCTTGTATTAAGTCTTGTGTTATTTGTTTTAGATCATTTAAGTCATTTTTTAAATCAAAAAGAATTTTATATAGAATTTCTCTTTCTGAGAATTGTGCTTTTTCATCATCATTCCTGGTGATTAAAGATGCAGAGGCTTTATTTGGTTTAAAGTGAAAACTCACATCTGTTTCGCTTAGTAATCTTTTTTCTTCTATTATAGATAGTTTTTCAGTGAAATTTTTCAATTGTCTAATATTACCTGGCCAATTATGATTTTCAATTATAGCAATTGCTTTTTCAGTAAGTTTAACAGGGGGTATTTTATTTTTATCAGAAAAGTCAGATGCAAATTTCCGAAACATTAAGTGAATATCTTCCTTTCTAGATCTTAATGGAGGCATTTCAATTTCCACTGTATTAATTCTATAATATAAATCTTCTCTAAATTTATTTTTTTTAACAGATTCTAATAAATTTAAATTAGTGGCTGCGATTATTCGCACATTTGTTTTTTCGACTTTAGATGAGCCCACTTTGATGAATTCACCATTTTCTAACACTCTTAATAATCTGACTTGAGTTTGAAGTGGTAAATCTCCTATTTCATCTAAAAAAATAGTACCATTATTTGCCACTTCGAAATACCCGCTTCTGCTATTAATTGCGCCTGTAAACGCCCCCTTTTCATGCCCAAATAATTCACTATCAATTGTCCCCTCAGGAATTGCGCCGCAGTTAACAGCAATGAATTTTCCATGTTTTCGCATGGAGTTTTCATGAATTATTTTAGGGATAATATCTTTACCAGTTCCACTTTCTCCTGTCACTAAAATTGAAATATCCGTGTTTGCTACTCTAAGTGCTTTGTTTAGAGCTCTTATAAAAAGATGTGAATTACCAACTATGTTAAACCGTTGTTTTAGTTTTAATATATTATTCTCCATAATTATATTATTTCTCCAATTAAAGTAGCAGATGTACAATCATTAATTTTAACATTCACAAAGTCCCCTACGTTAGCTGTTTTTTTATTGAAAACTACAACAGTATTATATGTAGTTCTTCCAAAGAATTTGTTTTCAGATTTCTTTGAAACTCCCTCAATTAAAACTTCATAATTATTACCAACAGTTTGCTGGTTTCTTAATAAGGAATGTGTTTGTTGTAGTTTAATAATCTCTTGTAATCTTCGCTTTTTTACCTCTTCAGCTACATTGTCTTTTAATTTGCGCTCTGCAAATGTGTTAGGTCTTTCAGAGTAATAAAACATATAACTAAAGTGGTACTTTACTTTTTCCATTAAACTAAGTGTCATTTGATGATCATCCTCTGTTTCATTACAAAAACCGGTTATAAAATCGGATGACAATCCGCAATTTGGTATGTATTTATTTATTGAAGTTATTCGGTCTAAATACCATTCTCTTGTATGACCTCTATTCATTAACTGCAGAATTTTGGAGCTGCCCGATTGAACAGGTAGGTGAATATAATTGCAAATATTTTCATGTTTAGCAATAGTTTTTAAAACATCATCTTTCATGTCTTGTGGATTAGATGTTGAAAAGCGAATTCGGATATTTTGATTATTTGATGCAATTTTATGTAGAAGTGTTGCGAAGTCAGTTAATGCTGAAATAGAACTTTTTTTCTTTAAATCTTTTTTTGCTCCCCCCCCAAACCAAAGATAAGAATCAACATTTTGACCTAGTAATGTCACTTCTTTAAAACCAGATTTATTCAGCTGGTGAATTTCCTTTAATATGCTTTTTGGGTCTCTGCTTCGCTCTCTGCCTCTTGTGAATGGTACAACACAAAAACTACACATATTATCACACCCCCTCATAATAGAAACAAAAGCAGTGACTCCGTTGCTATTTAATCTAATAGGATTGATATCAGCATATGTTTCTTCTTTGGACAAGATTACGTTAACAGCTTTTCTCCCATCCTGAGTTTTCTTAATTAATTTTGGTAAATCTCGATATGCATCTGGTCCAATTACCAGATCAACCAATTTCTCTTCTTCTAAGAATTTAGATTTTAATCTTTCAGCCATACAACCTAAAATGCCAATAATTAAATCTTTATTCTTTCTTTTGTTTTTTTTAAAATCTTTTATTCTTTTTCTAACAGTTTGTTCGGCTTTTTCTCTTATTGAGCAGGTGTTAATTAGAATGAGATTGGCTTGTTGGGAATCTGTAGTTGTTGTGTAGCCTTCTTTTTTTAATATTGATGCAACAATTTCACTGTCAGCAAAATTCATTTGACAACCGTAACTTTGGATATATAATTTATTTTCAGTAGCCTCTTCTTTTGGATTAGCTTTAATTAATGAATCTTCTAGCATTTATTTTGATTAAAATGATATTTGCAAATTTAACATAAAAAAATCAAAACATGACAAAGTGACAGCAAAACATTGCTAAAATGATTGTGTTATTTTTTTGTTAAAGTCTGACGATATTATAAAAAAAATTATTTTTGCAGAACTTTTATACATATTTTAAAATGCAAAATTTAGTAATTGTTGAATCTCCCGCTAAGGCTAATACTATAGAAAAAATTCTTGGCAAGGACTTTAAGGTTGTATCCAGTTATGGTCATATTAGAGATCTTTCGAAGAAGAATATGGGCATAGATATTGAAAACTCCTTTACTCCCTTTTATGAGGTTTCAGTAGACAAAAAAAAGATTTTGACTTCACTTATAAAAGAATCCAAAAAAAGTCAAACAATTTGGTTAGCTACAGATGAAGATAGAGAAGGAGAGGCTATTGCTTGGCACTTGTTTGAGGCAATGGATTTAGCAAAAAAAGAGGTGAATAGGATTGTTTTTAATGAAATAACAAAAAGTGCAATTCAAACAGCAATTACGCAACCAAGAAGTATTAACCAGGACTTAGTTAATGCTCAGCAAGCACGGAGAGTCTTAGATAGAATTGTTGGCTTTCGTTTGTCCCCAATTTTGTGGAAAAAAGTTAAAACAGGATTGTCTGCAGGTAGGGTGCAGTCAGTTGCTGTTCGTTTAATAGTGGACAAAGAAAAGTCGATTAATAGTTTTTTAACAAGTTCTCAATATGTTGTTTCTGCTGAATTTCTAAACTTAAATAATGCTATTATTCCAGCAGTAATGATTGGCGGTATCAAAACAAAAAAAGATGCTATTGCATTATTAGAATCTTTCAAGGGTTCTAATTTTAGTGTGGATTCTGTTGAGCAGAAACCATCTAAAAGTTCTTCATCAGCTCCTTTTACAACATCTAGTTTACAGCAGGTTGCTTCTAATAGGTTAGGGTTTTCAGTAAGTAGAACTATGAGTGTTGCTCAAAGATTATATGAATCAGGACATATCACTTATATGAGAACCGATTCAACTAATTTATCTAAGGATGCTGTTTTAAGTATACAGAATTATGTGACTGAAAAATATGGAAAAGAATACGTGAATATAAAAAAATATGTTACAAAAACTAAGGTGGCTCAAGAAGCTCATGAAGCAATCCGTCCAACTAATTTTTATAAATTAGATGGAGGCAGTGATGATGCTCAAAAAAAGCTATATAAGCTTATTTGGGAGAGAGCAATTTGTTCACAAATGAGCGATGCTATTTTTGATAAAACAATAGTTAATATTTCAGCATCAAACACTAAAAATGTACTTTTTCAGGCTAAAGGGCAAGTAGTTAAGTTTGATGGTTATCTTCGTTTACAAAAAGCTACAGCATCATCTTCACAAAAAGATGTTATTCTTCCAGAAGTTAAGGAGTCCGATATTTTAAATTCACAACGTATACATGCCAAAGAAAAATTTTCTAAATCTCCAAGTAGATATACTGAAGCTTCACTTGTAAAAAAACTAGAAGAATTAGGGATTGGTAGGCCATCTACTTATGCTCCAACAATATCTGTGATTCAGAAAAGAGAATATGTGATTAAAGATGATATTGAAGGTAAGGAGGTGCAGTGTCAGTCTATCATTTTAGAAAACAATGTCTTAAAACATGATGCTAATCTTGAGATTATAGGTGCTGAAAAGAAAAAGCTAATACCCACAGAAATTGGTAAGATTACAAATGATTTTTTAGTTAATCATTTCGCAGAAATATTAGACTATAATTTTACAGCAAAAGTTGAAGATCAGTTTGATGACATTGCAACTGGGAAAAAAGATTGGAAAGGAGTTATAGAAAGCTTTTACAATCAGTTTGATCCACAAGCAGTTGATGTTGATAAAAATAGTGAAAAAGTTACAGGTATGAGAAATCTAGGGATTGATCCTGTTACTAAAAAAAATGTTTTTGTTCGGCTAGGTAAATACGGACCTATAGTACAATTAGGAGAGATTGATAACGAGGGTGATAATAAGCCAAAATATGCCAAGCTTAGAAAAGGTCAAACAATTGAATCAATAGATTTGGAATCAGCACTTGCATTATTTGCATTGCCACGTAATTTAGGTGTATATGATTCAAAAGAGATTATTGTATCTGAGGGAAGATACGGACCTTATATAAAATTTGAAAACAAATTTATTTCTCTTCAAAACCATGATCCATTGACAGTCAATCTGGAGACTTGTATTGAATTAATTCAAGCTCACAAGCTATTTGAAGAGAAAAGAGTGATTAATTCATTTACTTCGGATAATGTAAAAGTAGAGGTGCTTAATGGTAAATATGGTCCATATATTAAGTCGGGAAAAAAGAATTTTAAGATACCAAAAGATGTAGAACCAGCTAAATTAAAACTGGAAGATTGTTTAAATATAATATCTCAATCTTCCAAAAAATAAAAAAACAATTTTATATATTGCTGAATGTTTTCTAATTATTTTGAACCTCTTACAGAAGATTTTGTTTCTTTTCAAAGTCAATTAAATAAAAATCAACTGGGTCATAAATTAAATTACTATTGTAATGAATCTTTCCCAGAAATTGATACTGCTGATATTGCTTTTATTTTTGTGCCCGATAATAGGGGTGCTAACACATTAAATAATGATACAGGTTCTTATCTAGAATTACGTAAATCATTTTATCGTCTTTTTAAAGGGAATTGGGGTTTTAAGATGTTAGATTTCGGTAATCTTAAGCTGGGCAATGATGTCAAGGATACTTATTTTGCATTGACAGATATTGTTTCCAATCTATTAAGTCAAAGTGTGTTCCCCATTATAATAGGTGGTAGTAATGATTTAGTTTATCCTGTTTATCGTGCCTATGAATCTTTTTCAAGAGGTGTAAATTTATTATGTGTTGACTCTAAATTTGATTTAATAGATGAAGATTCACTAAAAATATCATCCAGAAATTTTGTGGGTCATATTATAAAGCAAGACCCTAATCATTTATCAAATTTCATCAACTTAGGTTATCAGAGTTATTTGTGTCAAAATGATGAATCTCATTTATTAGAAAAAATGTTATTTGAGAGTTGTAGACTCGGTGACATTAGAGATAATATTAAGGAAGCAGAACCTTATATGAGAAATGCAGATTTGGTAAGTTTTGATTTGTCTGCAATAAAGCAGAGCGATGCTCCTGGCACATCTCAGCCATCTCCAAATGGTTTAGAAGCACATCATAGTTGTGCTATTTCTAGATATGCAGGCGTTAGTGATCGGGTAAGTTCATTCGGAATCTTTGAACTTGATGCTTCTAAGGACTCTACAAATCAAACACTTAATTTAATTAGTCAAATTATTTGGTATTTTTTGGAGGGTTTTAGTTTGCGTGCGAATGATTATCCATCATTTAAAACAATTAATGTTAATTATCAAAAATACTTTATTCCTATTCGAGAATCTGATTTACAATTTGTATTCTATAAGAGCAAAATAACTGGACGTTGGTGGGTTTCTTCATGCATGGAATTTGATAAAGAAACTAATTATAAAGAACAAATAACTCCTTGTTCATATGAAGACTATCTTAATACTCTTTCAGGGGATATTCCAAAGCGTGTCTATAGGGTATTAAAAAACTTATCATCACAGTAGATTTGCTGTTCAAGTTGTATTAAATAATTTTATTCTTTTAATTTGCACAATAAATTGTTTATAAAACAAAAAAAATATATATATTTAAGCACATAATTTTATAAATAATATAATGTTTCATCATCATAACGTGTTTTTAAGACCTGTTTTGGTCTTTTTTTCCTTTTCATTTTTATGGATGTATTCTCAGCAAGATCCACAGATTACGCACAATATGTTTAACAAGTATATGTATAACCCTGCAGTAGCTGGAGCATATCCACAGTTTCATGCAACATTGCTTCATAGAAATCAATGGGTTGGTATTGATGGTGCTCCAACTACATCAAATCTAAATGCGTATGCTTATGTGGGACAAGTTCAAGGAGGTGTTGGAATTAATGTAATTAATGATCGAGCAGGTATGGCTAGCATAAGAACAGTTACGGCATCATATGCATATCAGTTAATGGTTGGTCAAAATAGTAGATTGGGAATGGGGCTAAGCTTTGGTTTTATGCAATACGGTTATGATGGTACTTGGGTTACACCAGATAATACTTCAGATCAGTACTTGCCAGATGCAAATGCTTCTAAAAGTGTGCCGGACCTTGGTTTAGGTTTTTATTTAACAAATCCAAATTATTATATAGGCTTGTCAGCAACACATATCGTGCCTATGGAAGTAGATTTTGATGGTGTTGCTATATATAATCAAGCAAGACATTATTATTTTTTAGCGGGTTATGATTACGATATTACTGAGGATTTTTCTCTCAGGTTAAATATGTTTACAAAAACAGATGGTGTTTCTTTGCAAACAGACTATAATATTAATACGTTTTATAGAGATGACTATTGGGCAGGTATATCTTATAGATACGAAGATGCACTCTGTTTTTTACTGGGTATTGAGATTGCTGAAGGATTTACGTTTGCTTATGCATTTGATATGGTAACTTCAAAATTATCTACGCAAGCAAATGGTAGTCATGAAGTGTTTTTGAGATATGCATTTGATATAGAATTTATGAATTCAAACAATACGCGTTATAGTAATATTCGCTATTTATAAACAACTTAATTAAATACTTTTGATTATGAAGAAAATAATTTATTTCGTTTTTATTAGTTATATTTTAATTCACTTTTCTGCGTGTGTTTCGGGATATGGAGAGTTAACGGGACGAAAAACAACACGATTAATTTATAATATAGATCCAAATTATGGCATGGTACAGTTGCCTGGGGGGTCTTTTACTATGGGGGCCAATGATCAAGATGTACCCTATGCTAATAGAAGTAATTTAAAAACGATTACTATAAGTCCATTTTGGATAGATGAAACAGAAATCACAAATGATGAATACCGTCAATTTACTTATTGGGTTAGAGACTCTATAATTAGAAAGGAATTGATAGAATCTGATAATGCAGACAAGTGGGGTTATGTAAATGATCCAGATCCAAACTGGAATCAAGAACTTTTAGAAGAAGAACAACAGAGAACAGAAGACTATTATATTGACTGGTATCGTCCTTTAAATTTTCAAAGTGAAGTTGTAACTGAAGCGATGATTTCAACTTTAATATTATCAGAGGAAGATCAAATGTTAAGAGAAGGTGAAAATATGCTTAGGCCGCTTTTTCAGACTAAGTTAATAGATACTAGAAAATTAATTTATGAATATGCCTGGTTTAATCGTGAAGCTGCGGCTTCTAGAAACAATAGATTTCAATATGATGATGATGTAGATTTTGAAAGCAGTGATTATAGGGAATTAGATGGTGGTAGGGCAGCAGCATTTGTAGTCAAAGAAAGGGTCCCTATTTATCCAGATACGTTATCATGGGTACATGATTTTACATATAATTTTAATGAGCCAATGTTTGAAAAATACTTTTGGCATCCTGCTTATGGTAAGTATCCAGTTGTTGGCGTAAGTTGGAAACAAGCAAAAGCATTTTGCCACTGGAGAACCGCTAATAAACTTTATCATTTACCTGAGGAAAGGAGAATTTTTGAAACGGAATATAGATTGCCTACTGAGGCAGAATGGGAATGGGCTGCAAGAGGTGGTCGAGAACTAGCTATGTTTCCATGGGGAGGGCCATATTCAAGAAATGTTGAAGGCTGCTTTTTAGCTAATTTTAAACCTCTAAGAGGAAATTATTGGGCTGATGGCTACATATACACTGCACCAACTACTGCTTACGATGAGAATGATTATGGATTATATAATATGTCTGGTAATGTTGCTGAATGGACTGAAACAGCTTTTGATCCAATGTCAGATTTATTTGCTTCGGATTTAAATCCGGATTATACTTATAATGCTAATATGGAAGATCATCCACATTTTAAAAAGAAAGTAGTTAAGGGGGGCTCTTGGAAAGACATAGGCGCATTTTTACAGATTGGAGCAAGAGATTACGAGTATCAAGATAGTAGTAGATGTTATGTTGGTTTTAGATGTGTAAAAAGTCTTCCATTTTCTGAAATGGGTAGCCCGATTGAAGATCGATTTGAGCGTGTAAAAAAGTTTCCAAAAAAGAGAAAAGACAGGAGGAAAGATACACGAAAGTAGAGAAATTAATTTTAACAATTTAAAATATTTAATAATATGAACTTTGCAAATTCAAAATTTTATAAAACCTTAATGCCTTACTTATATGGATGGGGTGCTTCTTTAGTTATAGCAGGAGCTTTATTTAAGATATTAAGTTGGCCATATGCTAATGAAATGCTTATTGCTGGTATGGGAACAGAAGCTTTAATATTCTTTATGTCGGCATTTGAAAATGCACCTCCACAATATAAATGGGAGCGTGCGTATCCTGGAATTTTGGATGCTGATGAAGTTGATTCGTCTAATGTAACTGTAACCCAACAACTTGATAAAATGTTAGAGGATGTAAATGTAGATTCTAAAGTGTTAAAAAATCTTGGTGATGGAATGAAAAAACTTAGTCAGTCAGCAAGTGGTTTGGGTGATGTAGCTGATGGGACAAAAAAATATAATACACAAATGCTATCAGCTTCAGATAATTTAGAGAAGATTAATGAATTATATATGGAGCAAATCAAGTCTTCAGAGAATCAATTTATGGCTACTCAAAAAATGACCAGTAATCTAACTTCTTCACTTGATCAGACGTCTAGATTACATGTAGAGTTAGCATCTTTAACAGAAAATTTAAATGCTTTAAATAATGTTTATGGTGGAATGCTTAATGCTATGACATCAAAACCAAAAAGAAAGTAATATGGCAGGTAATCATATGAGTGAGCTTAGTCCTCGACAGAGGATGATTAACATGATGTATCTTGTGTTAACAGCACTTTTAGCTTTAAATGTATCCAAAGAAGTGTTGAAAGCGTTTCAAAGAATGGATAATTCGATAGAATTTTCATATGGAGAAACAAGTGGGTATAATGATAAGCAGTATAAGGATTTTCAAACTCGTGCTGAAATGAATCCTGAAAAGTTTAATCAGTGGTATGAATATGCAAAAAATGTACAGATCGAAAGTCAGGAAATAATTAATGTTCTTCACAGCGTCAAGGAAAAGATCAATGAATTAGCAGGTCCAATTGACAAGGATGGTATGTTGACAAAAAAAGATGATAAAGATTTAGTGAAAAAACTTCTAGTAAAGGGATCAGATGAGAAAGGAGCCTATGGGTATGGAGAAAAAGTAAAAGAAGCAAGAGATAGGTATAAGAAATTTTTACTATCTCTAGACTCTTTGGGTATCTATGAAGGTAACCAGGAAATTAAAATGAATATTGAAAGTTTATTTACAACAGAAGATGTAGATGAAGATTTAAAAATAACTGAAGATGGAGAAATTATCAACGGTCCAAAGGCTCCAGTTTCTTGGGAGCACTGGAAGTTTGATGGTCATGTTCCTGTTGCTGTTAATGCCTTCATGGCACAAATGAAATTAGACGTAGGTAGTATGGAAGGGGCAGTGCTTGAGTTGTTACAAAAGAAAATTGGACAAAGTTCTATTACAGTTAATTCTCAAAGAAGTGTCGTTAAGTATCCAAAACAAACTATTATGTTAGGAGATAGTTTTAGTGCTAGGGTATTTATTGCTGGTGTAGATACCAACCAGTTGCCAAAATTCAATCTTTATAAATATGATTCGCAGGGCAATAGACTTGACTCTATACCCTATGATACATTGATTAATGATGGAAGCGAAGGACTTTTTTCAACTAAACCTACTAAGCAAGGAACATATTATTTTGGAGGTGAGATAATAATTCAGTCTGAAGAGGGAGAAAAAAGTTATCCTTTTAAACAAGAATATAGAGTAGATGCTCCACTGTCTGTAATTTCTCCTGATAAAATGAATGTTTTATATACTCAAGTGACGGGAGGTAATCCACTTTCGATTTCAGTACCTGGTTATAGCTCAGACCAATTACAGTTATATTCAGATTTTTCAGGATGTAAAATTACGAGAGTTAAAAATGGATCTTACAAAGCAGAAATTCCACAACGACAAGTAGGAAAAAATAAAAGAGAGAAAATCAATTTATATATTAAGGATAAAAAAACAGGGAAATTAGTAGGTAAAAAGATAGAATTTAGAGTAAAAAATGTACCTGCTCCGGTACCCTCTGTTAGAGGTATAAAAGGAAGTGGAGAATTGAATTTACTAAAGCTGAAATCAGCAAAAGGTATTAAAGCTAAATTAGAGAATTTTGATTTTGAATTAGAGTATGAAATCACATCCTATAGATTTAGGTATCCAGGTTCTACCGGTGCATTAAAGTCAGCCTCTTATCAAGGTTGGAGATTTTCGGAAGTAAAATCAGTTTTTGAAACTTTAAAGACAGGACAAACTGTTATTTTTGATGAAATCTATTACACAACTAAAGGAAGTAAATCGAAACCAATAAAGTTGAATCAAGTTATAAATTTGCAAATCAAATAAATTAAAAAACTATGAAAAATATATATGTAATATCGTTTTTTATCTTCTTGTTTAATTATGCTTTTTCACAAGACAGTGAAAATAGAAGCAAGAGAGACTGGAATGAGGGTAATCAATCAACATATTCAATCGAAAATAAAACAAAATTGATTGAAGCTATTGATGAGGATGATGATTCTAGAATTTCACCTATTGACTCAGAGTTTAATGGTTTTAATAAAAATCATAAGAAGGTTGATGCTACTAATCCATTTAGTCATAGACGTGCTTCGGTATGGTCTGATAATTCAACTATAGTTTCAGATGAAAAAACAGGAAATTTCTCATATATACCTTATCCCTATGTGAGTGAAGATGATGTCCTGTGGGCAAAAAGAGTGAGGAGAAAAATTGATTTAAGAATGTTACAAAATCACCCGTTATATTTTCCTATTGCTAAGACCTATGATGCATATGAAGGTTGGGAAGGTGATGGTAAATCTATTGAAAATGGAAGGGGATCAGGTAAAAATTTCAATGAGGTGTTATCAGGTATAGATGCTAGAAAAAATTTATTTCAAATTTTGCGTGATGCTGCTACTAGTATAAATCCTGCAACTGGAGAACCTTTAGTTGGCACTTATAATATGAGTTTAACTAGAAAATTAACTGCAAAGGAAGTAATCCCTAATTGGGACGGCGGATATCCTAATGCTTTTGGTTATAGGTATGATAATGCGGATGAAGATGATGATGGACCAGATTGGGTTTATGACTGGTATAAGGCATCAGATGTGTTGTTTTATTATCTTGAAGAAGAAGTATTTTTTGACAAAAGAAGGGCAAAATTAGATTTTAGATATGTTTCTATTACTCCTGTTATTCAGGATCCAGAAGGCGGAGTAGGTACAGTTTTAGAATTACCTACATTTTATTTCCCTGAAATAAGAGGTTTATTAGCAAATCACAGGGTGTTTCCTTTGGACGGTAATATAATGCAAAGAATGTCCTTCGATGAATTCTTTCACAGAAAACATTTTGCATCAAATATAGTGAAGGAATCAAATGTATATGATCGTACATTACAAAATTATCTACCTGGAAAATCTTTAGAACAGCTTTTAGAGGGTGAGCGTATTAAAGAACAGATACGACGTTACGAGAGTGACATGTGGAATTATTAAATTCTAAAAAGCCCCACTTCAGGGGCTTTTTTTTGCTATGCTAATTTATGAAAGTTGATTTTATCATTATTGGTCAAGGTATTGCTGGTACATGTTTTGCATTTGAACTACTACAAAAAAATAAAACATTTATTATTATAGATAAACAAGATGATAATACACCCTCAAAAGTGGCTTTGGGTATATATAATCCATTGATCTTAAAATGGTTTACTAAGCCATGGCATATTGATCATCAAATTTCATTCTTCTATAAATTTTTTAATTCTTTTCAATCTTTTTTTTGCAAGAATATTATGTTTGACACCGGTATTTATAAATTTCTTAAAACACCATATGACCAAAATACCTGGCTAACAAAATCAATGTCACCCAAACGAAAGAAGTATATGTCTTCAGAGCTATTTAAACTTGAAAACAAATCATTAATTTATAATGAATTCTATGGACTTGTAAAGTCTGCAGGACGAATTGACATACCTTTATTCTTAAAAACCTTTAGAAATTTCTGTATTACTAATAAATGTATTGTTAATGAGCTTTTTAATTATGATCATTTAACCATAAAAAAGGATCATGTGAAGTATAATGATATTACTTCAAGTAATATAATATTTTGTGAAGGTCCTGCTGTTATTAATAATCCTTTTTTTAACTGGATAAAATTAAAACCAACAAAAGGAGATTTATTACATATTAAGTGCAAGAACTTAAATCTAGATAAGATATTACACGCCTCTTTATTATTTATACCATTAGGTGGTGAGATTTATTCAATTGGTGCAACATATGATTGGTCTCAAGATGATACACTTAACACATCTAATGCACGAGAAAGAATTATTTCTATATTTGAAAAAAATGTTAATCTTCCATATACTATAATAGATCAAAAATCGGGAATTCGACCCTCTACATTTGATAGAAGAGCATTTGTTGGCTCTCACCCAGATCATTCAAATGTATATATATTAAATGGCTTAGGAACAAGAGGTATTTTACTGGCCCCATATTTATCAAATAATTTAATAGATAGTATTTATTTTAAGAAAAACCTCTTAAAAGAAGTATCTATTAATAGAGCTTATAAATAAAAAAAAAGCCCCATTTTATTGGGGCTTTTTTTGTTGACTTATTGTTTCAAACTATTTAACAATATTCATATTCTTAGTTGCTGTAAAGTTATTAGTAGTCATTCTTACAAAATAAGTCCCTTGACCTAAATCCTTAGAATTAAATACCACTTCATGCTTTCCAACACTAAAGATATCATTGGTTATTTCTGCAACATGCTCACCT
>NZUB01000016.1 GCA_002696965.1 Flavobacteriales bacterium | reverse complement strand
TGGACTGGTTTAAAAACATATCATGATGATGATAAAAAACAAGAGTGTTTTAGAAAATATAATAGTCCTATTGATTCTTATAGAGATCATTCTCTATTTTTAGCAGAGAGGAAAAGATATGCTTTTTTGTTTGAATTAAGAAAAACTGACTATAAAGGCTGGGCCAAGGGGTTACAGAAAGCAGGCTATGCAACCAGTAAGACATACTCTAAAAAATTAATTGAATTAATAAAAGAGTATAGTTTAGATCAATATGATACCAAAAAACCCAAGAAAAAGGTAAAGATCAAACGAGATCATCTAAACCCTGTTTCTTCTGTGCAGATACATAAAAAAAACTTCATAAAATATATTGTTGTAGAAGATGGACAATCATTAAATGATATTGCTGAAAAATATGATGTTTGGTTGTGGGAAATTTTAAAATATAATGAATGTACTATTGATCGTGTTTTGAATTCAGGAGAAAAAATTTATTTGCAGCCTAAAAGAAAAAAGGGCACACAAAAAAATCATATTGTAGTAGAAGGAGAAACTATGTACGGCATTTCTCAGTTATATGGTGTGAAATTAAAATCTTTATATAAAATGAATCAGATGAGTTTTGGATCTGAACCTTATGTAGGTCAAAAATTAAACTTGATGAAGAAGATTAAATTTAATTAATTACATAATTATATACAACTCCCTCGTAACTACCCACTATCATATTTAAATTCTGATTAGAATATGATTTTGTTATATTAAAGTCTGTAGTGCCAAAAAAAGGTTTTATGTGCAGTTTACCATTGTCATTGAATAAATAAATTAAGTTTTCGGATAGATTTTGGATTGCAACTAATATAGAATCATTATGAAAAAAAACTTTTGGATCACCAAGTTTCGAGTTTTTGAAATTATATTCAAATTTATTTGTATTTGAAGAATAAATTAGTTGTGATTTATTAACAATAATAGTGTAATTGTTATTTTTTTCATAAAAAGCATTTTGGTTCAAATTTTGAATTTGCAGACTATCTACAAGACCATTTAAATATATGTATTTCATTTTACCGCTTATTTCTTTGACAATTAATTTACTGTCGTTTATATTATTACCCTGAATTAAACTTGATTTGTCTTTAGATCTTTGGATTTTTTCGTTCACAACTGCTCTTGATTGCCCCTTTCGGTTTAGTAAGTGAATTTTTCCATTTTCTTCACTTATAATAATATAATCTTTATCAAGTACCTGATAATGTTCGGGCGTAGTTATTATATTTGAATTAGTGCTAGTAAATTCCCATCCAGATACTATTTTCCCTTTTTTATCATACATGAAAAGTTCGTTCTTCATTGGTACAAGAATGCGATAGTTTTCATTATTATCGTAGTCAAATAATGCTAATGGGATTGACATGGTATATTTACTTTTTATTGGAAAAGGTGCTACATGTCTACCTTTTCTGTCCATTACATAGATTGAGTCTTTAGTGTTAAAAATATATTGTAATTTATTATTATTAAACATGTCAATTTGATGTATGTCTCCGAGAATAGAATTACCAATTTTTTTCATCCACAATTTTTTTCCCTTACTATTAATTAAGTATAAATTGTTTTCAATATCTTGAGTAATGATTTCACTCTCTTGAGTGTAGTGGTTTGTTACTATTTGAGGCGTGTAATGTGTTTCATGTTTTAAGTTAAAACTCCATAATGTTGGATTTATGATTTTAGAGTGATCATGTAAAAAAATTAATGAATTAAAGAAGTATTCTTGAGATGCTATATTTTTAACAACTATAGAATTAAATCCTGTTTTCCAGTTCTTTTTTAGATTATTTAAATTAAAATAGGAGGTTGTATGTGACTTTACACCTAATTTATTTTCAATTATTTGTAGAGCTTTACTTTTTCCAATTGTTTGGTTTGCTATGAGGTTATTAATCATGGATTTCAATTCTTTTATATTATGACATATTATAATATAATCCTGTACGTTGATATAGTATTTTTCCGACCATGATTCTGTTATTTTTTTGAGCCAATTGTCATTGCTCATGTTTTGAGTTTTTAGTTTATTTATTACATAATCAAGATATTGTATGTCAGAAAAATCATTATCATGATAAGATTTTAAGTGATTGAAACATTTATTTTTTTCATTTGTTTTAAATATAATATAATCAGTTTTTTCGGCCTCTGATTTGTTATGTGCTATGCTGATTTCCAAAGGCTGCCAGTTGTGATAAGAAAGTTGATACTTGTTTGTATATGGACCATGACTAATAGTGTTAATAATTTCATTTAGGTCTGAATTATTATTGATTTGATATTTATAGAATCTTTTTATATGACGAGGCAGCATATGTTGAATTCTAGACTCTTTAGCATCACTATAATTGCTGCTGTCAAGGTATTTAATATTTCCTCGATTAGTGACTCCATTAAGTATAATGTGTGTATTTTCTAATTCAACATCAAACCAAGACCAACCGTTAGAGTTTAAAAATACGTTTTTTTCATCAATTACATTTTCAAGAAATTGTGTTTTGACTAGAATATTTACATCACTATATTTGGGTAGGTTTTGATCAAGTTTTTCGATGATATTATGTTGAAAAATACTATTATTATGGACTAATTGTCGAATGCTTTTTTCTATTATGATTTTAGAAAAACTGAGTAAAAAAATATTTTTATATGTTGAGAAAAAAACATCTTTTTTTGTTTCCGGGGAAGTGTTGATTTTAATATTATTAATTTGCACACCTTCATATATTATTGGATTGTTTTGGTGACTCATTATAGCTTGTAATAACTTGATACTTTTGTTTTGCTCAAAGTCATTAATTGATGTAATTAATATTAATTCAGATTCCACATTGATATCTGAAATTGAACTTAAATAAATATTCCGATTATCAAAAAGTGGTGCAATTTGATATTGATCGTTAAGATGTTCTAATAAATTTAAATTTTCATTTAATAAGTTTGTGTTTTTTAATTCTTTCCACCATGCAAATGATTCAATTTTTGTTTTCATTTTCCTCCAATCATGTATTTTAATAATTAAATCCGAATTTATTGGAATAGCATGCTTTATATCTAATGTGTATTTTTTTTTATGTAAATCACATGAAAAAAACATCAATAAAAAGATGAGTATGGAGAGCTTTTTATATTTCATAACTCTAAACAGTATTGTTTGTTAAATAATTTAAAACTTTTTCTGTGATATTTACTAGGTCCATGATTTCTTATTGCGTTTTTATGTGCTTGTGTGGGATATCCTTTATTTTTTCTCCACATATAAGAAGGATATTGTTTATCCAATTTACACATCAATTCATCACGAGATGTTTTAGCTATTATTGAGGCAGCTGCAATAGATAAGTATTTTTGATCACCTTTAATTATGCATTCATGATTAAGGTTTTTATATTTTTTAAATTTATTTCCATCAATTAATAATTTATTAATTTTTTCGATTTTGATTGTTTGTATAATAACTGTAATCGCATGATGCATCGCTTTTATTGATGCATTAAGAATATTGATTTTGTCAATTTCAGTATTAGTTATTATTCCAATACTCCATGCTATACTGTTTTTTTTTATTAATGTATTTAACTCTAATCTTTTTTTGTGAGATAATTTTTTTGAATCGTTAATTCCAAAATTTTTAAAATTTTTAGGTAAAATAACTGCTGCAGCTACTACTGGGCCTGCAAGTGCTCCTCTACCGGCCTCATCACATCCGCAAATTAGATGTTGCGATTTATATTGTGTAATTTTATTTTGCATGTTTTAATAATGTTTCACTGATTATGTGCGCAGTATTATCCCATTGAAATTTTTGAATTATTTGATTTCCCTTTTGCATTAGTTGATTACATAATTGCGGATTATTGTCAATTTGAAACATGGCGTGAGATATATCATGTATATCGTGTGGATCTACTATTAAAGCCGCATCTCCTGCAATTTCTGGCATTGCACTTGTGTTAGACGTTATCACAGGCACATTGCATTTCATGGCTTCTATTATTGGTAATCCGAATCCTTCGAATAGGGAAACAAAACATAATGCTTTTGAAGAGGCTAAGATATTAACCATTATATCATCATTTATTTGTCCAATAAAAATCACATCTTCTTTATATTGCATATTTTGATATATATATTCAGTTTGTTTATCCCACCATTTTTTTTTACCAATTACTAATAATTTATTTTTGCCATTTTTTAGTCTATATATATCAAAAGCTAAAAGTAAGTTTTTAATATTTTTTCTTTTATGTAGACTCCCTAAAAACAGAAAAAAATCTTTTTTATCACTGTATTTTTCTTTTATGATTTTTTTTTGCTCTATTGGAATAGATCGAAAATCACTTCCCACTCCATTATAAGCAACTGTTATTTTATTTTTGGTGATTTGATAGCTATTTATAATATCTTTTTTTGAAAACTCAGATACTGTGATAATATGTTTTGATAAATTCGCATATTGTTTAAAATATTTTCTATAATATAAGCTGTGAAGCCAATTTAGGTCATCTGGTCGGTGTTCAAAATTAATGTCATGTATTGTTATAACTGTAGGTGTTTTTTCTAATTTTGTTGACATAAAACCGTCAGGAGAGAAGAGTAGGTTTGGTTTTATATTCTTTATTAATTTAGGTAATTGAATCTCGAACCATATATACCATAGCAAGGGGTGTCTAGTAGGAGGTCTCAGAATATGTGTTTTAATATTATTTGCAAATATAAAATCGTTTGAAAATGGGCGATCAAATATAAAATGAAACTCAATTGTAGGATTTGTTTTAACTATTCTTTTTAATACTTCAAAACTATATCGTCCAATTCCATCTAATTTATTTTTTATAAGTAATCTTGTATTGACAGCTATTCTCATTTACTCAATTTACTTAATTATTAATAATTATAGATATGATAATTAGATATTTTGCGTTAACTTAAAAAAAGTTATCATAAAAACACATGTCCTTGTGAAACAAAAATTTGTCTGGAACATACTTTTAGTCATATTATTAAATTTATTAATAAAGCCATTTTATATTCTTGGAATTGACGCTGAAGTTATAAACAGAGTAGGGGCGAGTGTTTATGGTAATTATTTTGCATTAATTAATTTTTCATTTTTACTCAATATTATACTTGACCTGGGTATTACAAATTATAATGTAAAAAATATTGCTCAACATCATCAATTGGTTGAAAAACATTTCTCGGGAATTATTACCCTTCGTTTTATTTTAGTTTTTATTTATCTATTATGTACTTTATTTATTGCAGTTTTTCTTGGCTATAGTGTGATACAGTTAAAATTATTATTCATATTAGCTATTAATCAAGCGTTAGTAGCTTTTATATTATATATGCGTTCAAATTTAGCAGGTTTGCATTTGTTTATCCAGGACAGTTTCGTGTCGGTTTTAGATAGAATATTATTAATTATTATGTGTTCTATACTATTATGGGGAGGGGTTGTTTCTAGGCCATTTCAAATTGAATGGTTTGTTTTTGCACAAACTATAGCTTATTTCACTACACTGTTATTTTGTGCTTTTCTTTTGATTAAAAAAACTAACATCTTGCACATAAGATGGAGTTTGCCGTTTGCATTGATTATTCTTAAAAGAAGCTTTCCATATGCTCTTTTAATCTTATTAATGACGATATATTATCGTGTTGACAGTATTATGTTAGAACGAATGTTAGATGATCAATCTGTTCAGGCAGGTATTTATGCCCAAGCCTATCGTTTTTTTGAAGCTTCTAATATGATTGCATATTTATTTGCGGCACTATTGTTACCTATTTTATCAAGAATGATTAAAACGAAAGAGTCTGTTGTAGAGATTATTAATTGTTCTTTTAAGATGTTAATGTGTTTTGCTTTTACAATTAGTATTTTTTCATACTTATATAGTTATGATTTAATGAGCTTTAGGTATCATCAATATATAACTGAATCTTCTGAAATATTTATAATTTTAATGACTTGTTTTTTATTTGTTTCATCTACCTATATATATGGAACTCTTTTGACAGCCAATGGAAATTTATTACAATTAAATATTGTTGCAGGTTTAGGATTGACTATTAACGTTATTTTAAATATTATTTTAATACCTCAATATATGGCTTGGGGATCAGCAATTGCCAGTTTAATTACTCAGTCTATAACTGGAATTGCACAATTTATACTATGTTGTTATATTTTTAAGTTAGATTTACGTTTAACTTTATTTCGAATTTTTATATTCTCATTGGGATTATTTTTATTTGGTTATTATAGTCAATTTTTTATAAACTCTAAGGAGTTAGTTTTTATTTGTTATTTTATTATGAGTATTATATGGGCATTTTTCACAAAATTGTTAAGTTTTTCTGATTTTAGCTTGTTAATTGATAATAGAATGAAATAATTGAAGTTATGCTTATATTTGGCAAAAAATATATTATATGAAAGAACAGGATTTTAATTTCTTATGGTTATTTAATCTATTAAATAAAAATATTAAAACATTGTTTATTATCTTAATTGTAACTTGTTTTTTAAGTGCATATGTGTCGTTGTATGTTATTAAGCCTAAATTTAAATCATCTGTGGTAATTTATCCCACAACCACAAATTCGATTTCTCAAGCATTACTAGTAGAGCATAATCCATATAGAAAAGATGTGTTAGAATTTGGAGAAGAAGAAGCAGCAGAGCATTTATTGCAAATTCTGAACTCCGATGCTATAAGAGACTCTATCATACATCGGTTTGATTTATTTACACATTATGATATAGGATTAGATGCTGATTATCCAATGACGACTATATTTAAAATGTATCAAGATCTTATTAAATTTAAAAAAACAAAATTTAATTCTATTGAGATTGTTGTGCTAGATCATAGCTCTGAAATGGCTGCAGATATTGCTAATGAATTTTTGATACTCCTAGATGTAGTAATTAATAATATTCGTAAAAATAGAGCTCTTCAAGCACTGGAAGTATTGAACAAAAGAAAAGATTTGCTCTATGCAAAAAGAAATTTAATTCAGGATTCTTTAGAGTACTGTAGATTAAATGGTGTGATTGGGACTACTCCTCAGGTTGAAAGGTTAACAGAGCAATATGCAATTGCATTATCTCTAAATAATTTATCAGGAGCAAGCAGGATAAAAAAAGAACTTGATCAGTTGGCAAAGTATGCAGGCTTACATGATATGTTGCTAAGAAAAAGTCGCAACATAGAGGATGAGTTAGCTTTAGTAGAGTTTGAAACTGAAAGGGTGGAGGTTGATACATATTATAGTCTCGAAAATAAATTTATTATTAATAGAGCTTATCCAGCAGATAAGAAGGCTTCTCCAGTCAGATGGTTAATAGTTTTTTGTTCTCTAATTTCAGTTCTGACCTTATTTATTATCTCTATAGCTTTTTTGGATCTTGTAACTATTTCCAAGGATGTTCAATCATAGTATAAATAATAAAATAGTTTTTTTTGTTTCATCAATATTTTTATTGTGCTTAACATATTCTCTATTTAGAGAAAATTATATTTTGTTGCTTTTCCCCTTTATATTAGCCTTATTGTACTTGTCAATTTTACATGTTAAGTACTTATTTTATATGGTAATTTTTCTCACTCCGTTGTCAATGTCATTAGAAGATATTGGTTTTGATTTTAATGGATTTGATATTGCATTTCCCACAGAACCTCTCCTGTTAGGATTAATGATATTAGTAATAATCGATTTAATATTTAGGTTTAATTTTTTTAAAAACTTTATTAAACAACCTATTGTCACTGTATTGATATTATATTTGATTTGGATGTTTATCACTTGTGTAACATCAACTATCCCCACTACATCATTTAAGTTATTTATAACTAGATTGTGGTATATCTTGCCCATTTTTTGTCTAGGTGTTTTTTTTCTGCAACAGAAAAGAGACTTTTCAAGTTTTACATTATGTTATACGCTACCATTTAGTGTTGTGATTATGTATACTACAGTTAGACACTCATTGTATTCATTTGATAAGCAGTCTGCTCATTATATGATGTCACCATTTTTCAATGATCATACTTCTTATGGAGCAATGATTGCATTCTTTATTCCACTTTTAATAGCTGCTTTATTTTCAAATAAAAAAAACCGCTTAGTGCAGGTTATGATTATCGGAATTATATTCTTGTTTTTTGTTGGTTTTGTTCTTTCATTTTCTAGAGCAGCATGGATTAGTTTAATATGCGCTGTTTCTGTTATGCTGCTTGTAAGATTAAAAACATCTGTTAAATCGTTAATTTTTTTAGGTGTAATTTTTTCTCTCTTTAGCTTTTTATTTCAAAATACTATTTTGACACAATTATCTAACAACCGTCAAGATAGCTCTGATAATTTAATTGAACATTTTACCTCACTTTCTAATATATCAACAGATGCATCTAACATGGAACGAATAAATCGTTGGAAATGTGCTATTTCTATGTTTAAAGAGCGGCCTTTTCTAGGGTGGGGTCCTGGAACCTATCAATTTCAATATGCTCCTTTTCAGTTTTCAGCAGATCGAACCATTATAAGTTCTAACGATGGATCTGCTGGTAATGCGCATAGTGAATACCTAAGTGCATTGTCTGAGTCAGGTTTTTTAGGATTAGTGTTTTTTATTACTCTTGTTGGAATAGTGTTGATTAGAATTATTATACTGTATAATAAGGTAAATGATTTAGGTTTAAAACGGTGGTTATTAGCAATTTTCACATCACTATTGAGTTATTTTATTCATGGGTTTTTTAATAATTTTTTAGACACTGATAAAGCTTCTGTAGCCATATGGGCTGTTATTGCTATTGTAGTATCTATAGATTTAGCTAATAACAAAAAACTGGTTTACTAATAATTTTGATAACATTTTTTCTTAAATTTATCTTTGGTTCTTATATCAGTATTAGTATGAAAAATATTTTATCTTTTGTTTTTAGTTTGTTTTATATTTCGTTTTATGCTCAAAATGGTGGTTGTCCTGATTCTGTAGCTTGTAATTATGACTCAACAGCTGAAACAGAATTTCTTATGTTTAGTCAGCCAACACCTACTGATTCTAACATGAGCTTTGGTGTGATAAGTACATTGACAAATAATCTTCAAATAAATGACCAGATAGGTGCATTTATATTGTTAGGTGATGGTACATATTATTGCGTGGGATTATCAACATATGAAGGCGAAAACATCACTATTGCTGTGGTTGGAGATGACCCTATTACTCCATTAGTAGATGGATGTCCGCCAAACGAACCAATTTATTTTTTTGTAAAAAGAGAAGATAGTGGTCAAGCATACGTATATGATACTGAAATTACACTTGTTGAATTTGAGACTCAGGCTTCAGTTGATAATACTTATATTACTAATGCTATTCATATATTTACCCAGTTTAATGTGATGTCTTTGCAGTATCAATGTGAATATCCTTTGCAGTGGTTTAATTGTGATGGTACTTGTGTTGATGTAGATGATGATGGCGTTTGCGATGTAGCAGAGATTTATGGTTGTACCGATGATGCATATGTTGAGTTTAGTCAATTTGCAACTGAGGATGATGGTTCTTGTATCACTCTTGTTGTGTTAGGCTGTACAGATGACACGGCTTTTAATTATAACCCTCTGGCCAATACTGATGATGGTTCTTGCATACCTATTATTCCAGATTGCATGGATGAGTTAGCATGTAATTATAATCCTGATGCCAATGCTTATAATCCTGCTGCATGTGAATATCCTCCTAGTGGATACAATTGTGATGGTTCTTGTGTGGATAGTGATGGTGATTGTGTCTGTGATGTTATTGATAATTGTCCTCTTTATGCCAATCCATGTGAAAATATTGAACCACCTGATGATTGTGAGATTTTAGATTCGTGTATCCAACTAGATACAGATGGAGATGGTTTAGGAGATTTATGTGATGATGATATAGATGGAGATGGTGTTTTAAATGTTGATGAGGTTCCAGGGTGTATGGATAATTTAGCGCATAATTTTGATATTATTGCAACAGATGATGATGGCTCTTGTGATTATTATGCAAGTGTTGATTTTTCCAATATGAATGATGGTTTATATCTCGATGAATTAGAATTTGAAAACGTCAAGGGAGTTACTATTTCTTTTTGGATGAGTACAGATCAATTGAATGATAATTCTAATTCAGAGTGGTCTTATTTGGTAGATTTGGGATCTTTAAATGATTATCGCTATGTAATAAGGTGGAGAAATGGAGTTAAAGGTTTACAAGCATATTATGAAGGAGATGGTTTTTTGTCTAATTGCATATCTGCATCAGAATGTTATGATTATAATAACACAAATGCCACTTACATGGTGCCTCCCGAAGGGACTCTCCTATCTGAGGATACATATAATTGGTATGCGTCTAATACTTGTGATGAACGAAAACATGTCACTGCTGTTTTTTGTTCAAATGCAACTAAAATATATGTTGATGGAAAAATGGTTCAACAATCTAGTACCGGTCTCTATTCTTCGGCACCTATTTTTAATTTAATAAATAGCTCTTCTTTTAATAAGATAGGAGCAAGTAATGATAATGAGACAGGAACATCTTGGAGTGGTAAAATAGATGAAGTTAGAATTTGGAGTAGAGCTTTATCTCATAATGAGATTAAATCAAGATTATATCAAGATATTGATATTGATGGTATTATAAATAGTGAAGATGAAGATATAGATGGAGATGGTATATATATAGGTTTGCAGTGTTTATATAGTTGTAATGATAATGATCAAGATATTGATAATGATGGTGAATACGATAATTGTGGGTTACCTTATATTGATTTAAATGGTGATGGAATTTGTAATTTTGGAGAGGTTGACTGTGATAATGATGGAATAAATAACGTCAATGATGATGATATAGATGGCGATGGAGTAGATAATGATAATGATGATGATATAGATGGCGATGGAATAGATAATGATAATGATGATTTTCCCGATGGTATAGAGTGTGTTTCCAATTGTAATGATGATGATGACACCCCTTTTGGTGTATTAGGCTTTAGTAATACTGCTTTGAATACTCTAGAGGAGTTAAGTAACAATAGTACTTCAGGAAAACTTGAGGGATATTGGACTTTTGATTCATTAACTTTGAATAATAAAGTAAATGGGGCTGAAGCAAATTTTGGTGGTTTTCAATATAATTGGGCAGTTGCACAACAATCATGTGAACAAGAAGTTAATAACTTACCATATTCTACTGTTTGTTCGGATAATCTCAATAATGATTGTGATGCTTGTACTCCAGCTGAAGGATGTATGGATGATGGATTTCAAGCGTGGTCACCTAATCCTGGATTTCCAGCTGACAACTATGATGCTGAAGCAGAGATAGATGATGGTTTGTGTATTTATTATGGTTGTATGGATAATGGTGATCATGAATGGTCTAGAATACCTGGTTTAGCTGCCTGTAACTACATGCCTTTTGCAAATGTTAATCAATTTTCTATGGAAGCATTTCAAAATCCATGTGAATATCCAGAAGATATATTTGGCCAGTCATATTTAGATTGTGATGGCCAATGTTTATATGATTGTGATGATGATGGGGCATGTGATTGGATGCCTGTTCATTGTTATGATCTTGAGTATAATCTAATTAGTCCAGATTGCCCAGAGATTAGTTTTACGCCAATGGATAATTGTTTTCCTAATTCAAATTACCCAGGTTATGTTGTAGTAGATTTATATAATAATTTAACAGGTGCTCCAGGTGGAGATGGGATTCAAGATTG
Source organism: Flavobacteriales bacterium (assembly GCA_002696965.1). GTDB lineage: Bacteria > Bacteroidota > Bacteroidia > Flavobacteriales > TMED113. Next base: position 2,984 of record NZUB01000016.1, on the reverse strand, counting down.
TGATGATGATTTTGACTATTCGATATTTTCTAATCCTTTGCAAACAGATTCAGACGGAGATGGTATTGGAAATAGTTGTGACAACAATTCATCTGGTGGAGATGGGGATCAGGAAGGTTGTATGGATAATGGATATTTATCAGAAATTAATGGGGACCCTTATAATTCTCTATATCCAGGTTACGCAGCTTGTAATTATGATTTTTGGGCTGATATTGATGATGGTTCTTGTGAGTATTGTTACCTAGATGATTGTGATAATTACCCTAGCATTTCTGTAGGCGGACCATATGATTGTTTAGGTTACTGCGCTGATTATATTGATGAAATACAATTTTTAGATGACGGTAGTTTAAATCCAACTTTTAATCAAGTAATTAGTGGTGATTTAGATGGTGATGGTGTATGTAATACTTTTGACAATTGTCCTGAGGACTCAAATCCCTCGCAAGCAGACTTTGAAGAACCTGGAGGCCCCGGGGACGCATGTGATGGTATAAGCTTAGATGAAGAAAGGTATTTTAGTTATAAAATTTATCCGAATCCATTTTCAGATTACACAATTATTTCGTTTGAATCCTCTAATATTTTAACAGTACTTAAGATTTTCGAACCCTCAGGAAGATTAGTATATCAAAATGCGACAAATGATAATTTTGATAAAGTTTTTAGCTCTAAATTTTCATCAGGTATTTATTTATTAGAAATTAATCAGGGTGATAAATTAGTAAGAGATTTTTTAATAATACAATAAGGTTATTGTTTTACTCTTTCTAAATAATTTCCAGAGTTTGTGTCAATTTTTACAATATCTCCTTGATTAATAAAAAGAGGAACTCTAATTTCTGCTCCAGTTTCTGTTTTAGCAGGTTTTAAAGCATTAGTAGCTGTATTTCCTTTTTCACCCGGTTCAGTAAACTCTATTTTTAAATTTACATTGACTGGTAATGTACATGAAAGTGGTTTCTCTTGTTCTGCATGAAACATGATTTCAACAATACCACCTTCTTTCAAGTATTGCGGTGCATTGATAAGATCTTTTTGAATTGCGATTTGTTCAAAATCTTTTTGATTCATAAAGTGAAATGTTTCAGCTCCCTCTTGGTAAAGGAATTGATAGGCTCTATTTTCAATTCTCACTATTTCTATTTTTACACCAGCTGTAAATGTATTTTCAAGTATTCGAGATGTATTAAGATTTCTAATTTTTGTTCTGACAAATGCAGGACCTTTGCCAGGTTTTACATGTTGAAAAGATTCAATTTTCCATAAATCTCCATTATACTTGATGCATAATCCGTTTTTAAAATCTGCGGTTGTTGCCATATCAATAAAAGCCTTTAACTATTCCGGTTTTTGAATTTTTAATGAATTTAATAATTTCTTTCTTTTCTTTAGAATTTTCTTTGTTTTTTTCTATTAATTTTATTGCTTGTGAAATATTGTTTCCCTCTTGAAAAATAACTCTATAACATGACTTAATCATTTTAATAGATTCTTGATTGAATTTGTTTCTAGTTAATCCAATTGTATTGACACCTATAAACCTAAGAGGTTCTTTTGCCACCTTAATATATGGTGGTACATTTTTTCTAACCAAAGACCCTCCAGAAACCATACTAAATTTACCAATTTTACTAAACTGTTGAATTGCTGACAATCCACCAATAATGGCATATTCATCGATCTCAACATGTCCGGCAATTGCTACACCATTTGCAATAATTACATTGTTTTTAATTATACAATCATGTGCCACATGAGAATAAGCCATTAAAAAACAACTATCACCAACAATTGTAGACTTATTATAATTTGTTCCTCTGTTGATTGTCACACACTCTCTTATAGTAGTATTGTCTCCAATTATAGTAGTGGTTTCCTCCCCTTTAAACTTTAAGTCTTGCGGAATAGCTGAAATAACTGCACCTGGGAATATGTGACAATTTGATCCAATTCGTGCCCCCGGAAATATAGTGACGTTAGAACCGATCCAACAATCGTCACCAATAGTTACATTTTCATGTATAGTAGAAAATGAGTCTATTCTGAGGTTTGTACCAATTTTGGCTGCTTTATTAATATTTGTGAATTTATTCATCTTTTTCTTTTACAATTTTTGCCATTAACTCTGCTTCTGTAACTAATTGATTATCTACATATGCTTTTGCTTCCATATGGCAAATGCCTCTTCTTATAGGGGATATTAAGTTTAATTTAAAAATTAAAATACAATTTGGCTCAACTTTTTGTTTAAATTTAACTTTATCAATTTTCATAAAATATGTTAGGTAGTTTTCTGGATCAGGCACACTGTTTAATGCTAATATACCACCAGTTTGTGCCATAGCTTCAATTTGTAGTACTCCTGGCATGACAGGAGCGCCTGGGAAATGACCTTTAAAATAGTATTCATCAGATTTTACATATTTTATTCCAGTAACATGATCATCTGAAAGTTCCCAAATTTCATCAATAAATAAAAAGGGTTCTCTGTGAGGAAGAATTTTTTTTATTTTATTAATTTTCATTATTGGCTGTTTATCTTTATGATTCATGTTATTATCAATTTGAGAAAATAATTTTTGTGTAAATAGTGTGTTAATTTTATGGCCAGGTTTAGTGGCAACTATCTTTCCTTTAATTTCATGTCCCAATAATGCCATATCACCAATTAAGTCTAGCAATTTATGTCTTGCTTGTTCATTTTGATATAGCATTTTTTTATTGTTTAAAATTCCTTGAGGAATTATTTTAATATTTGGTAGTAATAATTTTTGAAACTCGCCTAATTCATCAATAGGTGTTTCCTGTTCTACGAAAACAATCGCATTATCAATATTCCCACCTTTGATTAGATTGAGATTGATTAATTGAGATAGTTCATGTAAAAAACAAAATGTTCTAGCTGGAGCTATTTCTAATTTAAAATCTTTTAAATTTTTTAAGCTTGCTTTTTGAGGTTTTAAAATATTTTTAGGAAT
>NZUB01000015.1 GCA_002696965.1 Flavobacteriales bacterium | reverse complement strand
TATACTATTGATGGAAACATGCAAAATTTAATTGCTGGAGTATATCAAATTACTATTACGGATGCCAACAACTGCTCTATTACTGAAGAGTTTACCGTTGAGGATCCTGATCCAATACAAGTTACAATCACAGAAACTGAAGCAAGTTGCTTTGGGTTCAGTGATGGATTTGCTAATCTAGAAATTACAGGAGGAACACCTTTTTCAGATGGCTCCTATATTATTGACGGGCAAATAAGTGAATTAAGTGCTGGCACATACTCCATTACTATTGAGGATAGCAATGGTTGTATTTTACCAAGCGAATTTACAATAGGTGAACCAGATGATGTACAAGCTACTATTGATGTAATTGATGTGACATGTAATGGATTTTGTGATGGATCTGCTACAATTCAAATTACAGGGGGGAGTCCTTTAAGTGATGGGGCCTATATAACAACAGTAGAAAATAATGATGGTACAAGTATTTCTATATCAGAAATTATTAATACTGAAAATGAGCCCTACACAATCTATTTTGATGAAATTTTATGTGCTGGGGACTACTCAATTACAATTACAGATGCAAACACTTGTACATATACAGATTTTGAATTTACAGTTAGCGAGTTAGATCCAGTTATAACTGACATGAGTCAAATAAATATTTCTTGTTATGGATTCAGTGATGGATCTTCTATTGTAAATGTTGAGGGAGGAACTGGTTTAGGGACATACACATATACTTGGACTGATCCTAGCGGTATAAATATTGAGTCCGAAGATACTGAGTCTTCATCTAGTATATCTAACATACCACCTGGTATTTACAACTTTATTGTTATTGATGAAAATACTTGTACTGTTACTTTAGATATAGAAATTACTCAACCTGAAGAAGTGATAATAACATCTAACACTTCATTAGAACTAGATTGTTATGGTGATGCTAACGGAGTAATTGATTTAGTCATTGAAGGTGCAACTCCTCCTTTTGAATATCTATGGGAAGATGGTTCAGACGAAGCAATGATTAGCGAACTAACTGCTGGATCCTATGATGTTGTAATCACTGATGCAAATACCTGTACATATCCAGCAACAATAGTGATAACTGAACCTGATGAATTAATCCTAAATATTACCAGTAACGATATTACGCAAATCTCAAATGACGATTTATGTAATGATGTTTGTTCTGGAATCATCAATGCTTCTAATTCATTTACAGGAGGAACCCCTTTTGATCCTGATCAAATAGAAAATTCTGGAGACGAATATTTCGAATACAACCTAACTGCTTTTACTGAGGAAGGTCCTATACAGATATTTAACACCACTGGAATTTTTGAAAACTTATGTGCTGCAAATAACTATATTATAACTATTTCAGATGCTAACGGATGTAATGATTTCAATAATGATATAGTAATAGATGGATACACTTCATACGAACTTATATATTCGCTGTCCAATTATTGTGATAATAATGTTAGTTGTTATGATGGTAATGATGGAGAAATTTTTGTGTCTTCAGAACCAGATGATATAAATCTATCTTACCAATTATTATTTAATGGACAGGTAATCGATGAAAATAATACTGGTTTTTTTGAAAATCTAACTGCAGGATCCTTCGAGGTAATTACAGAGGATGATATAGGTTGCCCTCAATCTACTGAAGAGATTATACTAACACAACCTGAACCTATTACAATCGAAAACATAGTTATTTCAGAAGCAACATATTGTCTATACAATGGTGTAATGACTGCCGATATTAATGGGGGCTGTGGACAACCATATTCAATTACAGTTTATAATTCAAATGAAAATGGAGATTTACTTAACATATATAGTGGTATCAACAATAATCCATTTTCGATTCAAAATAATGAAATTTCACTTGCAAATTTAGGAGAAGGATGGTATACACTGGTTATTGGTGATATTAACGGTGAAGATATATATAACTGTTCTCAAGAAGCTTTATTTTATATGCCCGAAGGTGATGGACCTGAATTTGACTATTATGCAGAACCAGACTTGGCTGGAGTTATTAATTATAATTGGTTAAATATAAATATAGATCCTGCGCCAGAAATAGGTTCATGCCAATCAACCATTAGTATGATAAATCCTAATGGCATATTGGGTGATTTTGGAGGAACTGAAGGGGGGCTTGGAGAAGGTTATGATTTATTTTGGTGGATAGATAACGGTATTATTGGAGAATTAGACAACCTAGATACACAGATAGGTTATAACACATTTTCTATAGTAGTGAATGAACAAACACAAGGTCAAGACTATCTTCTACAATATGTAGATAAATGTGAAAATGGAGATATATCATTTGTTACTTCTATTCCCCTACCATTAATGGATTTAGACATTCAAGCACAAAGTTCCTATAGTGAGTTTAGTGAATATGATCTACAAGGCAATATAATCGACCCTTCGGCAGTATCGTGCTATGGGGCTGAAGATGCCTATGCAACACTAATAATTTCTGGAGGTTCTGAAGATGAATATCAAAATGCAACCTGCCTAGATAATGGAGCATTTTGGACAGTTTCATGGTATGAAGATAGTAATGGTAATTTTGATTATGATGACGGAACAGATCTTGAAATAATTAATGGAATTGAAAATGCGGACAACTTACCAGCAATTTCTAATGGTGATAATATATTTGAAACATTTTCTCTAACAGGTTTGAGTGCAGGATATTATTTTGCTGTCGTTGAAGACTGTCTTGCTCCCAATTGTGCAATTGTAGTTGATTTTGATTTAAGAGAAGAACCTGTACCACTTGAATTTGAAGTAGATATTCAACAAGATAACTGTGCAAAAAATGAAGAAGGAAGTGCTTGCGTATCAATAAGTGGAGGTATAGAACCATATTACTACTTCCTTAATATGCTTGACCCTAATGAACCAGGGGAGTTAATTCAAATAGATTTAGGTGATGATGGCTGTGTAACTGATAAAGACCTACAACCAGGATCATATCAAATATATATTGAAGATGGTAACAGTTGTCCAACTCCTACATTTGATTTTGAAATTGACTTAGTAAATTTAATAGATCCTAACCTAATTGAAGTAGATCTCTCTGTATACCCTGGTGGATATAACATATCATGCTTCGGAGCTAGTGACGGTATTGTTGAAAGTATAACTATTTATTCACTTGAAGATTTAGATGGAGATGGGTATGTAAATACAGTTGAGGCAGCTGATGTTGATGGTGATGGTATTATCAATACCCTAGATTATGCAGATTTTGATGCAAATGGAAATCCTCCACCTGGGATTGATGAGGATGATGTGCTTGGTATTTGGACATTCTCAAATCCTACAAGTGCATTCAATATTGATTGGGGACAAATAAATCCTAATTCTCTTTCAGCAGGTAACTATAGTATTACAATATATAGCGATGCTACTAATGGAATTGATATTTGTGAAACTGAATTAGAATTTGAAATAGGGGGACCAGAACCTTTGTACGTTTTTGTTCCTGATTATGAAACTTGCCCAGATTGTCCAGTTAATGTAACTCCAATCATTACTGCACCAACACAAAGTGGACAAGGACCTTTTCAAGATGTTTGGACAAATTTAGAAACTGGACAAGTGATACAATCCGACATAACACCCGGTATCAACCCTAATGAAATTAATGAATTAGCAACTGATTATGACTTAACATCAGTAAATGGATTCCCAAACAACATATTACTTCTTCCAGGTTCATATTCGCTAACTATAACTGACGGAAGTAATTGTGCCTCAATAACAACTCAATTTGACATCTATACACCTGAAGAAACCGTGCCCTGGGCTGAAATTCAATTATCTGGATGTGATTCAAACACAAATGATTGTGGTGGTGTTGCTGCCATTGACATTGATTACAATTTACTGAATAATCAATTAGTCCAAATTCAATGGTATAATTGTAGTGGAGAAATTCTAGAAAGTTCCACAGAAACAGAAAACGTAATAACAGACTTGTGTGTAGGTAACTACTATGCAGAAATTCTATATCCATCATACTTTGATGATGAAAATTTCCAAGACCCAAACGATATTGATGATGATGGTATCCTTAATAACCAAGATCCTGATATAGATGGTGATGGTATACCTAATAACATAGACCCATTCCCTGAGGGAGAATTTTCAATCACTACTTTGTGCTTTGAATATAACTATGAAATATTCGATATTGTATTAAATGATATTCAACATAATTTATGTGCCAATGAAGAAAATTATGATAGCTTTATTGATATATCAACACAAGACGGGGTGGGTGAATTTACTTATCAATGGTTAAACTCTGAAGGAGAAGTAATAAGTACAAATCAAGATCTTGAAAATGTAGAAGCAGGTATATACACTGTGTTTGTAACTGATCAAAGTGGTGTTGATGGATGTGAAGCAATACAACAATTTGAAATTTCCGGTCCTGAACCAATAACCGTTGAGGTGATTGGGACTAGCGACTTTAATGGCTATGATGTGCCATGTCCTGAAAATGCATTAGAAAATGTATGTGGAGGTGAAATTTATTTAGTAATTGAAGGTGGTCTACCCTTTAATCCTAATAGTGATTTTGACCCTCAATCAGATACTTTCACTATACCAATATTAGATAATGATGAATATTATCAATATAGTATCAATAATCTAAGTAATAATATTAGTACAAATCCAGAAAATTTAATAATAACTGATATTATTAATAATTCAATATATGCTACAATTACCAATGTATGTGGTGGTGAAAATATAATTGACATAATTGCAGATTTTAATTGTGTTGAAACTATAGATGTTATTGACATGAGTCAACCTGATTTATATGATTTAGAAATTGCATATGATGATGTCAGTTGTTCTGGTGCTCAAGATGGTAGCATTGAAATACTTTTTAGTGGAGGAACCGGAGAACCATCATTTAATTGGACACTGAATGATGTAACATATGCCACAAATGGAAGTATTTCAAATCTAAATGGTGGAGAATATTATTTAAATATAATAGACGAAAACTACTGTGAGTATGATGCCCTTGTTAATATTGATGAACCAGTACCATTTGACATCACCTGGGTGATTACATCACCAGAATGCTCAAACGCAGATGGATTGATTAACTTTAGTGTTAATGGTAGCCATACAGGAAGTTATCAGTTCTCATATGAGAATCAGATCTATGACTTTATCCTAGATGAGGATATATCATTACCAATTGGCGAACATGTATTTACTTTTATTGACTCAGAAGGATGCGAATCGGATGAAATAATAATTAATATGGACCCAATCTCTAATGATTGTTTAGTAATTCCAAGTCTATTTACTCCTAATGGGGATGGTCTAAATGATATATGGGAAATTGGAGGGATTGAAAATTATCCAGATGCAATCATACATATATATAATAGATGGGGTCAAGTAGTATTTAAATCAACTAGTAATTACATTGGTAATGAATGGGATGGAACCTATAATAGTAATCCCCTACCCTTTGCTGTTTACTATTATACAATAGACCCAGTTAATGAAAATGGTAAGACATATAATGGAGGTGTTACAATCAAATACTAAGTATAATATGAAGAAATATATTCCAATATTAGTAATTTTTATGTGCTTCAGTTTTAATACAATAACTAAAAGCCAAGCATTACCTATATACAGTCAATATATGTTTAATGAGTACTTAATAAATGCCGCCTATGGAGGAACATATTCATTTACTCCGATCATTCTAAATCATAGAAATCAATGGGTTGGTTTTGGTGATTCTGCACCTCAAACATCATCTTTATCTGTACACACACCTATAGGTCAAAAAAGTGCATTAGGAGGATTAATGATATATGACAAAACCAGTCCTATTACACGTACTCAAATACAAATGAGTTATGGATATCATGCATTGATGAATAAAGAAAGTAATTTAACTCTCTCGATGGCTTTAAGTGGAACATTTAATATGCTACAGTATGTTTATCAAGAAGGCATGACGTATTCAGAATTAACAAATGGTATTATAGATAACTATAATCAAAGTAATGAGTCTTCTAGTGTTGCAGATATTAATTTTGATTTAGTATTACTTCATAGTTACTTTGATCTTGGTCTAAGTGTACGTAATCTCTTAGCTCCTGAACCAAATAATACAATTTATCAGGATCAAATTTTAAGAACAAAATATATTTTATTTCATGGAACATTTTTAGGAGTAAATAGCACTGAAAAATCGATAGGAATCATTCCATCTTTTGTGTTAAGAAAAATGGGTATTTTTTCCTATAACTCATTGTTTGAGTTAGACCTAAATATCAAAATAATTTATAAAAATAAAATTTGGAGTGGATTATCCTACAGGACGCACGAAAACACAATAAGTACGTCTATTGGTATTAATACTTCAAAAGCATTTTTTGGATACACTTATGATATTGGTACTTCTACAAATTTAAGTGGGTATCACAATGGAAGCCATAATATTGCAATAGGATTTAAAGTATTCGGACAAAACAAAAGATTAATCAGGCAACAAAATCCTTTAGAGTTAAATATCAATAGTAAGTGGGAACGTCTTAGACTAACTGATATGAGACATAAATCAGCTAAATAAGCATTTTATTAATTATGAATTATATTTTTGATATTGATGGCACGTTGACCCCTAGTAGATTACCTATTGATCCTGAATTTTCAGTTTTTTTTAAACAATGGATTAAACACAAAGATGTGTACCTAGTTACTGGATCTGATAAAGAGAAAACTATTGAGCAAATTGGGATTAATATATGGGAGAATGTAAATAAAGTATATCAAAGCTGTGGAAATCAAATTTGGCAAAAAGGACAACTAATAAGAGAAAGTTCATTCTCCCTAAATGACAATGTAAAACATGAATTGCAAAATTTTTTAAATAATAGTAAATGGCTAGAGAAATTTGGAAATCATTTTGAACAAAGAGTTGGGTTAGTAAATTTTTCTACTATTGGAAGAAATTGCACGCAAAAAAAGCGGGAAGAATACTACATATGGGATACTCAAAATAAAGAAAGAGAAAAAATATGTCAATACATCATGAAACATTTTCCAGATATTGAAGCAGCTATTGGTGGACAAATTAGTATAGATATATATGAAAAGGGTAAAAACAAAGCACAAGTACTAGATGAAATAGCTGGGGAAATATCCTTTTTTGGTGACAAAATGGATGAAGGTGGTAACGATTATCCAATCGCTAAAAGACTCCAGTTCGAAAATAGACCTCATACTTTATTTAAAGTCAAAAATCCTATTGAAACATGGGATATATTAAAAAAAATTTAAGATCCAATTACTGATTTTACTGCGTCAGCTGCAGACTGTAATGAAGTGGCTGAAATAAATTTCAAACCACTATTGTCAATAATTTCTTTAGCTTCAGTTGCATTAGTCCCCTGCAATCTTACAATGATTGGAACCTCTATTGACTCTATATTCTGATAAGCATCTACCACCCCCTGTGCTACTCTATCACACCTTACTATACCTCCAAAAATATTAACTAAAATAGCTTCTACATTTTTATCTTCTAAAATAATTCTAAATGCTGACTCAACTCTTTTTGCATCTGCAGTTCCTCCAACATCTAGGAAATTGGCAGGATTACCACCTGATAATTTAATAATATCCATAGTGGCCATTGCTAAACCTGCACCATTAACAACACATCCTACATTTCCATCTAATTTAACATAGCTTAAACCCAGTGAACTAGCATGTAATTCTGCAGAATCTTCTTCTTTTTCATCTCTATATTTTTCAATTTCCGGATGCTTAAAGAGAGCATTGTCATCAATAGTAACTTTCGCATCAACAGCTATAATTTGATTATCTGAAGCCTTAATAACTGGGTTAATCTCAAAAAGTGATGCATCTGACTCAACATATGATGTGTATAAATTATTCAGAAAAGTACACATATGGTCCAATGCTCTATCCTTCATATTTAAATTAATTGCTATTTTTTGACATTGAGCTAGAGTTAAACCTTTTTCAGGATTAATTTCTTCTGTAAATATTTTATTTGGATATTCCTCTGCCACTTTTTCTATCTCCATCCCCCCCTCAGTTGAATACATAATCATATTTCTATTTGTACTACGATTCAATAATACCGAGATGTATAGCTCTTCAATCTCATGTTCACCTGGATAATATACATCTTCGCATATCAGTACTTTATGAACTATTTTTCCCTGCTTTGAGGTTTGTGGCGTAATTAGTCTCATACCTAAAATAGCATTAGCATATTTTTCCACTTCATGTATATCTTTTGCTAATTTAATTCCACCTCCTTTACCTCTCCCGCCAGCATGTACCTGTGCTTTCACTAAAAAACAAGGTGTATTTGTATCATTATATATTTTTTGTGCTCCTTGAATAGATTCTTCCACCGTATGTGCTATATAACCACGCTGAATCCGAACTCCATATTTAGCTAAAAGTTCCTTTCCTTGATATTCATGTAAATTCATAATACAACTCTTTTTTTTGTGTGTCAAAAATAATCTAATGTTTAAAAAAATAAAAACAATTCATTTACTAAAATGAATTATCTTTGAAACTGTGAGATATTTTTTATTTTATATTCTTTTAATCCCTTTTTTTTTGTTGGCTCAACAACAAAAAAAAGAAGTATTAGCAAAAAGAATTAATTCAAATGTAATAATTGATGGGCAATTAGATGAATTTTTCTGGTCTAATATTCCAATTGCCAGTGATTTTCATATGATTGAACCCATAAACGGAAAACTTGAACGGTCTACACAAAAAACAGAAGTCAAATTTGCATATGATGATTATGCCATATATATAGGAGCTGAACTTCATGATAAAAATGCAGGGTACGATGATCCTAATATAATTGGCATCATGAAAGAACTTGGTCCTCGAGATCAGGAAGGAAAAAGTACTGATGTGTTTGGTCTATTTATAAATCCATTTAATGATGGGATTAATGAATTTGCGTTTCTTGTAACTGCAGCAGGAGTACAAATAGATAAAAGAATTATATTAACAACCAATGGCTATATAGAGGATAAAAACTGGGATGCTGTATGGGAAAGCCGTGTGTCAATCCATGAAAATGGATGGCGTGTAGAAATAAAAATTCCATACTCAGCTATTAGATTTCCAAATGTTAACCAACAAGTTTGGGGGCTTAATATTTACAGAGAATTAAGACGTTTAAGAGAAGAGTATTCTTGGAATTATATTGATACAAGACAAGGTAAAATAGGTAATCAAAATGGACTGCTTAAAGGCATAGAGAATATAAAACCACCAATTAGATTATCACTAAACCCTTATATTTCATCTCTTTTAATACAAGAACCTATTATTGAATCTGAAACAAATCATCTATATAATTTTGATTATAGTGGTGGTATTGATTTAAAATATGGATTTTCACTGCCAACATTTTCTGGTAAAAATATCAATCTTACATTAGATATGATATTATTACCCGAATTCCAACAAGTGGAATTTGACCCCTTAGTGCTTAATATATCTCCTTATGAAGTTCGATATGATGAAAAGAGAAATTTTTTTACAGAAGGTATCGATTTATTTCAAAAAGGCAACCTATTCTACTCTAGAAGAATTGG
>NZUB01000014.1 GCA_002696965.1 Flavobacteriales bacterium | reverse complement strand
TGTAGATGATGGATCTTGTGTCACTTTAATAGTAGAGGGCTGTACAGATTCTACATATTTAGAATATAATCCGTTTGCCAATGTAGATGACGGATCTTGTGTTAACTTAATAGTAGAAGGCTGCACAGATGTAACTGCATTCAACTATAATCCATCTGCCAATGTAGATGATGGATCTTGTGAGCCGGTTGTTCTTGGTTGTACAGATGCAACAGCATTTAATTATAATCTATTAGCTAATGTAGATGATGGTTCATGTGAGCCAATAGTATTGGGTTGTACAGATAATGAGTATTTAGAATATAATCCATTAGCAAATGTAGATGATGGTTCATGTATTACTTATATAGGAGCAGTATTTGGCTGTACAAATGTGAATGCATGTAATTATAATCCTTTTGCGACGGATGATGATGGCTCGTGTGTATTTGTTGATGGAGTTTGTGAGACATGTGAGAATGGTGTAATTATATCTAATGATTTAGATAATGATGGTATTTGTGATAATGATGATTTATGTCCTAATGACCCCTCAAATGATGCTGATGGTGATGGTATATGTGATGATATAGATCCATGTTTAGGTGATCCAATTAATGACCCAGATGGTGATGGTATATGTAATGTTGATGAAATTTATGGTTGTACAGATGTTACAGCATGTAATTATAATATTAATGCTACAGAAGAAAGTGGTTTTTGTGATTACGCATTTGGTTGTGATTTTTGTTCTGGTGCAATAAATGGTACAGGTTATGTAGTTAATAATGATGTTGATAACGATGGGGTTTGTGATGACAATGAAATTGATGGTTGTACTGATTTGAATGCATGTAATTATAATTTATTTGCAACTGAAAATGACGGCTCATGTGAATATCCAGAAGATTTATATCCAGAATTTTTATATGATTCTAATGGAGATGGTATTCCTAATCAATCATATGTTGATTGCGATGGAAACTGTTTAAACAATACAGATGATGATGAATGGTGTGATGAAGTAGATAATTGTCCTGAGGTTGACAACCCTAATCAAGAAGATTTTGATAACGATGGAGTTGGTGATGCTTGTGATGGTATAGGATTAGATGAGGATAATCCAATTGAGTTTATGTTATATCCAAATCCGGCTAGTTCAACATTAAACCTTGAATATAATGGATATTACATAGATGATATCCAATTGCAATTATTTAATTCTATAGGACAACTTGTATTTGAGCAGTCATATATTTTAATAGACGAATTAAGTTTTCAGTTAAATATTGAGGATTATTCACCAGGTGTTTATCAAATAAAATTATTTACCGATAGAGGAAATAATATAAATAAATTATTTGTTGTTGATTAATTTCCGAAGTAAGGTTTATTTTTTTAATAGCCAGCTAGAGGATTGTATTTTATCTCCTAAACCATCAATTAATTTTACCCCAAGTTGTTCACAGATTGTTCTTTCAGGTATTGTTTTGTTATTTTGGTCACCCCCATTTGCAAAAAACAATTCATATTTTTCAGAGTATTTAGTGTGGATTTTTTTAATAGTTTTTTGAACAGTCCTATCTGTGTCTACCGCTAAAATTGTTTTGTTCACAAGTTTTAAATGTGAAACAATAAGCATTCTTTCATTTTCATCTTGAAACTTTTTAGACCCTTTTAATTCTCTTTGGTAATCAGAATTTACTATTACAATTAATTCATCACCATGTGATTTAGCTTGTTCAAAATATTCCAGATGTCCCTTATGGATAGGGTTGAAATAACCTGATACAATTACAGCAATTTTCTTCATATTAACAATCTATATTTTTTGTTTCTATATTATTTAAACTTGAACCTGGGCAGTCACATCCGCTTTTTCTAGATGTGTAACAAGAAGAAATAAGAGTAATTAATAGAGTAAAAGTAAAAAATATAAAAATAGATTTTTTCATTACACATAAATATAGCTATTTTTATTTCATATATGTATTTTTTAATCACAACAGGACAGTATATTTTATTTTTAATAAAAATATTTTCAAGATTTGAAAGCAGAAGAGTGTATTTTCCAAAGATTATACATGAAATTAACGAGCTAGGTATGTCCTCTATTGGTTTTGTTGCATTTATTTCCATATTTGTTGGAGCTGTTGTAACTCTACAGGTCGCTTATAATATGGAAAACCCTCTCTTACCGACCTATCTTATAGGTTTGGCAAGTAGAGATTCTATAATACTTGAATTTTCTCCTACCATGATTAGTCTTGTTTTGGCAGGAAAAATAGGATCTCATATTTCATCTTCTCTAGGTACCATGAGAGTTACAGAACAAATAGATGCTCTAGAAGTTATGGGGATTAATTCTGCATCATATTTAGTATTTCCAAAAATTTGCGCTACCATTATTATTAATCCGTTTTTAATTATTTTAAGCATTGCTTTGGGTATTATTGGAGGTTGGTTAGCTGGAAATTTAACAGGTATATGCCCCACAGAAGAGTTCTTGTTGGGTCTGCAGTATGAATTTATTCCCTTTAATCTTGCATATGCATTAATAAAAACAGTGATTTTTGCATTTATTATTACTACGGTTTGTGCATTTTTTGGATACACCACTAAAGGCGGTGCATTGGAAGTGGGGCAGGCTAGTACTAAGGGTGTTGTTTATACAAGTATTTTAATTATTATTTGTAATTATTTTATTACTCACTTGTTATTAAATTAAAATTTCATGATTAAAGTTGATGCTATAAATAAGTCGTTTGGTGATAAGGTTGTTTTAAATAATTTTTCCTCCAATTTTGAGTCAGGAAAAATTAATTTAATTATTGGTAGAAGTGGATCAGGCAAAACTATTGCAATAAAATGTATGTTAGGTTTACATGAAGTTGATTCTGGTGCAATCTTTTTTGATAAAAGAAATTTTAGTGTTATTAATGATATTCAAAGGAAAAAAATTAGAAAAGAAATAGGTGTGGTTTTTCAGGGAAGTGCGTTATTTGACTCAATGAGTGTGTTTGAAAACGTTATGTTTCCATTGAGGATGTCAGAGAGGATGTCTGTAAGAGAAATGAAGCAAAGAGTAGATTTTTGTTTAAATAGAGTTGATCTTAAAGGTGCACATGACCTTTTCCCTTCAGAGTTGAGTGGAGGTATGCAGAAAAGAGTTGCTATTGCAAGAGCAATATCATTAAATCCAAAATATTTATTTTGTGATGAACCTAATTCGGGTTTAGATCCTACAACGGCCACTGTTATTGATAATTTATTAAAAGAAATTACTTATGAAAATGGTATTACTACAGTTATAAATACTCATGATATGAATTCAGTTGTGGATATAGGTGATCATATTGTTTTTATTAAAGAGGGGGTAAAAAAATGGGAAGGTGATAAAAAGAATTTTCTTAGCTCTAAGAATAAGGATTTGTGTGAATTTAAATCTTCATCTAAGTTATTCGTATAGTTAGTAATTAATTAGTCATAGTCTAAAAAAAAGCCCAGAAAATTCTGGGCTTTTTCACATAGTATTTTATCTAATTGGATATAAATCCTATTCAACAATTAATTTAGTTGTATTTGATTTTTCTTCATTAGAAATAGTCACAAAGTATACACCCTTGTTTAAACCTTCTAGATTTAATGAGGTATTAGTATTGATATTATTTCTATAGATGTTTTTTCCTACAACATCATTAATTTGAACATAGTAGTCACCATTTTCATCTAATTCAATATTGATGTTTCCATTAGATGGGTTTGGATAAACACTAAATTCTAAGCTTTTTTCATCAAGGTTGATACTGTTCCAAGCGTCCCCAGTAACCATTCTAATTGCAGTAGCAGTTCCATTTGTATATACTTGATCTCCAGGTATATATATCATGCTTAAGTATGAAGGTTGAGGAATTGTTTCATCATCCAATATATATATATCAGTAGCATTTCCATTACTATACATTTCTACAGATATGAAATATGCATCTGGATTTAATGTTATATTAGAACTAAATGGAACAACAATATATCCATTGTCAACATCTTCTTGAGTTACTAGGTAGAAGTCACTTGACTGAATCACATTGCCTGGGTCAAATGTTTCAGCAGATAATAATGTTGTGTCTCTAAGAGCAACAACAAGTTCACCTCCTGCTACTGTAGCAGGTTCTGTATATGCATAAGAATCAAGTCCAATCCAAACACCTCCAAGAGTTGTAGTTTCTGAAACATCATAATATGACATCATCATGAATCCATCTGTCGCATCAGTAAATGAACCAGTTCCCATTCTAGTGATAGAAGGGTTACTGTAAACACCAAGTCCATCAGTTGAGTATAGGCCATTAGTTAATTCAAACTCTCTCGATGCAGTGTTGTCTCCGAAGTACTCACCCCCATTAGAATCACCACTTGATGAAGCTGTGAATGTTGCAGTATATATTCCTTCAGGTACACTAGTCATTGGTGTCATGTCTTCAAAATATACACTTGCATCACTTGCTACAGGACCACTGATAGTCGCAGACATATCTAAGAAACCATCTGCGTCAAATCCATACATTGAATATCCAGATTGTGATGTTACATCGTAGCCATCAGTGTCTGTAATATTCATTGATAAATCAACATTTGTTGCATCATTTACTCCAAAGTTATATACGCCACCACCAGTATATGCTCCGTCTCCTAATTGTGAAAGAGGAACTCTACCGTATTCTTCTCCAGTACCATTGTGACTAACTAGACCATATGATAATGTAATATCGTCAGCTGGTTGTTGAGCTACACACACTCTATCAATAAACCAAGCATAACCCCAAGTTCCAGTCCAATTAAATCGAATCCATACTTGGCTTTGTCCTCCTGCAGCTTCAGAAATATTAATTCTTTGTGTAACAGGGTTGCTAGCAACTTCTGCTCCACCATCTCCAGAAATACCAGGAAATACTTCATAGATTCCATTTGCTGGATCTGATTCTGATAGTGGACTCAAATCAGTTGGGAATGTGCCGTCAGTACTTACTACTAGCCAGCATTTTTCAGATGTCCAACTTCTATACCATGTGTCAAATTCAACAATTACATTGTCATAATTTGAACAATCAACGGCTGTTGCCATAGTTAACCATGAGTCTTCTACCTCTGTACCACCTTCTTCTCCGCCGTATTCGTCAGAGTCAATCATAGCATAAAAGCCATTTGCAGATTCAATTGGGTTAATTGGGTAAAAACCACCACATTCTAATCCCTCTCCAATTTCCCAGTCTAAAGAGCAGTCTGATGCATCATGATCAAGATTCCAGTCCGAAGCATTAGAGAAATCACTTTCCCAGATGCAATCAACAGATCTAGACTCAATATTTACATCAGTTTGTCCTATTTTAATTGGAGCTTCCTTTGCACTTCGCTTAACTTTTAAATTTGCATCAGACTGTGCAAATGAAAACGAGAATGCTGTAAAAGCTAATAATAAAGTAAAAATTCTTTTCATATTGTTTGTTTTTTTATTAATAATTTAAATGTCTTAAGATTCCTCTCCTCGAGAGAAGGGGGAAGCCAAAGATACGAATTTTTTATCAATTTATTGCTGTAATAAGTCGTTTTTTTCTTCATATTCTTCGATGGAGGCACACGAACATATAAGGTTTCTGTCACCATGTACCTCATTAATACGCCTAACAGTGGGCCAGTATTTACGTTTTTTGACGTATTCTGTAGGGAACACGGCCTTGGTTCTAGAGTAGGGATATATCCACTTATTTACTAACATGTCCTGTGTATGTGGTGCGTTTTTTAATAGATTATCATCATCATTAGATTTATCTATCTCTTCTTTTATTAAATGCATAGCTTCACAAAAACTATCAAGTGCATATTTGCTTTCACTTTCGGTTGGTTCTATCATCATTGTGCCAGGGACAGGCCAAGAAACAGTTGGGGCATGAAAACCATAATCCATTAGTCTTTTAGCGATGTCAGTTACATTGATATTTTGATCACTAAATTCTCTACAGTCAATAATCATTTCATGTGCTACTGTATTATTTTTGCCTTGATATAAAATTTTAAAATCTTTTTCCATTTTAAATTTTAAGTAATTAGCATTTAAGATTGCCATTTCGGTACATTTTTTCAACCCTATGCTTCCTAATAACTTTATATATGCATATGATATTGTTAATATTAAGCCACTACCCCAAGGACTTGCTGATATTGAAGAAATACCACTTTTCCCACCATAATCAATAACTGCATTTTTAGGAGTAAATTCTTTTAAATGTTCTGCAACAGCAATGGGCCCCATTCCAGGACCACCACCTCCATGAGGAATTGCAAAGGTTTTATGTAGGTTGAGATGGCACACATCGCAGCCTATTATTTTCGGATTTGTTAAACCAACTTGTGCATTCATGTTTGCTCCGTCCATATAAACCTGGCCACCTGTGTCATGGATACTTTTAGTAATATTAATAATGTTTTCTTCAAATACTCCATGTGTTGAAGGATATGTAATCATCAGGGCAGCAATATTGTTAGAGTGAGTTTGAATTTTGGAAGACAGGTCAGTGATATCTATATTTCCTTGGTCATCACATTTTACAATAACGACTTTCATGCCTGCCATTATAGCACTTGCAGGATTTGTTCCATGAGCAGACGAAGGAATTAAACAAATATTACGATCAAAATCTTTATTTGACTCATGATATTTTTTTATAACCATTAGTCCCGCATATTCTCCTTGTGCGCCTGAATTGGGCTGTAGTGAAACAGCAGCCATTCCAGTAATTTTACATAATGCTTTTTCCAGTTCATCAAAAACAATATGGTACCCTCTCGCTTGATTTAAAGGCGCAAATGGATGAATATTAGAAAAGTCAGTTGAACTCAGTGAAAATAATTCAACAGCAGCATTTAACTTCATAGTACAAGAGCCTAAAGGAATCATGGAGTGCGTTAGTGATAGGTCTTTGTTTTCAAGAGACTTAATATATCTCATCAATTCTGTTTCAGAATGATATGAATTAAATACTTCATATTGTAAAAAGAGTGATTCTCTAATTAATTGCTGAGGTATTGCGTGATGTTGTTTCTCTAAATTATCTTGTATGGTCTTTTGTAAAACATCTTGCACATTAGAATAGTTTTTAGCTCTTGCAAACACTTCAATAATTTTTTGGATATTATATATGTCATCTTTTTCATCAATACTAATCGAAATAAGATGATCATTTATATAATTAAAATTCATTTTTGAATCTTCAGCATATACTTTTATATTTTTTGTAGATATCTCATTAGTATTGATTAATAATGTGTCAAAAAATGTTTTATTTTTTTGCTCGTAGCCTATTTTTTTTAATGCGGTTGATAAAACGAAAGCATAATAATGAATATTGTGGGCAATTTTTTTAAGTTTTTCAGGTCCATGATATACCGCATACATTCCAGCCATAACTGCAAGTAATACTTGAGAAGTACATATATTTGAAGTTGCCTTTTCTCTTCTAATATGTTGTTCTCTCGTTTGTAGTGCCATTCTATATGCTTTTTTTCCATCAACATCATAGGAAACACCAATAATACGGCCGGGCACATTTCTTTTAAATTTTTCTATTGTTGCAAAATATGCTGCGTGAGGTCCCCCATATCCTAAAGGAATACCAAATCTTTGAGAAGAGCCAACAACAATGTCAGCCCCTAATTCTCCAGGTGGTTTTAGTATTGTCAAACTTAACAAATCCGCAGCTACTGTAATTAAACAATCATTTTCATGGGCAGTATTAATTAATGTAGAATAGTCATTGATTTCACCATGTTTTCCAGGGTATTGAATAATACCTCCAAATACTGATTCTTCGAATACAAAGTCTTTTTGCCCTATGATTTTAAGTTCTATGCCTATAGAGGATGCTCTTGTTTTAATGACATCAATAGTTTGAGGGAAACAATTATCAGAAATCAAAAAAATATTAGCATTTTTTTGTCTTTTCTCATTGCTACGACATTGATAACTCATTGTCATAGCTTCAGCTGCAGCTGTTGCTTCATCAAGCAGTGAGGCATTTGTAATTGGCATTCCTGTTAGTTCAGTTATGACAGTTTGAAAGTTAAATAGTGCTTCTAATCTTCCTTGTGAAATTTCAGCTTGATATGGTGTGTATGCAGTATACCATCCTGGGTTTTCTAATATGTTACGTTGAATAACGCCGGGTAGTATATTGTTATAATATCCTAATCCGATATAACTTTTATAGATTTTATTTTTTCTTCCTAGTTGTTGAATATGTTCCACATAACGAGCTTCACTCATTGGTTCACCAACATTTAATGTATGTTTCATTAATATATCACTGGGAATTGTTTTACGAATTAATTCATCTACACTTTTTAGGCCAATAGTTTTCAACATTTCTAGTTTGTCTTTTTTTCTAGGACCAATATGTCTATTTATAAAATCTGTTTCAGGCAGCATGTTGTTATTATTTTATATTAATTTCTATATTATAATATGCAATTTGTATTAAATTAGTTTAACAAGTAAATCATTTATGAATCGATTTATAGATTATATAATCAACACAAATATTATAGTTGCTTGTAGTGCATTCTCTTTGTATAAAATAACGGAATTTTTGTTTAATATTAGTGATTTGAAAATGGGAATTTTTGTTTTTTTTTCAACACTAATTGCATATAATTATATGCGATTATTCAATAATGTAAAAAACAATATATGTAATCTTCGAAATACTATATTTTGTGCCATTTTATTTTTAGCATTTTTAATTTTATTATTCGATATATATTTTGTACTACTAGTGTTACCAGTAATTGTAATTTGTATAATCTATCCAATATATACACCTAGTTCTATAAATAATTATTCCTTTAACCTAAGATCAATACCATTTTTAAAAATTTTTTTAATTGCTTTGGTTTGGTCTTATGTCACATGTTTAATGCCTTTATTATATTATAATATTCAAATTGATTATTATTTAATGGATTGCTTGTTACAAAGGTTTCTTTTTGTTTTAGCTGTATCGCTTCCTTTTGATATTCGTGACATGAAAGTTGATCGTATTAGAACTATTCCAAATACAGTTGGGGTGGTAAAATCGAAATATTTTGGTTGGTTTTGCTTGTTAATTATTCAAATAATATTAATTATTGATCTAGTAAATAATGTGATTACATTGCCAATATTTCTGGCACTATTTATTTCTTCAGAAATAACATCAGTTGTTTTATACTTTACTAATGCGAGGCGCTCAAAATTCTTTTATGGAATAATTGTAGAGGGGCTTTCAATAATAATGTGTTTATTTGTACTATGTTCAATGTGTTTTATATAAATAATTAAGTATGGATAACAACTTTTCACTTAGTACAGCACGTAGCATGGATACAAGTGACCCGTTATATAACCTGCGAAAAAGATTTAATATACCCATGTTTAAAGGTAAAGAGGCAATTTATTTTACGGGTAATTCTTTAGGTTTACAGTTGAAGAATCATAGTATTTATTTACATCAAGAGTTAAAAGACTGGCAAGCTATAGGTGTTGATGGACATTTTAACGCTAAAACACCTTGGTTTGATTATCACAAATGTTTAGAAAAATCGACATCTACTATTGTAGGGGCTAAAAAAAAGGAAGTTGTTACTATGAATGGTTTGTCAGTTAATCTTCACTTATTGTTAACATCTTTTTATCAACCAACTAAACAGAGCTATAAGATTTTATGTGAACCACATTTATTTCCATCAGATTTATATATTTTACAAAGTCAAATAAAATTAAAAGGTTATAATCCAAAGGATGCACTTGTGTTTTTGCCCTCAGATGAAAACGGAGTTGTTGCCGAAGATGATATTTATAAATGCATAGAGGATAATAAAGATCAATTAGCTATGATATTTATTGGAGGTGTCAATTATTATACTGGTCAGGTTTTTAATCTTGAAAAGATAACCGCGTTAGGGCATAAGTATGATATTCTTGTTGGTTTTGATTTAGCTCATGCTGCAGGTAATATCGAATTAAAATTACATGAATGGGAAGTTGATTTTGCAGCTTGGTGCTCATATAAGTATTTAAATTCGGGGCCTGGTAATGTCTCAACAATTTTTGTTCATGAGCATCAAATTAAAAAAAATCCATTTAGGCTATCAGGTTGGTGGGGTCATACGTTTAAAAATAGATTTAGTTTACAAACAAAATTTAAACCTATAAAAACAGCTGAAGGCTGGCAGCTTTCTAATGCACCAATTTTTGGAATGTCGATTTATAGAGCATCTTTAGATTTATTTGATGAAATAGGAATGAAAAAAATAATACATAAAAGAATTAATTTGTCAAGATATTTAGAGCAAGCAATTCATTTATTTAATCAAAAATCGACCGATGTGAAAATGAAAATAATTACTCCAGGATCTGCTGAAAATAGAGGAGGTCAATTGTCTTTTTTGATCAGTAAAAGGGGTAAAGAGGTTTATACTTTTTTAAGGAAATCAGGTGTTTATGTAGATTGGAGAGACCCCAATGTTATGAGACTTGCAGTTGCTCCTTTATATAATTCATTTGAAGATATTGCTAGATTTTATAATTTATTATTGAATGCATTTGAAAAATAAAAATATTGCAATTGTTGGAGGGGGACTAGTGGGAAGTTTATTATCTACTTACTTAAGTAGACAAGGGGCAATTGTATCAGTTTTTGATAAAAGATCGGATATTAGATTAGATGGTAATAGTTCTGGTAGATCGATTAATTTGGCATTATCAAATAGAGGTATAAATGCACTTAGTACAATAGGCGTTTCACAATCTATTCTAAAAATAGCTATGCCTATGTATAAACGTGTTATGCACTCTTTAGATGGGGGCTTAACTGAACAACAATATGGTAAAAAATCAGAAGCTATTTATTCTATCTCGAGACATTTGTTAAATGCCAAATTGATGAATATAGCTGAAAAAAAATTAGTAAAATACTTCTTTAATAAAGAATGTGTGAGTATTGATATTGCATCAAATACTCTGATTTTCTCTGACGAAACTAAAAACACATATGATTATATTTTTGGTGCTGATGGTGCAGGATCGATAATTAGAAAAAAAATGTCTCAATCTTCTAAAAAGATGAATAGTACAGTTAAGTTTATTAATTCTTCCTATAAAGAATTAACTATTCCCGCTAATTCTGATGGTACACATAAAATAGATAATACAGCTTTACATATTTGGCCAAGAAAATCATTTATGGTTATTGCACTTCCAAATTTGGATGGAACATTCACCTGTACCCTTTTTGCACCTAATAAAGGACTAAATTCATTTGCTTCACTCGTTAATTCATTAGACGTAGATAGTTTTTTTTGTAAATACTTTAAAGATTTAAAACAAATTATTCCAAATTTGTCTGAACAATATTTTTTAAACCCAACCTCCCCCCTAGGCTTTGTAAGATGTAGTTCATGGAAAGATCATAATACAATTTTAATTGGAGATGCTTGTCATGCGACTGTTCCTTTTTATGGTCAAGGTATGAATTCAGGTTTTGAAGATTGTTTTTTACTAAATCAATGGTTGGATATAAAACAAGATTTAGGGCATCCGGATATTGATGTATTCTTACAAAACAGAATAATAGATACAACAGCCATGCAAGATCTTTCAATGCATAATTTTATTGAAATGAGAGATAAAACAGCAAATACAAATTTTTTACTTCAAAAGAAAATTGAAGAATGGTTTTCAAATAAACATCCTCAAAAATGGGAGCCACTTTATTCTATGGTAACATTTAGTGATATGAGGTATAGTGAGGCTTTAAAACGTGGAAAAATTCAAAATAAAATAATGTCTGATATCATGAAAGTTAATAATTTAAATAATGTTTTTAGTCTTGCAGAGTTAGAACAAAAAAATATAGAAAAACAAATTTTAGATTATCTCATTTAAGGTCTCTAAAAAAGGGATTATATTGTTTTTCAAATCCAATACTTGTATTTTGCCCGTGACCACAATAAACTTCAACTGTGTCATCTAAATGAAATAACTTGTTTTTAATGCTGTTCATTAAATCCGCATGATTACATAAAGGTAAGTCAGTTCGACCTATACTCATAAAAAATAAAACATCCCCAGCAATAATTTTTTTATGTAATTTATTAAATAGACATATATGACCAGGTGCATGACCGGGTGTAAAAATAATCTCCCAAACAGTTTGGCCCACTTGAATATTGTCATTTTCTTTGATGAATTCAACCTCTAAAGGTGGGGACGCTAAATTTACGTTATAGTGTTTAGCAATATTGAGAGCGTTTGTTAAAAGCGGTAAATCTTTCTTATGCATTTTGGGCTTTAAATTATATTTTTTTGATATAAAACTATTCCCAAATATATGGTCTAAATGGCAGTGTGTATTTATTAGTTCTATTGGTGATAATTGATTATCATCGATGTATTGAGACAATATAGTTTCTTCTTCCTTAGTACTGCAGCCAGGGTCAATAATCATGCATTTTTTATTATCACTGACTACATAGGTATTTTCCTGAAATGAATTGAATGTAAATTTTTTAATTATCATCTCTTTCTTTATTTTAGTGTAATTCTAAATAATCTAATGTGCTTCACGAAGATATAAAAAAGCAAATAAAGACAATTACCCAATCTATTTTTAATGATGTTGTTTCTTTTAGAAGATGGATTCATCAACATCCTGAATTGTCATTTCAGGAAAAGAAAACTTCTGAGTTCATTTGTGAAGTATTGAAAAAAAATAATATAAAATTTAATTCTGGCATAGCTGGCTATGGTGTTGTGGCATTGATTGAATGTAATAATCCAGAAAGTCAAGTTATT
>NZUB01000013.1 GCA_002696965.1 Flavobacteriales bacterium | reverse complement strand
TTTTAATTATAATTTATTTTTGGGCTGGGACAAGTGGAAACTGAATTTAAATGGACAAATGAAAATACGTGGTAATGAATCTGATTTGACCATAAATCAAACATTGAGCCAGTCATACTTTATTCACAACATTAACTTAAACTATGCTATGGGAAGTCGTTTAACGTGTAGCACGGAATTAATAAATATTTTTAATAAAGAATATGCTGACATTTTAGGTGCAATTATGCCGCGAAGATGGTTTGTTTTAGGCTTTAAATATATTGTGAACTAATAAGTACATGAAACATCTATTGTTTATATTAATTATGCCAATTTTATCTTTTGGTCAGCCTAATAATTTACAAACATTTGGCACTGTAAGTCACTTTCTAATATCATGCCCTTGTAAATTACTTAAATATTATGACTCCGGGCAATTATATTATTTCTGTAAAGATGAATCCCTTCAAATAACCTATACTATAAAAGAAATTAAACACAAAGATGGATTAGACCTAATTTTACATGCTCTAGATCAAAATATATATTCTCAAAAAACCACAAACAGTGATTCATTAATTGTCGAAAATCAATCTAATATGATTACTGAATACCTTACAGAAAATCCCAAGGGAGTAAAAACAAATTTTGCTAATTATAACGCTGCATTTGTAGACAATAGATTAGAAAAAAAACTATTTTTTTCAGACCATGAATTTATTGCATCGTATGAAATAATTATAAAGGCCCAAGACGTAGATGTTGTTACTCAACAATTTAATCATTCTATCAATTCAATAAGAAAAAAAACATTAGATTTTAAAAAGATATTTTGATGGAATATAAAATATCTAGATACAAAAAAAAATACGCATCTCAATTTTATCTCTTGAACAAAGATTGGATTTCTGAATCTTGGGATTTAGAAGAATCTGATTTAAACGACCTGCTTTCACCAGAAACAGCAATTATTAAATTAGGTGGTGAGATTTTTTTTGTTATGAAAAACAACTTTGTAGTAGGTACAGCTGCAATGATTCCTCATGAAAAAAATAAATTGGAACTTGCAAAAATGACTATTAAAAAAACGTATCGAGGTAATGGATTGTCTAAATTATTATTAGAAGCGTGTATTGAATTTGCAAAAAATAAAAACTGCGATGAAGTATTTTTAATATCTAATAGTTCTTTAAAAATTGCAAGACACCTTTATGATAAGTATGGATTTAAACAAGTTCCACTAAACAACCAAAAGTATAAAAGAGGTAATGTGAAGATGACTCTTTGTCTAAAGAATTGATTTATATTTAAATATTAAATTGATGGTCTGCGTATGAGAAATTTACTGTTGCTTTTTATTGTACCTCTATCAATACTTGGTCAAAACAAAAGTTTTAACATGGATTATTTTAATAAACTAAACGAACGGGAACGAAGTATTATTGTCGACAAAGGAACTGAAGCCCCTTTTAGTGGAGAGTATAATGATTTTTTTGAAAAAGGTTATTATGTGTGTCGAGCATGCGAAACCCCACTATACCGGTCATCTTCTAAATTTAACTCTAGATGTGGATGGCCCGCTTTTGATGATGAAATAGAAAACGCAATTATAAAAAAGCCTGATAATAGTTATAATATGGAAAGAATTGAAATTTGCTGTGCAAACTGCAACGGTCACCTAGGTCATGTGTTTTATGGCGAAAAATATACTGACAAAAATACACGCCACTGTGTGAATTCTCTTTCTTTACGATTTGTCCCTCATAAAAAATAAAATCTTATCTTTATTAGATGCGAAAATTTATCTATTTATTATTATTACCATTGCTAAGTGTAGGTCAACAAACTTACATACCTGACAATAATTTTGAGCAAGCTTTAATAGATTTTAACATTGATCCCAACCCAGAATTAGATGATTCAGTGCCAACATCTATTATTAATTCTATAGCATATATCGATATTAGTAATAGGGAAATTAACGATCTAACAGGAATTGAAGACTTTACATACCTAGCTTCCTTAATTTGTAATAATAATAATTTGTTTGAAATAGATGTTTCAAATAATACCATGCTTACAGAGCTAACATGTAGCTTTAATTATTTAACAGATTTAGATGTTTCGAATAACCTAGAATTGGTGAGATTAGCTTGTTCAGATAATGTAATCACAACATTAGACATTTCAAATAACACCAACCTTGAATACATTGATTGTCATGCTAATAATTTGTCCCAAATAGATGTTTCTAACAACTTAGAATTGCAACTATTAAACTGCTCATTTAATAACTTAATTGAAATCGATTTATCAAATAATTCAATACTTGAAAATTTTTCTATCGAAGCAAATAGTTTGTCAGAATTAAATACTAGCAATAATGCTCTTCTATCTTATTTAGATTGTTCATTTAACGATTTAACTCAATTAAGTCTTATTAATAACTCTAATTTAAATTTTATGTTTTGTAATGACAATAACTTAAGCTGTATTGAGGTATGGAACCTTAATGAGGTTAATTATTTAGAGATGAATTGTGATAATCCTAACGTAGGTTGTTTTAGAAAAGACGAGTTATGTAGTTGGTCTTTAGACTGTAATTATGAATCAAGTATTTATGAGTCCCTAATAAATAATCCATTAGTTGGATCCTTTAATCTATTAGGCAAAGATGCTACAAATACGGATTTTATTTTTGAAGTCTATGAAGATGGCTCAGTAAAAAAGTATTTTCATTTTTAATTAAAAACAAGGAGCTAGAGTCTGTACTCCAACTATTTATTCATTCTAATTAAAATGATTACAAATCTATTATAGCGGTCTATTTGATGCTTTGGCATAAAATTTGATTTTAACATAATATCATTAACCTTTAATTATTTTATGTTATGAAAAAGTCCATTTTATTAATTGCAATTTTATCTATTGTCTTTTCGTCAAAAGTGTTGAGCCAAAAGAATCACAAACATTTCCACAACCACAACCACAACCATTCAGCACAACAGCACAATTTAAATTTTACTGGTGGTTTAATAGCTGGATTATTCTTAAACGAATTTTTTGACCTATCTACAAGTCACAGAGAAATGTATTTTACATATAACTATAAAAAGAATAATTGGAGACTAACAAAAGACATTTCAAGCCATCACGGATTTCATTTTGCAAGTCCTACAGTAATAGCAAAATTTGAAAACCCAAACGGCGGAAGAGATTTTATTGTTAAAATAAATCGAAGAGGTCGTTGGTATGTTGATGCACCGAGAAAATTAACACAAATTCTTAAAAAGAAAGTACACCGAAATTTATAATTTTAACACACAACAAATACTGGGGAACTGTAAAGAGTATTGCAAGCTTGTAAAAAGTTACAACTACTTACATATGGCAACTAATGTTTAGGTTTTATCAAATTATTTAGTTTTTCTTTTAATTTGCCGAGCTTTATTTTTCTCCACCATACTTTATTATTATCACCTTGCTCTTCTGCTCTGTGAATTTTTTTGTTAAGCTTGTTAATTTTCTTCCCTAAATAAGAAGCATCTATTTTTTTCATAAACGCAATTTACAAAAATTACCATTTATATGGTGTGTTTATTATCAATCTGTTTTTATAAGTGAGTATTATAAAAACCTGTATCTTTGAATTATGAGGCCACTATGTATTCTTAGTATTATTCCTTTTTTGTTTTTTAGTCAAACTCCCTGTTTAGATGCGGTAGCCAATGCTACTGGATTAATTGGAGAATTTATACCACAATGTGAAGAAGATGGATCTTATTCTCCTATGCAATGCTGGTCGAGTACTGGTTATTGCTGGTGTGTAGATGAGAATGGTATTGAAATACCTGGATCATCTTTGGGGCCTGGAGAGGGGTTACCTAATTGTGAATCCGTACAAATTAATTTATGTGACTCTATATCTACTTATCCAGTAAATTATAATGATGGTGCAAATAGCTTCGAAGTAAGTGTATCTACGAATTTTAACACTGATTACTGGTTTGGTTATTGTGGCTTAATGCTTACAAATAATCTAGGAGATACTGTTGCATTAGAGAACTTTAATAATGCCGCAAATGTATATGGATTAGGCCCTGGCATGAATGAGATTAGATATTTGGAAATACAACAAGAAAACTTAGTTTTCCCAATAGAAGGACAAATCCATTTAGTTGAAGGTTTTTTTGCTGGGAACAGCTATATAGCATGTTCATGGCCCTTTTATTTTGATACAGAAAATAATTTTCAGCTCACGAATTCTGCAACACAAAAAAAAGGAATTAAAACCCTAGATTTATTGGGTCGACAAAACACAATCAATGGCTTACAAATATACCTATATAACGATGGTTCGGTTGAAAAAAGAATTCTGATAAAATGAATACGCGATTATACCAAGCATTTTACCAATGGGGAAATTTATAATAACATCTATATATATATTTAGTTACTTCGTGTTTTCTCAGAGTAATCAATTAGAGACTGACACGCTTAACAGATCTATCCCGACTGCCAATTTTGGGGGCCAAACATGGAGAGGGCCATCTTGGGTGAATGGTGTGTTCAATGATTCTGTAGCAACCATGTTTCCTGACGTACTAGCATACCCTCCTTGTCCTGATATTTGGGATTGGGCAAATGGTTGGTTTTATCCACAAACATTCTTAGATACTTGTTGTATTGACTCAATAACATTAAGTTGGGGACAATTGAATGCAAATGTTATTGAAATAACGCCTGAAAATTTTCAAAGTGCTTTAAATCAAATAGGTGCGGAGGGATTATATTGTTTAAATATGATTAGTAGTAGTATGTCAAAACAACTAGCTGATTTAACCTTCGCTATAGATAATGGTGTTCAATTAGAGAGAATAAGACTGGGGGATGAAATGGAAAAAGCAGGAAATGACTTAAGCATCAGCCATTTTCCAACTGCTGAAGATTACGCTACAGCTTGTGATATATATATTGACTCCATACGGAATATATTGCCAAATACTAAAATTGCTGTGTCAGCTGGTAATTATGGGAACTCTAATCCAAGAGCTCAATACTGGAATGAAGCATTATATAATATGAGTAACCCAGCTGATGCATTTAGATGGTCTGCATTCTTCTATCTAAAAGAAGCCGACACTATATTTACAACAAAACAATTATTAGCATATGCGTTTGATCAAATTCCCACATATGAACAAGTCAGAGGGTTTCGGGACACAATAGCGGAGCTGCAAAATTATGAATTATGGGTGGGATACGGTATTACCGACAACACCTTAGATAAGATATATGCAAATAGGTGGAGCCTAGTCTTAATGTTTAGTGCTTCTCATCAAATTTTTTTAAGTAATCAATTAGTCGAGGACATCAGTATGTTTAATATTGGGGGGATTTTTGAAAACTGGGATGCATTGGACACTCAAAATAATTTTAGAAAAAGAGCCACTGGAATTTTTGCTGCTATTTGGAATAAAACAAAATTGAATAAAAATACTGCTACAAAAATTACAACCCCGCCAAATTTCATTGATACAGTAACTTATTATAATAACAATAATGTCGCTAGAGAAGTTGCTTACCCTCAACTTTTTGGATGGAGATTTGAAAATGATTCTACCTTTGAGGGGTCTTTAATATTAACAAATATTTCAGAAGATACAATTACAGTATCTGTAGATAATCTACTTGGTGGAGAGGTGAGTTGGGAAAAATGGCATTCTGATTCTTTATTCGATGTAATAGATAGTGTAAACTATATTAATGTAGTCCCTGATGCTGGGACAACCAATATTGAATTACTCCCGTATTCTATAAATGTAGCTATGGGAGCATGTCTAAGTGACATTGATAATGATGGGGTCTGTGATGAATTAGACAACTGCCCTACAGATTTTAATCCTAACCAAGAGGATTTTAACTCTGATAATATCGGTGATATATGTGATGGAATAGATTTAAATGAAGATTCACAAAAAAAGAATTTATTAATAATCCTTGATCTGTTGGGGAAAAGAGGGGCTAAATCTAGCTTCCAATTACACATTTATGATGATGGCTCTGTTGAAAAAAAATATATTTTAAAATAAAAAGATCATGAAAATGACCGTGTAAAAAACTTATAGATGATTTTTAGCAGCATTGTATTCCTTTTATATTTTTTACCACTATTCTTATTAGTCTATCATGTGGTGCCTAAACAATTTAAAAATCTAATAATTTTATTAGGCAGCATTATATTTTATAGCTGGGGTGCACCTCAATTTATATTTATAATTATCGTTTCTACATATATAGATTTTCATATAGTCCGCCAACTCTATAATACTTCGGCCATTAAAATTCGAAAAGTATTATTAACCCTGTCAATATCCATTAATCTGGGTCTATTAGCATATTTCAAATACTCTAATTTTTTTGTGAGTAACCTTAATAGCTTACTTAGCACATTAGGCTTCAGTGAAATGCCTTGGGTGGAGGTTGCACTTCCAATAGGAATATCATTTTACACCTTTCAAACCCTCACCTACTCTATTGATGTATACCGAAAAACCAGTGAACCGCTAAACAATGTTTTAGATTATATGGTTTATATAATGTCTTTTCCCCAAATGATTGCAGGGCCAATTGTACGATTTAATGCTATTGCCAACCAAATTGTTAATCGAGTAGAAATAGCTGACGACAAGCTAATTGGATTTTATCGATTCTGTATAGGTTTGTCTAAAAAAGTTCTGATTGCAAATGTTCTTGCTGAACAAGCGGATATAATTTTTGATGGAGATCTAATTAATTTATCTACTACAGCAGCCTGGATTGGAATATTTGCTTATACGTTTCAAATTTATTTTGACTTTTCTGGTTACTCGGACATGGCTATTGGGTTAGGTAGAATTCTGGGCTTCCGCTTCCCCGAAAACTTCAAATCCCCATATGTATCTCAGAGTATTAGTGAGTTTTGGCGGAGATGGCATATTACCCTGGGGGAATTTATGAAGGACTACTTATATATACCGCTTGGTGGAAATAGAGTTTCTAGTAAATACCGTCTCTTTTTTAATCTTTGGTTAGTATTTATTTTGTCTGGGCTATGGCACGGTTCAGAGTGGAACTTTATATTATGGGGCGCATACCATGGTTTATTTTTAATACTTGATCGAATTTTTTTATTACGTTTTTTAAAAAAAATAGGTGTAGTGATGGCCACATTATTTACATTTTTTATAGTTATGATTGGGTGGGTTATTTTTCGACTAGATAGCATCTCTGATATACAACTATACCTAGTAAGTCTTTTTAATTTTGATTTTCAATTAGAACCCAGTGTTATCCCGGCTTTTTGGACAATAACAATACTTGCTGTTATTTTCTCTTTCTGTACAAATTTTAAAGCCGGCAAAGATTTAGAAACATTTTTTTTTAAAACACACACATATCATGTAAAACACCATTTAATACTGACCTTATTATCCGTTATATTATTTATTTTGTGTCTAAGTTCAATCACATCATCTGGCTTTAATCCTTTTATTTATTTTAGATTTTAATATGAGTTTTCTAACAGAAAAAAATATCAAACGAAGTATCCTTGCGAGTATTATATTTCTGCTATTTATTCCAATGATTGAACAAAGGGTTCTTCTTTTTAATTCTAAACCATTACATGGATCTTTTATTCAAGCTCAACGCCCATTATTTTCTGTCGAATCATGGTTTAAGGGTAGTTATGCAAGACTTCAAGAAAAATACCTAAATGAAAATTTTGGTTTTAGAAATTCTTTTGTTCGATTATATAATCAATTACAATATACAGTCTACAGACACGCAAATGCTAATAGTGTAGTTATAGGAAAAGATAATTATTTATATGAAGAAAACTATATTTTAGCTTGTTTAGGAAGAGATTTTATTGGGGAGAATGCTATTATAAAAAAAGTCCATAGGCTAAGCCAAGTTAATGACACATTAAAAGCCAAAGGGATAGAAATTATTGTAGTTTTAGCTCCCGGGAAAGGAAGTTTCTATCCTGAATATATACCTGATAAATACTCGCCAAGCATAAAAACAAAAACTAATTATGAGGTCTATAAAAATCACCTGCAAAATTATAACTTAAATATATTAGATTTCCATAGTTGGTTTATAGGCATGAAACCTTTATCTCAATATCCACTATTTCCCAAAACTGGCATTCATTGGAGCAAATATGGTGAGTTTTTAGCTGCAGACTCTTTATTAAAATATATTCCATCAATCTATAACAAGCCATTCAAAGCTAAACTAGATTTAATCCAAATTAATTCAAACGGTCTAATCCTCGATGAAGATGATGATATTGAAAAAGGCATGAATTTATTATTTGATATCCCTGATTTAAAAATGGGATACCCTCAGTTTATGACAAAAATTGATTCAAATTCTAGAATAAAAGCATTAACTATTGCTGATAGTTATTACTGGGGTATGTTTAATTTTGGACTCTCAAAAAATATTTTTAATAATGGCCAATTCTGGTTCTATAATAAAGAAATTTTTCCTGAGAGTTATAATAATCCAACATATGTCAACAATATTGATATTAAAAAAACTATTGAAAGTAACGATATAATAATACTCCTATCAACTGATGCTAATCTATATAAATTTGCATTTGGTTTTATTGATCAATTATATTACATCTATTTTAGTAATCAATTGCCTGAAAATGAGAAATTAATATTATATATAGAAACCTTTTTAGGTTATAATCAAAATACTGCACAAAAACTTTTAAATTATGTGAATAATTATATTGCTCCTGACCACGTTTGGAGTAGTGCTACGCTTGAAAAAGCAAAGAAAAATGGTCGGTTATGGTCGGAACAAGCAGTACATGAAGCAAATTATATATTAACACAAAACAAGGAGATAGCGTTAGATTAATCCTGCATATTTACTAGCTCACAATCAATCCCTAATTTAAAGACTAAAAAACCACTATATTTATATATAACTAAAACCAATATATGTATGTATAAGTTTATATTATTATTATTTGTGCCTTTTCTGCTGCAAGCACAATGTGATGAGGGAGAATATGAATTATTAGTTGAAACTTACAGCGGTGAGTGGGCCGAAGAAATATCATGGTTTATTATTGATAATAACGGCCAAAGTATATTTTTTTATGATGGATCTGAAACTGAAAATGACACTAACTATAGCCAAAATGTATGTCTAAGTGCGGGTTGTTATGCCTTTGAAGCAATTGATAGTTATGGCGATGGGTGGAATGGCGGATATGCAGAATTAACATCTTTAAATAACGATGTCGATTTTGGCATTCCCGAACTAATTGTAGAGTTGGAGGGCGGTTCTACAGGTTATACTGTCTTTCAAATTAATGATTCTGAATGTATCTATAGTGGCTTAGGTTGTACAGATGTAAATGCTAATAATTATAATGACTATGCATTTATAAATGATGACTCTTGTGAATACTCATGTCAAGATGGAGAATATATTCTAGAAATAGAAACGAATACAGGAAATTGGGCTGAAGAAATGAGTTGGTCTCTATACAGTTATCAGAGCTGGACTGAACAAAGTGATGCAATGAGTTCTTTCCAAGGAAATGGTAATTATCAATCCTATTACACACAACTTTGTATAAATGAACCTGATTGCTTTTTAATACTTGGAAATGATAGTTATGGAGATGGGTGGCAAGGAGGAAATATATCTATTTCTGTAGATGGAATTAACATGCTAGAGGAGGTAACTATAGAAGACGGCTTTAACGGCTATTTTACATTTGAAATATATGAAAAAGACTGCTCTTGGGAATTCCCAGGATGTACAAATCCAGATGCAATAAATTATAATATATATGCTAATATTGATGATGGGTCATGTATTATACCACTAACTTTTGATTTTGATGGTTTAGAAAGAAACTATCTTTTATATATGCCTAATAATTTGACCAGCAATGCTCCTTTAGTGTTTGTGCTACACGGCTATACTGGAAGTGCTCCTGGAATTATGAGTTACTCAGCAATGAATGCAGTAGCAGATGAAAATGGATTTGCAGTATGCTATCCTCAGGGGACTACAGATCAATATGATAATGCCTTTTTTAATGTTGGATATGACTTTCAGAATAATCCTACGGTAGATGATGTGGGGTTTATGATTGCTCTTGCAAATTATCTTCAAAGTACTTATCAGTTAAGTAGCACAAATACCTTTGCTACTGGATTTTCAAATGG
>NZUB01000012.1 GCA_002696965.1 Flavobacteriales bacterium | reverse complement strand
TCTGTGTTCTCTGGAAGTGTAATTTCATCCTCAATATTTTCACAAAAAAATAGAACATAATCTCCAGTGAGGTTATTAATTGTCCATGCTACATCATTGTCTTCAGCAAATGTCTCAATCCACTCACATTGTCCCTTTAAATCTTTGGTGTTTAAAAATAATAGACTAAAACATATTAAAATAAATTTCCAATTCTTGACCATAATAGGGTTTTTTTTTATTATACTGATTTTACAAACTTAAGAATTTGTTTCAGAATCATAATATATTTTACCATTAATTATAACCTTGTTGATAAAATTTTCACCTATTGAATAGGGTATGTAGCCTAGAGAAGGGATGTTATTTGTAATAACTAGATTTGCTTTTTTATTTTTTTGAATACTGCCTAAATTATCATTGACTTCCATTGCATACGCACCATTAATGGTGGCTGCATTAATCGCTTCATTTGGATTGATGTGCATTTGGGTACATGCTAGAGATATTATTGTTGACATATTACCTGTTGGGCATGAACCCGGATTGTAGTCTGAGGCAAGTGCGATAGGTAGACCAGCATCAATCATCATACGAGCAGGTGGGTATTTAAGTCCTAAAAAATATGCGGTTCCAGGTAGTAGGGTAGGCATTGTGTTTGATTTTTTTAATAACTTAATTTCTTTATTGGATGTGAATTGTAAGTGATCTACTGACACTGCGTTATTTCTCACTCCGACCTGTATTCCCCCTGAATAAGCCAACTCATTTGCATGTATTTTAGGCTTTAAACCATGTTTAATTCCTGCTAATAAGATTTGTTCGGTTTCTTTTTCTGTAAAAAAACCTTTATCACAAAAAACATCAATATATTCAGCTAAATTTTGTCTAGATACTTCAGGTATCATTTCATTAATAATCAATTTAGTATATTTTTCTTGCGACATATTATTCGGGACTGCATGTGCTCCTAAAAAAGTAGACTTGATGGTTATAGGATACTTTTCTTTCAGTTGTTGAATAACACGTAATATTTTAATTTCATCTTTTGTATTTAGACCATATCCACTTTTTATTTCAATTGCTCCAGTACCTAGTTTTATTAATTTCTCTAGTCTTCTTGCACTTTGATTAAACAAACTATTTTCATCTGTTTCAGATAAAAGTTTAGCTGAATTTAAAATACCGCCTCCATTTTGAGCTATTTCCTCATAAGAAAGTCCATTAATTCTATCTATGAATTCTGTAACTCTATTGCCAGCATATACAATATGTGTGTGACTATCACAAAATGTGGGCATTAATATACCGTTATTAGCATCTATAATTTCAATGTTATTCCAATCTTCTATTCCTCGCCACTCATCCATATTTCCAAAATCTATTATTGTGTCATTTTCAATTGTCAACCAACCGTTATTGATAACAGATATTTTGCTCATGCTTTCTCCTTTTTTGATTTGATCTTCTGATTTTGTAGAGGTTCCAACAATTTGTTTTATATTTTTTATTACTTTTTTCATAATTTATTGAAAAGATAAGCAAACTAAATTAAAGCGTTATGAAATTGATATATTTGTTTTATTATGTCGTCTTCAATAGGAAAATTATTTAGATTAACTACGTTTGGGGAATCTCATGGTCTAGCTATGGGGGGGGTGATTGATGGCTGTCCTTCAGGCTTTGAAATTGATTTTAAGCAAATTCAGGAGTTTTTAAATAAAAGACGCCCAGGTTCTTCTGCAATTTATAGTGAGCGAAATGAATCTGATCAAGTTGAGTTTTTGTCAGGTATTTTAGATGGTGTAACTCTAGGTTCTCCCATAGGTTTTATCATTAAAAATTCTGATCAAAAAATCAAGGATTATTCTAGTTGTCGAGATGTTTTTAGACCTTCTCACTCTGATTACACTTATGAATCTAAATATGGTATTAGAGATTATAAGGGTGGTGGTAGATCTTCTGCTAGAGAGACTGTAAATTGGGTGGTTGCTGGTGCTATTGCAACTCAGATTTTGAGTTTTAAAAAAATATATATATACTCTTATGTTTCGGCTGTTGGTGATATTATTTTAGATCAGCACTATAGTAAATTAGATTTAAATAATATTTATAATAATAATGTGCGTTGTCCATCTCAAAAAACAGCTTTTTTAATGGAGGATCTTATTAGTACTTGTAAACAAAAGGGAGATACAATTGGTGGACAAGTTTCAACTATTATTAAAGGATTGCCTGTCGGGCTAGGGGAGCCGGTTTTTAACAAATTAAATTCAGGTTTAGCTAAAGCAATTGTTGGTATTAATGCTTGTAGAGGAATAGAGTTTGGCTCAGGTTTTACAGGGTCGTCAAGAAAGGGCTCTGAGGAAAATGATCAATTTTTTGTAGATTCAAATTCTATAAAAGTAAAAACAAACAATTCAGGTGGTATTCAGGGAGGTATATCTAATGGTCAAGAGGTGTTTTTTAAAAGTGCCTTTAAACCAGTTTCTTCCATCATGCAGAAACAGTCGACTGTAAATAATAAATTGCAACAGGTTGATCTTATGCCAGCTGGTCGACATGACCCATGTGTGGTCCCTAGGGCTGTTCCAATTGTATCTGCATTAACAGCCATTATTGTTTTAGACTACTATTTATTAAGTAAAACAACAAAATTATCTGATTTATGAAAAAATTAAGTTTACATTGGAAAATTATAATAGGTATGCTTCTTGGTATTTTTTGGTCTTTTTTAGGCAGTATGTTTGGCTGGTCTGACTTTACAATAAAATGGATTAGCCCATTTGGAGATATATTTATTAATCTTTTAAAATTAATTGCTGTTCCACTTGTTCTGTTCTCAGTTGTAAAGGGGGTTTCTAGTATATCAAATATTTCTTTATTAGGTAGAATGGGCTTTAAAACTTTAGTATGTTACCTATTTACTACAGTTATATCTATTTCTATAGGTTTGCTATTGGTAAATACCATTAAGCCGGGGGAGTATATTGCCTTGAATCAAAGACAAGCTAATCATGAGTCTTATTTGGAATTTAAGAACAATGGTATTGTTATAGATGACTTTTTATCTGAAAAATTACAGATTGCAGAAGATCAAAAAAGTAATAGCCCACTGCAATTTTTAGTTGATATGGTCCCCTCTAATATATTTATGTCATTGACTAATAATAAATTGATGCTTCAGATTATATTTTTTGCAGTTTTCTTTGGCGTAATTCTAGTTTTAATACCAAAGCATCATTCAGAGCCAATTAATAAATTAAGTGATTCATTTAATGCTATTTTTTTAAAAATGGTTGAAGTTGTGATGTTAGCGGCTCCATTTTTTGTTTTTGCGTTATTGGCTGGAGTAATGGCTAAAATTGCTGGAAATAACCCAAGCGGTGTTGTGGAGGTGTTTAAGGGTCTAGGTGTATACTCTTTTGTCGTTTTACTTGGTTTGTGTTGCATGATTTTTATTATATACCCATTTGTAGTTTATGTCTTTAAAAAGCTTAATTATAGGGATTTTTTTTCATCAATAGCACCTGCTCAAATGTTAGCTTTTTCTACATCTTCAAGTGCGGCTACACTTCCAGTTACAATGGATTGTGTTAATAATAATTTAAATATTCCAAGTAGAGTCTCTAACTTTGTTTTACCGATTGGAGCAACTGTTAATATGGATGGAACTAGCCTGTATCAGGCAGTCGCGGTAGTTTTTTTAGCGCAAATGCATATGGTTGACTTAAGTGTCTCACAACAACTTGTCATTGTTTTTACAGCAACTATGGCATCTATTGGTTCTGCTGCAGTACCTAGTGCCGGATTAATCATGTTAATTATAGTGTTGGATGCTGTAGGTTTAAATCCAGCTTGGATAAGTATTATATTTCCTGTAGATAGATTGCTTGATATGTGTAGAACAGTTGTAAATGTAACAGGAGATGCAACAGTGGCTTCAGTTGTTTCAAGCCTAGAGGAATAAGTTATTATCTTTTTTGCTTAATTCTAGCGCTTTTTCCAGTTCGTTCTCTCATGTAAAAAATACGCGCTCTTCTTACTTTTCCGACTTTATTAACTTCTATTTTTTCAATGGACGGTGAATTAATTGGAAAAATTCTTTCGACACCAACACCATTTGACATTTTTCTAATTGTGAAAGTTTCTGTTAGTCCACTCCCTTTTCTTTGAATTACATCACCTTTAAAAAACTGTGTTCTTTCTTTTTCACCTTCTTTAATTGTGTAAAACACCGTAATTGTATCACCAGCTTTAAAGCTAGAGTGTTCTTTTTTTGTAATTAAATTTTTTTCTATATCAGCTATTAATGAATTCATGATAAAATTATCTTTAGAGCTTGCAAAAATAATTATCTTTTTATGATTTTCAAGAAAAAAAATAATTTATTCATCATTTAATAGATTAGGTCTTTTTTGTTGTGTGCGCTTAATTGCCTCTTTTTCTTTCCATTCCGATATTTTTTTTTCATTACCAGATAGTAGTATATTAGGCACCTTGTTATTTTTGTAGCTTGCTGGTCTGGTGTAAATTGGTGGAGATAGTAATTTGTCTTGAAATGAATCAGATAATGCACATGATGAGTTGCTCATTACTCCAGGTATTAACCTTATTATTGAGTCACACAAAACCATTGCTGGTAGTTCTCCTCCAGTTAGTACATAGTCACCAATAGAAATTTCCTTATCTATAAATAAGTCTCTTACTCTTTGATCTACTCCTTCATATCTTCCGCAGAGTATTATAATGTTTTTAAGTTGGGATAATTGATTAGATATTTTTTGACTGAGTTTGTCTCCATCAGGTGTCATAAATATTACCATTTGGTAGGTTCTTTCTTTTTTTAGTGTTTCAATGCATTTAGCTATTGGTTCAATCATTAATACCATTCCTCCTCCTCCTCCATATGAATAGTCGTCAATTTGTTGTTTTTTATTTTTTGAATATTTGCGTAAATCGTGAACATGTATTTGTACGATTTTTTTGTTAATGGCCCTTGCTAAGATTGATGTTTGAAATGGTGTTTTTAATAAATCAGGTAGTGCCGAAATAATATCTATTCTCATTATCTTTCAAATTTAGTGTTAAATTATAAAAATAGGTTTTTTTATTTAATTTTTTCAATTGACATAATGTCAGTTTGTGCCACTAAAAGACTATTAATCAGAATTTTAAGACTATTTAGTTAAATAATTAATGCAGTATTTTAGTATTCTTCACATTTACCCAAAATCAATAAATTTTAAATCCTTTTTTTTAATTATCAATTAGTTTACAAACTATGAACCGTTTAAATTCTTTTGCAAGAAATCAAATATAAACTACAAATAATACACACTCGTTTGACTATTTATTTAATGAAGAAAAGAAAGCATTTCTTATAGTTGATTTGACTATAATATATTATCAAATTTTAATAAATTAATAATGCATCATTAAAATGAGAATAGAGATTGTAGATATATAATACTTTTAGATTTTCAGTTAATACACTAAAGATGTATTACCTCTTCAAAAGCAGCTGCAGTTGCTTCCATGACCGCTTCGCTCATTGTAGGATGGGGGTGAACGGTTTTTAAAATTTCGTAACCTGTTGTTTCAAGTTTTCTAGCAGCCACAATTTCAGCTATCATTTCAGTTACATTAAAACCAATCATATGAGCCCCCAATAATTCACCGTATTTTGAATCATAAATCATTTTCACAAATCCTTCTTTTTTGCCAGCAGCACTAGCTTTACCAGAGGCAGAAAAAGGGAATTTACCCACTTTAACTTCATAACCATTTTGAATTGCCTTTTCCTCTGTCATTCCGACTGAGGCAATTTCAGGATAACAATATGTACAACCAGGAATATTATTGTAATTAAGAGGTTCAGGACTATGTCCAGCTATTTTTTCAACACAAATAATACCTTCAGCAGAGGCAACATGTGCAAGTGCAGGCCCTGAAACAACATCACCAATTGCAAAATGATTAGCTAGATTAGTTTCATAGTATTCATTTACAGCTATTTTCCCCCCTTCAGTATTTATTTTTAAAGCCTCTAGACCGATATTTTCAATATTTGCAACAATTCCTACTGCAGAGAGTACTTTGGTGGCTGTTAGGGTCTCTTTTTTGTTTTTTGTGTTTATTTCAACATGAACAGAATTATCTTTTACAGATACTTGTTCCACAGCTGTTTCAGTAAGTATTTCTATGCCATTTTTTTTAAATATTTTTTGCAATTCTCTCGAAACATCTTTGTCTTCGTTGGGAACGATATTAGATTGATATTCTATGATTGTTACTTTAGTTCCAATTGCATTGTAAAAATATGCAAATTCGACACCAATAGCGCCTGAACCAACAATAATAATAGATTTGGGTTTGTTCTTTAAATTCATTGCTTGACGGTAGCCAATAATATACTTTCCGTCTTGTTTTATATTTGGCAGTTCTCTTGATCTAGCACCTGTTGCAATAATGATATTTTTACCTGTATAAGTTTGTTTGGTTTGATTTTTATCAACAACTTCTATGGTATTTTTATCAGTAAGAGTACCTGTACCATAAATAACAGATATTTTATTTTTTTTCATTAAGAAGTTAATACCTTTACTCATATTATCTGCTACATTTCTACTTCTTTTTATAATATTTTGAAAATCAGGATTTGCATTTTCAATATTTATACCAAAATCATTTGCATGTTTTATGTAATCATATACTTGAGCACTTTTTAATAGAGCTTTAGTTGGAATACAGCCCCAGTTTAAACAAATTCCCCCAAGGTTTTCTTTTTCAATAATTGCGGTTTTTAAGCCTAATTGAGATGCTCTAATGGCAGCTACGTATCCTCCTGGACCACTACCTAAAACTATAATATCAAAATCCATTTTATTTTTTTTAAATTCAAATATAATTATTTACACATTGCAATTACTGATATTTCGACATTTACATTTTTTGGCAAGCCACTTACTTGAACAGTTTCTCTTGCCGGGTATGGTATGTTAAAATATTTTTCATATACTTTATTAACTTTTTCAAATAAATTCATGTCTGATAAAAATATAGTACACTTTATAATTTCATTCATTGAACACTGATTTTCTTGTAAAATATTTTGAATATTTTTTAACACCATGTTTGTTTCATTTTCAATCGAATCTACAACTAATAAATTTGTATTTGGATTAATAGCAATCTGTCCTGATAGAAACATCATATTGTTTGCTATAATAGCCTGGCTATAAGGGCCAATGGGTGGTGGTGCATTTTTAGAAAAGATTTTTTGTTTCATAATTAAAAGATTTGTCGAAATTTACACAATATATGAAATTACTAATAATTGATAATTACGATTCATTTACATTTAACTTGAAACATATTTGTGAACTTTTTGTTGATCATGTTGATGTTATTAGATTGAGTTGTGTTGAAATAAGTAAAATAGATCAGTATGATAAAATTATTTTATCTCCGGGGCCTGGTTTACCATCTGATTATTTAATTAAAATTGTTAATACATTTTATCAAAAAAAATCTATTCTGGGTGTTTGTTTAGGTGCACAAGCAATTGCGCAGGCAATGGGATGTGAATTATATAATATGAAAAAAGTAATGCATGGTAAAGAGTCTCATATCTCCATTATCAATAATCATAAAATATATAAATCTTTAGATCAAAATATTACCGTTGGTCGCTATCATTCATGGGCAATTGATTTATCTAATAATCAAGATTTTATACCAACAGCGCTTGATGAAAATAATATAGTTATGTCTTTTCGACATGTATACTATTCTTTGTGTGGTATTCAGTATCATCCAGAGTCAATTTTAACAAATTTTGGTCAACTGATTTTACAAAATTGGTTAATTGATTAATAGTCATAGAAACTTTTCTTTTTTGTTAATTTTAAATCTTGAAGAATAGCAGATTTAACTCTAATTACAAAATTATAACTTTGATGAAATCCCATAGGGATCCAATTAAAAGTCATTTCCCAACAATGTAGATCTCGGTAAATATCTATTGAAGTATATGTGAAGTCTCTGTTTTTTAAATCATACCCAGATCTAAATCCAATTTTCCATTTTTTTGTAATATTAATATCCCCATTAAAATTAATAGATTGCAGTATGTTCGAATCAAGACCGGGTTTATTATATGTGAAATTATAGTACATTTTTAATGACCATGGGACCGAAAAATCTACAAAATAGTCTATGTTTTCATTAATATAATCTAACTCATCTTTGTTGACTAAGTTGGATTCCTTTTTGTTTTTATTATTATTTAAATCAAAACTGACATCAAAATTTAAATTAGTTAATCTTCCAATTTGTCCATTTTTCAACAATAGTTCATCAATTTTTAATCCGTTTGAATTTAATTTATATGGATCTATTGAACTATTC
Organism: Flavobacteriales bacterium; assembly: GCA_002696965.1. GTDB lineage: Bacteria > Bacteroidota > Bacteroidia > Flavobacteriales > TMED113. Next base: position 11,871 of record NZUB01000012.1, on the reverse strand, counting down.
AATTTCAAGTTAAGTTTGTTAAATAATTTTGTTCTTAAATTGATATTAATATTACTCATTTGTAGGCTGTCTAAAGCATTATTGTAACTTCCATTTATGCTAAGATTTTCAATAATTTTTATTTTCTTTTCTTCTCCGTTTTTATTGATCTTCATCTCTAAATTATTATTTAAATTTATATTTAGAAGATTTTGTTTTATTGAGCTAGGAACACCATAGATGCCACCTTGAAAATAAGAATACAATTCAGTTTCATTATCTGTTTCTAATTCGCTGTATATACCAAATTTTTCATTGGAGAAATCAGGTTTATACATATATGTCAATGACGGAGTTAGTACATGTCTAAATTGTTTGTTTTGAGTTGCAAAAAAACCATATATTTTGGTATTAATTTGGGTAGATAGCTTAAATTCTCGTAATGCCCAGAATCCATCTAAAGTATCTGTATGAATAAGCTGAGAGTTAGGGTCCCAAATTTTTTCCTGTTTAGTAAAGTACCATCTTTCAGTATACTGAATAGCTGGATTTATGTTAACATATTTAAACATGTTAAATGATGTTGATATAGGAACACTATGTTTTATACCATTTCTGATATTTTGATTAGTATTATTAAAAATAAGACTATCAGGAGCTGATAATGTGTTTTTCCCATTTAAGCTATAACTGATGCCTAAGTTTTTGTACCATGTTTTTTTGATTGAATTTTTAAAAGGGAATAATCTATTAACTGAAAATAATAATTCTGGCATGGTTATATCCACCTGCTTATTTATTGTATTTTGATTATGCCTCATATTGATAGATAGATTATATGGTTTATTCTCCCAGCTTTTTTGAAAAGATATGTTCGAGCTTAATGTGTTTTGTAAATAATCAGCATTATATGCATTATTAAGATTGTATGTACTACTTGCAAGGTTTAATAATGCAGAGAATTGTTGATTAGGATGTAATTTAGGGTCTTGTTTATGTTGCCATGTGATTTTAAAATCTTTTGATAAACTATAATTTGGCATATTAGGCTCACTAATTTTTGTTGTAGCATAGTTAATTTTAATACTTCCATTAAATTTATATCTTTTTTTATACATCGATGAAGCAGCTATTCTCCAACTCCCTTTAGTGTAAATATCACCTATTAGTGATAAATTTAAATATTCGTTAATACTAAAGTGATAACCCAAATCTCTCAAATGATAACCTAAAGTTGCCGATTCTCCGTAAGTAGGCATAATTATACCTGAAGATCTTTCATTGTTAATTGGAAAAATACCAAAAGGAATAATTAGAGGTGTAGGTAAATTACCTAGTATTAAATTTGCAGGGCCAGTAATAATCTTTTCCCCTGCAATCAATTTTAATTTTTTTGCATTGATGAAAAAATGAGGTTCTTCTAGTTCACATGTTGTATATTTTCCATTTCTGAGGTAGTATATTTTTTCATCTTCTTTTTTAATTTCCTGTCCATGTAGGTATCCACCATCATCTTCAGTTAATAATTTAGTTATTTTTGCCTTTTTAGTTTTATAATTATATATAATAGTATCGGCTTTGTATGTTTTTTCATTTTCCGTTAATATGGGTGGAGCCACGTAATTTCCCAATGTATCATATGTGCCTATTGCATATAATATATTTTTATTGAAGTCAATAGATATAAAACTTGAATTTAGCTGGGTGTTATTATAATTGACGTTTGCATTCTTATATAAGAAAACCTTATTGTTATTTAAATCATAAATAATTGAATCTTGTGCAAAATATTTTAAATCAGATGTTAAATTTTCTTGACAGAAGGTTGTTGGTGAGATAAATAATAGAAGCATCAACACCGTGAATAATTTATAATATTTTAATCTAAGTTTCAAAACTTTATTTATATTACTCGAATTACGTTAATATTTTAATAAGTGAAACGCTTTATTCTACTATTTCTTACACTTTTAATTGTTCATTCTTTTGCAAAAGCACAAAATGCTAATTTAGGTATTAATAAAATAGTCATTGATCCTGGCCATGGAGGTAAAGATCCTGGTAATGGAGGAACAGGACGTTATAAGCATACTGAAAAAGATGTAGTTTTAGAGGTGTCCTTACTATTAGGTCAGTATTTAAAAGAGGCTTTTCCAGAAATTTCTATTATTTATACTAGAGATACAGATAGTTTTGTTAAGTTGTCAGAAAGAACACGTATTGCCAATGAAGCACAAGCAGATTTATTTTTATCAATTCACTGTGATGCTTTTCATGACAATAGGGTATACGGCTCTACAACTTATGTTATGGGGTTACATAAAACAGAAAGTAATTTAAATGTTGCAATTAGAGAAAACTCGTCTATATTAATGGAAAATAATTATGAGGCTAATTATGAAGGATTTAATCCATCAGAACCGGAGTCTTATATTGCATTATCTATGTATCAATCTAATCACCTTTCTAATAGTTTATTAATTGCTAGTAAAATTCAAAATCAATTTAAAACACGTGTTAATAGAAAGGATAGGGGGGTGAAACAAGCAGGTTTTATGGTAATTAGTCGTGCAACTATGCCTAGTGTTTTAATAGAACTAGGTTTCCTCACTAATAAGCTAGAAGAAGACTTTTTAAACTCTAAAAATGGAAAAATTTATATGGCATCTGCAATTTTTCGAGCAATTAAAGAGTATAAATTAGAATTAGAGGCATCAATTTTGGAAAATTTTACTTCTAAAAAAGAGATTCATGAATTATATTTTAGTGTGCAATTTCTTACTTCTACAACCCCACTAAATTTAGATAAATTAACAATTCAAAATCAGGATTTAATTTATAGTTTTTACGATGGGAATTATTATAAATATAGTTATGGAAAAGTAAAAACTTTAAAAGAGGTGTATGATTTAAAAGAAAAATTACGTTCTTTTGGTTATAATGATTTTTTTACCATTGCTATTTTGAATGGAGATAAAATATCATTAGCAGATGCTTTATTAATTTTAAAGTAAATTTGTATATTTTTAGTATTGATTAAAAAATAAATTGTGAAAAAGTCAAATGAATTATTAATAGGTTTGTTTACATGTGTCCTATTGGCTATTCTCTACTGGGGGGTTAATTTTTTAAAAGGAGAAAATTTATTTTCTAATAAACAGTTTTTTTATGCTGTTTATGATAATGTGAATGGTTTAACAATATCTAGACCTGTTACAATAAATGGTTTTAAGGTTGGGCAGGTGTCCAATATTGAATTTAACTCTGAAAATGCTGATTTAATTGTTCAGGTAGCAATTGAAGAGGAGATTCCATTTTCTACTAATTCAATTCTGGAAATTTATGATTCTGATATTATGGGGTCTAAATCATTAGAGTTAAAAGTACGTCCAGGTAATAAAATGGCAAATAGTGGTGACACTTTAATTGGTTCTATTGCAACTGGCTTAACTAGTGAGGTGAGTGAGCAATTTGGTTCTGTTAAAGTTGGTTTAGATCAACTAATAATTTCATTTGATCAGGTTTTGAAAGAGATTGAAATTTTATCTAGTACAGCTAATAGATTATTACTTGCCAATGAAAATCAGCTATCAACAAGCATGAATAATATTGAATCAGTTTCTAATGTAATTGAATCTCATTCTAAATCTATTGATAAGATATTACTTAATCTTTCTGAGATTACTGATAGTCTTTCGGCAATTCAATATATATCTATTTCTGATCACATGTTAGATGTTTCACAGCAATTAGAATTTATGCTCGCAAGTGTTAATAATACAGATGGTAGTATAGGGAAAATAATTCATCAAGATTCTATTTATAATAATCTTCAGAATGTTATAAATAGTATGAATCATTTATTGATTGATATACAAAATAACCCCAAAAAATATATTAATATTTCTATATGGGGGAATGATAAAAAAAACAATAAATAATTAATATATTTTTACAACTAGTTGTATCTTTATTTAAGATATGTTTTCGGTAAGTAGTTTAATTTTTAGTATTATTTTTTTCGGTTCGTGTTTTCTTTTTTATAGAAATATCAATATCATCATTCGGAACATTTATCTTGGCAAAGATCCTGGCAAATTTGAACAATCCAAAGAAAGATGGAAACAAGTGTTTTTTATTGCTTTTGGTCAGAAAAAAATGTTTAAAAAACCGTTAGTTGCAATTTTACACTTAGTTGTTTATTTAGGTTTTGTTATAATTAATATTGAAATTATTGAAATTATTCTTGATGGTATTCTCAATACACATCGAATTTTATTTTCTCCTAAATGGGCAAATGTGTATCGTTTTCTGATTAATTCTTTTGAGCTCTGTGCAGTATTAGTTTTAACGTCTGTTATAGTGTTTTTAATTAGAAGAAATGTGATAAAAATAAAACGCTTCTTCAGCGAAGAAATGAAAGGTTGGCCAACTCTAGATGGTAATTTAATTTTAATTTTTGAAATATTTTTAATGTCCGCATTTTTAACTATGAATGCGGCTGATTTAGCGCTTCAACAGACATCTTTAAGCTACAAGTATCCAAATACTGGAAGTTTTCTTATAAGTGGCTTATTTTCACCATATTTAGCGAATACTTTGTCATTAAATTCACTTTTTATTCTAGAAAGGTTTTGTTGGTGGTTTCATATTATAGGCATTTTTGGTTTTTTAAATTATCTAGTGATTTCTAAGCATTTACATATACTTTTTGCCTTTCCAAATACATATTATGCTAATCTAAAACCAAAGGGACAGTTGACTACCATGGAATCTGTAACTAATGAAGTTAAAAGTATGCTAGATCCTAATATTGATTCTTTTGCACAGCCAGCAAGCCCAGCTAGTGTCGAAAGATTTGGTGTGAAAGATGTGAAAGATCTAAATAGGATACAACTGCTGAATGCATACTCTTGTACTGAATGTGGCCGTTGTACCGCTGAATGTCCTGCTAACTTGACTGGAAAGAAACTTTCTCCAAGAAAAATTATGATGGATGTACGAGATAGAATTGAAGAAGTAGGACGTAATTTAGATGTAAAGGGTGAAAAATATAATGATAATAAATCTCTTCTAAATGACTACATTAAACCTGAAGAACTGTGGGCATGTACATCTTGTAATGCTTGTGTAGAAGCCTGTCCTTTAAATATAGATCCTTTATCAATTATTATTGACATGAGAAGGTATTTAGTTATGGAACAATCAGCGGCACCCAGTGAATTAAATACTATATTTTCAAATATAGAAAATAATGGTGCTCCGTGGCAATTTTCTGCTGCAGACCGTTTAAATTGGAAAAATGACGAATAAGATTAAATTAATAAATAAGACTATCAAGGGATATAAAATCAGTCCTGTTTTACCAGAAGATGTAAAAAATTATCTCATTGATATTGACGGAACTATTTGTGATGATATCCCTAATGAGCAACCCGATAGAATGTCTACAGCAGATGTTTATCCAGAAGCTTTAAAGACATTAAATAAGTGGTATAATCAGGGTCATATCATTACGTTTTTCACATCAAGATTAGAGTCTCATAGATGTGTTACTGAAAAGTGGTTAAAAAAACATGGTTTTAAATATCATGGTTTATTAATGGAGAAGCCCAGAGGAGGTAATTATCATTGGATAGATAATCATATGGTTCGAGCTACAAGGTATGATGGAAAATTCACTGATTTAGTAGAAAAAAATGTAAAAATTCAGGTTTTTAAATAATATGGGGATAACAGTAAAAACAATGTCTGATTTAGTTGCGCAGGGTGAAAATGCTGAAATATTATATTGGGTTGGATCAGCTGGTAGTTTTGATGATAGAGCAAAAAAAATAACACGTTCTTTTGTTAAAATTATGAATCATGCAAAAGTAAATTTTGGTGTATTAGGAACAGAAGAGTCTGCAAGTGGTGATGTAGCTAAACGTGCCGGCAATGAATTTCTTTTTCAAATGCAAGCATTAATGAATATTGAGATTTTAAATTCATACAACATTACTCGTATTGTTACAACTTGTCCTCATGATTATAATACATTAAAAAATGAATATAAAGATTTAGGCGGTGTATACGAAGTATTACATCATACAGAATTTATTTCTGAATTAATTCAAGATAAGCGTTTAATTCTTTCAGATAATTTAAAGGGCATGAAGATTACTTATCATGATCCATGTTACTTGGGCAGAGGAAATGGTATTTTTAACACCCCTAGAGAGTTGTTAAAAGCTATGGGAGTTGAACTAGTTGAAATGAAGCGCTTTAAGCGCACTTCTTTTTGTTGTGGGGCTGGAGGAGCTCAAATGTTTAAAGAGCCAGAAAAGGGCACGCAGGACATTAATATCAATAGGACTCAGGAGGCAATGAATACTAAAGCCAAGACAATAGCAACCGCATGTGCTTTTTGTAATACAATGATTACCGACGGTGTGAAGTTTTTAGCTGAGGGATCTGTTGATGTGTTAGATATTGCTGAGTTGATTGTAAAATCACAAAATTTATAAAATGCTTATTCCTTATTCAAAACTTCCAAGCAATTCAAAAGTATTTATTTATCAATCTAACAGAGAGATTAAAGAGAAAGAATTACTGATAATTACACAACATTTAGATGAATTTTCTCACAATTGGGTAACTCATGGCAAGCCTGTTCGTAATGCATTTAAAGTATTTAATTATTTTTTATGTTTTTTTATTGATGAATCTTCATATCAAACTAGTGGTTGTTCTATTGATTCATTAGTTGGGTTAATTAAATCAATTGGTATTAGATTTGATATTGATTTTTTTAATCGTAATAATATTGCCTACCTTGATAAGGTGACAACTAAATTAATAACAATCACTGATTTTAAACTTTTTATTTCTCCGAATACTATAGTTTATAATAATTTAGTGCAAACTAAATCAGACTTCGAGAATCATTGGAAAATACCTGTCAAAGAAAGTTGGTTGAAAAGATATTTAAACTAGCTTCAATTAGTAGAAAAAAAAAGGCTCCCGAAGGAGCCTTTTTGTTTTCAGATACTTACTACTTATTAAAAGAATAAGCTAAAGTTGATACCTGCAATAAACTCTGAACCAGAAAGATCAGTAGTTTCAGAACCCATCATACCAACAGTTGTACCTAATATAGGATCTTCTTGTGCTGGAGTAACTGCTTCTCCATCAACAATTAAATCTAAATGTACAAATGGTTCAACAGCAAAATGCTCTCTCCATACTAATGTATAACCCATACCAAATCTTACGTGAGATGACTGAGTTCTAGTTTGTAGAACCATATCTTCTTCTGATACGTTACCATTAATGTCGAATACTGGAACATCTTCTGCCCATCTTTCAGTTTGAGTAGTTCCACTATTTAAGCTAACCTCCATAAATAGATTTCTAGCTGCATAGTATCTTGCGAATACTCCAAACATTCTTGCGTTATTTGTAAGTGTATAATCAGCGTGCTCGCCAGTAACAACGAATCCACTTGGTGATGTAGCAGATGGAGTTAAATATCCCGCGAATGCTGGAAAATACTCATCATCAGTGTCGAAATGAATTTCAGCACCAATTGCTAAACCATCTTGGATAAAATATCCAACTCTTGGAGTAATACTCCAATCTGTCCATTCAGTTTCAGAAAATTGACTTCCTGCACCTAAAAGAACAGTTCCTTTCTTTGTTTGTGAGTTTGCTGAAAATGTTATCAAACATAAAGTAGCAAACATTAAAATAAACTTTTTCATAGTAATAATAATTATATAATTTTCTTAGTTAACAGGGACAAATATATATTAAAAAATCTACAACAAGAACTTTTTTATGTTTTATTCCACTTTTTTTATTAAAAAAACACTGTTTATAAGATTTTCTTCTCTGTAAAAGAGAAGAAAACGTAGTTTTTATATATTACTTTTTTCTCAAATTAAAGCCATTTAGATATATAATTTCCCTTTTGTATGTATCTAATTCTTCTTTTTTCACTTCAATGTAATTAGATTCAATATCTTGACTACATTTAACTTCCTGTAAATTATTTTTATTAAATATTAAGTTAATATTTCCTGAATTAACATTATTGATTCCGATTAGTTTATTAGTATCATAAAAATATTTCATTACACCATTTCCTTTTATTTTTATACAATCAATTTTGTTTTGAACAAAATTACCCTCTAAACTATTTCCTTTTATCTGATGGTAACAATTTATCGAGTCTTCGGGGGCTATTATAAAAGGATTTTTAGCGATATATATACTATCAAGTTGATTATTTACACAGTATAGATCAATTTCATCGCCAGTTACTTGTACCTCTTTGACCCATAACACGGGATCATCTATCATTTTAATTTTTGTGTAATTCGAATTGAAGGTTAATTGTTCACACTTTCCATTTAATTCATTTCCATGTAGTATGATGTTTTTTTTAATTTCGGCGTATTCATTTTTATCATTTATTATAATGGTGTCACCGAAAATGATAGTTGAATCTGAATCACTTATTAATTTTACATAACTATTTGAATTTATTGTAGAAATATCATTTTCTTGAATTAGTTTGTTACCATAGATGTATGTATTATTATTGATTTGAATTGATATATTATCCTTAAAATAATTTTTATTGTTATTCCTCTTAAGGTAATTCGCTTTAATTATTGTAGTATCAGAAGAAATAGTTAACCCATCAAATATCTCCATGTTTGTTGAGTGTTGCAAATGACCTTTTTGACATTCAATAACAGTATTTTCGTAATTAATTTTGGTTGGTCCTGAAAAATTAATTAAGCTATCTGTATTGGTCATGTTATTTGTATTAATTGTAATATTATCATTAAGCAATTTGATATTCTGTGAGAATATGAATCTATTATCTTTTACATAGTAAATTAATTCATCGCTTGATATATTATAATCATTATTTTGAACATTGCCCTTACCCCAGTATTGTATAATTTCTTTTTCAAAATCATACTTAATTTTGTTTCCATTAATAGATAGTTTTTTTTTATTTAATTCACTATTTTGGTAAAACATAATTTGATTTAATTCTTGATATATTTTAATTGAATCACTTGAACAATTAAGAGTGTCATTAAAAAAAGACACACTGCCCCATCCTGTAACATAATCTTTATGTTCATCAATCATAATAGTATCACATTTAATCTTTAAGTTAGAGTACTCTATCATGACATCACCACAAAATTTTTGAAAAATTGTGTCATTTATTTTAATCTGTTCTAATTTATTTGATTCAATAACACGAATTTCTTTTTGCCCCAAAACTGTGTTTGAGTAAATTAAAATTAAAGCAACAAAAAATAAATTATAAGAATTCACCTTTTGTTTCATCTAAAAATTGTTTGAGATCTATCAGGACCTATGGATATTATCGAAATGGGAACTTGTAATTCATTTTCTAAGAATAGAATAAATTTGTTAAAAGTTGTTGGTATCTCCTCTTTTGACGTAATACCTGAAATGTCTTGATCCCAACCATCTAGAGTTACATATTTTGGCTGTAGTAAATTTTGATTTAAATTATAGGGTAGGTGTGTGATCTCCTCTCCCATATAATTATATGCTACACAAACTTTTATCTTTTCAAAACCACTTAATACATCTGATTTCATCATACTGAGTTCTGTAATTCCATTTATGTTAATTGCATATTTTAGAGCAGGTAGGTCAATCCACCCACATCTCCGGGCTCTTCCAGTTGTTGAGCCAAACTCATTACCTTTAGTGGCTATTTCGTCACCTATTTGACCTTTTAGTTCAGTAGGAAAAGGTCCATTTCCCACTCTTGTACAATATGCTTTAAAAATGCCAATTACATTTTTAATTTTATTCGGTGCTATTCCTAGACCATTACAAGCTCCAGCAGAAATAGTATTTGATGATGTTACAAAAGGGTAGGTTCCAAAATCTAAATCTAATAGAGTACCCTGTGCTCCCTCAGCGAGTATTTTTTTATTTTGCTTTAATTTTTCATTTAAAAAATATTCACTATCAATAAACTGTATTTCTTGAATTTTATTTATTGAATCCATCCATATTTCAATATCATTGCTAATGTCATTTTCATAATTATAATATTGAAGTAATGTTTTATGCTTATTTGTTAGGTTGTTAAACTTTTCATTAAAACCTTGAAGTTCAATATCTCCAATTCTTAGACCATTTCTACCCGTTTTATCCATGTATGTTGGTGTAATACCACGTAGTGTTGATCCAATCTTTTTTTTTCCTTTTGCTAGCTCTGAAGCTGCATCAAGGTGTTTATGAGTTGGAATAATTAAATGTGCTTTACGAGAGATAAATAAATTTTTTCTATAATCAATACCAATCTTTTCTAATTGGCTTAGTTCTTTAGCCAGTGTTACTGGATCAATTACCACACCATTACCAATAATATTTTGAACATTTTTATTAAAAATACCAGATGGGACGGTATGTAATACATGTTTTTTTTGATTAATGTAAATTGTATGACCTGCATTTGGCCCTCCTTGAAATCTAGCGATTACGTCATATTTTTTACTGATAAAATCAACAATTTTACCTTTTCCTTCATCTCCCCATTGTAGGCCTAATAATACATCAACACTCATTTACTACAGTTTTTATTATTACAATTTCCAAAGACATTTAATGAATGGCTTTGTATTTGAAAGTTAGTTGTTTTTTCAATACCTGCTAAAATATTTTGAATTCTTGGGTCACAAAATTCATTGATTTTTCCACACTGATTACAAATTAAATGGTCATGTTGTATCTTTTGTAAAGACTTTTCGTACAATACTTTACTATTATTGAATTGTAATTGTTTAACTAGTTTTGCTTTTATAAAAACTTCGATATTATTGTAAATCGTAGCTTTACTAATTTTCTCTTTTTGATTAATAAAACTATATAAATAATCGATATCAAAATGATTATTGATTTTATAAATATATTTTAGAACAATATATCTCTCAGGTGTTTGTCTTAAATTATTTGCTTTTAAGTATTTATTTAATAATTCCGTCTCATTCATTTTTTATTCTTTAATCCTGTTAACTGTGTTAACTCCCTCTATTTTTAGTATTTGCTTCATAACCTTTTGCAGGTGTGTATTATTTTTTACAAGCAGTGTTATACGTCCGTAAAAAAGTCCATCATCACTATTAAAATTAACTAATTTCATGTTAACATTCATATGGCTTGATATAATATTAGTGATTTTATTTACAAGTCCGACAGAATCAATACCTTTTATTTCAATTAGTGCATCAAAATCAATGCTATTGATATTTTTCCATTTACAGTTTATTATTCTGTATGAAAAATTAGCACGTAGTCTAATTGAATTAGGACAAGATACAGCATGGATTTTTATCCCGTCCTTTATAGTAACAAAACCAAATACTTTGTCTCCAGATATTGGTTGACAGCATGTAGCAATTTTATAATCTAAAACTTCATCTTCTTCTCCAAAGACTAGTAATTTATTTTTTTCTTCCTTTACAACAGGTGTTTCCTGTTTATTTTTTCTTATAAATTTTGATTTAATAAAATCATACCAACTATCTCTATTCTTTTTAAAATCTTTGAGTTGTTCATTGGAAATTTTTCCAATTCCTACTCTGTAAAATAGTTCTAAGCTATCATTTAATTCAAAATATATTTGAAGCTCATTTACTGTAGCTTCAGAAAAAAATATTTTCAAATGTTTTAATTTTCGAATTAAAGTTTCTTTGCCATCTTGAGCAATTTGTTTTTTTTCTTGCTTCAGAGAATTTTTAATTTTATTTCTCGCCTTAGCTGTGACAACAAAATCAAGCCAATTTTCTTTTGGTGTTTGTTTACTTGAACTAATAATCTCAATTTGGTCACCACTTTTAAGTC
>NZUB01000011.1 GCA_002696965.1 Flavobacteriales bacterium | reverse complement strand
TGTTTTCAATAACTTCATATATAGTTTTTTGATTTTCTTTTTCCATCAAATCAACACCTATTGCAGATGTTGCGTTGGCTTGTGGGTCTGCATCAATTAAGAGTATTTTTTTCTCTAATACACCTAGGCTTGCAGCTAAATTAACAGCTGTCGTGGTTTTCCCAACCCCTCCTTTTTGATTAACAATTGATATGATTTTACCCATTTGTAATAGATATTAATTTATGAAGAACTAATATCATGAATTTTTAGTTCTTTAAATAAATAAAAACAATTATTTTTTCAACATTGTTGAAAACCATATATTTGCTGTATGAGTATTTTAGGTGTTTTTTATATTGTATCACTAGGCGATTTAGGAGAGTATATACTTGAATGGAGTTTTTTATTTTTTATCTCTCTATTTTTTACTATTCTTTTTTTACAATCTGGCATCGATAAGATTATTGCATTTTCAGGTAATCTAAATTATTTTAAAGATCATTTTAAACATACTTTTTTGAAAAGTCAGGTTAAATTATTATTAGTATTAATTACACTTCTTGAATGTGTTACGGGGTTTTTATTTGTTCTTGCATTAATTATGTTAATTCGTTTAGGACCAGATTCAGGTTTTGTAGTATTGGGTTTAGGTTCATATTTTACCGCTTTAATATGTGCCTTAGTTACGCTATGTAGTTTGTTTTTAGGTCAGAGAGTAGCTCAAGATTATGTTGGCGCTGTAAACCTAGGTATTTATTTTTTAATTGCGTTGGTTGGCTTGGCTTTGCCAGCTTTATATTTAGAGTTTTTATAACCAAATAAATTATTTTCTTTAATAATATTATCCACATATGTTGGGAGCATTATTTCCCATCCTTTTTCTTCTTTCTTAATCATTTGCAGAATGTGTCTAGAAAATATGTTTAAATAATCTTTATTATAGTCATCTAGATCGATGATTCTTTTATTAAACACAAAAAAATCATATAACGGTTTAATACGTGGTTGAATAGATAGATTTTTACTAGTTTGTAGTTCGCTTTTCTTTTCAGGTTTATATGGGTAAACATAAACTTTAACATCTCGATTAAACATTTTACCTATACCCTCTAGTATTCCTCCGTTTAAATGTCTATAAAATTTAGCATCAAAAATTTCCTTTAAATTTGGCACTCCTAAAATGACCCCTAATCTTTCATCGGTAAAGCGTCCAAAATAATCTAACAACTTATAATATCTTTGATAATTTGATATCATAACTGTTTGTCCAATAGAACATAAAACATCTACACGATCTAGAAAATCTTTTTCATTAATATCTCCTTCAGCCTTTAGATTATTTAATGTGATTTCAAATAAAACTTGTAGATTCTCTTCTTTAACCTTATTTTCTTGTACAAATTTATTAAGCCCATTTTTAATCATATCAATATTAACTTTTGTGACAGGTCTAAAACTACCTCTAAGTGTTAATATATTTTTTTTATAAAGCACATCAGACGGCTGTAAATTGTTACCATCAGGCCCGAATATCACTGCTTCAGTCATTCTATTTTTAACCAGTAACAAGCTTAGTAGACGATTGTCTATTTTTTGAAAGTTTTCGCCATTCATTTGTAGCATGTCAATCTCTACTTGTTTTCTACTTAAATTATCATATAAACTTTGTACGAATTTTTCTGGAGATTTATGACAATAAAAACATGCATACATCAGATTGACACCTAAAATACCAACCGTTTCTTGCTGTTGTCTTGCTTCGTGCTCATGCAATCGAATATGAATTATTACATCATTAGGTTTTTGATTTGCAGTTAATTGAAATCTTACGCCCATCCAACCATGTCCTGGCTGTTGGTCATCATATTTAGTAGTTGTAATTGTATTTGCAAATGAAAAAAAAGATTTAGTAGGATGTTTTTTTCTATCTAAACGTTCTTTTAGTAGAAGGTATTCACGATCAATCATTTTTTTCAATCTAGATTCACACACATACCTCCCGGATTCTTCTTTTCCATAGATGGCATCACTAACATCCATATCATAAGCGGACATTGCTTTTGCTATTGTACCAGATGCTCCACCGGATCTAAAAAAATGTCTTACCACTTCTTGTCCAGCACCAATCTCTGAAAATGTACCATAAATATGTTGATCAAGATTTATATTTAAGGCTTTTTGTGCTGCACTAAGTATTACATTTTCCATGTAAAAAGATTTAATTATTACAAATTTATGTTAGTTTGTGTAAAAAGAATAAAAAAATCACATTTAATTATATGAAAATTAAAGTAATATTTTTAGGAACAGGGACTTCTCAAGGGGTGCCCATGCTTGGTTGTACTTGTTTAGTGTGTAAATCAACTAATACTAAAGATAAACGATTACGCAGTTCTATTTTAATATCAATTAATAGTTTTAATATTTTAATTGATGTTGGTCCTGATTTTCGTCATCAAATGCTAAGAGCTGATTGCCCATATATAGATGCTGTTTTATTTACACATCAGCATAGAGATCATACAGCCGGAATAGATGATTTGAGACCTATCTATTACAAACAAAAAAAACCAATTCCATTGTATGCAGAGAGTATGGTTTTTGATTATATCCGCTCAGGTTTTGATTATTTATTTGGAGTTAAAGATTATCCTGGAAAACCTAAGTTTCAACTACATGATATTATTAATAAGCCTTTTTCCATTTCAAACATTCAAGTGACACCTATTAGAGTTATGCACCATAAACTGCCAGTTTTTGGTTATAGAATAGGCGATTTATGTTATATAACAGACGCTAATTATATTTCAGAAAAAGAAAAAGAAAAATTAATTGGAACTAAATTATTAATTATTAACTCTTTACAAAAAGAGCAACATATTTCTCACTATAATTTAAACGATACATTAAATTTAATTAATGAAATTAAACCATCTAAAGCATATTTAACACATATAGGTCATGGTATGGGGCTACATAATCAAGTTGAACAAGAATTGCCACAGAATATTCATTTAGCTTATGATAATTTACAATTAATTTGTAGTTAGTTTTTTAGAGATTTTTTTATTGCAATTAACTTAGTTAATAGATTTTTTAATTGATTTGTTTTTAGCATATTAGAACCATCAGATAGTGCTTCCTTGGGATTTGGGTGTGTTTCAATAAAAATCCCATTTGCACCCGCAGCTACACCAGCACATGCAATTGTATCAATAAATTCTGGTGTACCTCCAGATATTCCCATTGTTTGGTTAGGTTTTTGATTTGAATGGGTCACATCTATTACTACAGAGCAATTATTCTTTTGAAGAATAGGTATATTTCTCATATCTACAACTAGATTTTCATATCCAAATGAATTTCCTCTTTCAGTTAGTATTATTTTATGATTTTGTGTAGATTTAATTTTATCCACTATAAATTGACATGCTTCTCCAGATAGAAAAGGCCCTTTCTTTACATTGACATATTTATTAGTTTTTCCAGCATTAATTAGCAAATCAGTTTGTCTACATAAAAATGCAGGAATTTGTATTATATCTAGAATACTAGATGCTTTTTTGATATCCTCTATACTATGTACATCACTTGTAATAGGTATAGATAATTTATTTTTAATTTTTTGTAGAGTTTGTAAGCCATCATCAATACCCGGTCCAGTGAATGAATCTATTCTAGATCGATTAGCTTTTTTATATGAGGCTTTAAATATAAACGGAATATCTAGCGGGTGTGTAATGTCTTTTATTGTACTAGCAATTTCTAATGTACTTTTTTCATCTTCTATGACACAGGGTCCTGCTATTAAAAATAATCTGTTAGAGTTTAATATTTTTTCTAAGGATATCATGTTTTAATGTAATTTATAATTAAATTATTGCATCTTTGTCAAGATATTAATTTTATTTAACCTATGAGTAAACTATCACACATTATTATTTTAGTTTTATGCTTTTTTTTAATTTTTAACTCATGTCAAAAACATCAATTAGAAATAAGTGGATGGTCTCCTGAATTAGTTTCACCTATTGTTAATGCAACTATTACAATTGCTGACTTAATTCCAGAAAGGGGTACCACAGAATATGATAAAAATAATTTAATACATTTAGCATTTCGTAGTGATAGTATATATGTTTTACCCTCAAGCCTAATACAAGACATTACGGGCCTAAATATTGATACTGTAATTACATTAGAAGCACTTGTAGTCAGTGCTCAGAGTGATCCAGCAGTTGCTGCATTAATTAATGCGTCAGGAATTCAAGTTCCGTTCCCTGCCTCTCAAGAAATACCCGGTGTAGTTTTTAATTTTTTAAATGCAGATATCCTAGACCCATTTAATTTTCAATTTGATGAATTTAGTGATGCAACATTTAATTCGGGTCAATTGGAAATTTCAATAACTAATAATTTACCCGTTGCAATAGAAACAGTAGAAATCAAGTTAATCCCCGCAGAAGGCATTGAGTGGGAAGTGGATATTAATCAATTAGATTCTGGAGAGGAATTCACACATTCTATTGATTTATCAGGGCTCGTGATTGAGTCTAGTAATAATATTACTCTTATTATAGAAACATTACAAATAGAAAATGTAGGTGCAGACATGGTTGAATTAACCCCCCAAACGGGCTTTGATGTATTTTTTAATATTAATAATGTTGGATTTGATAATATTACTTTACCCTTAGGAGGAGATACAGTTGATGTTGATTTAGCATTATTTGAAGATTTTGATAGTGGTCTTATATTAGAAGACCCACAGTTTACTTTAAATGTTAACAACCCCTTTTCATTATCAGGTAGTATTAATGGCGATCTATTTGCATTTTCTCAAGAAGGTGTTGAAGAAAGTTTAACAGTAGACTTAGATATTCAACCTAATAATTTAAGTTCAATTACCTATTTTAGAGAACAAATTGGTGATATTATTGCATTACCTCCTCAATTACTTGCATATGAAGCTCATGCTAGTCTTAGTTTTAATGCTACAGATATAATTGGTTCAGAATCTTTAATGTTGGGTGTTGATATAGATTTCCCATTAAGTGTCAATGCTGCTAACTTAAGTTTAAAAGACACTGTTGTGTTTGAGGGTATTAATTACGATTTAGCACAAATCAATAGAATGTTACTACATTATAATTTAATTAATGGTTTCCCCTTAGGTACAGAATTTAATTTAGTTTTACATGATTCTTTAAACCCAGGTATAAATCTTGATACACTTGAATTTGTAGATATTAATAATAATTTTAGTAATGTTATTAACCCAGCAGATGTAGATGAATTTGGAGAAGTCATTGCACCAGTGACTTCATCCGGTGTCCTAACTTTATCAGAATTAGAAATAGATAACTTACTTAACACCAATAAACTTATAATTGATGTAACATTAAGTAGTTCAGGCTTTCAAAATAAAGATCAATATGTTAAAATATATTCTCATCATGAATGTTTATTTAAAGTGGGATTGGAAACAGAAATTAATATAAATTAAAAATTCGCATGCACTATCTTAAATTAGGTTTACTACTGCTTTATTTTTTTTCTAGCAATGTTTATGCTCAAATCACTCCTGCTTTTTATAGTGCTAATCATTCTTATAAAGAAAACCAATTATTATCAGATACTTCTTTTCTCAATATATTAGCATTACCAGTTGGCGGTTTTCATTTAAACATAAATTCAGATCCAGGTTTACAGTCTTTTTTTACTAAAAATCAAAATAAAATAATTATTGATTTTAATCAGTATATTAATAATGTTGATATTAATTCGCATCATTTTTTAGATTTAAAAAACACATTATTATATTATGGGTTTAAACATCGTAATCGTGTTTATTCGTTGGGGGTGGATCATCGTGTATTGACAGATTTTTCGTTATCACATGAACTGATATCTTTATTTGTGAATGGTAATTCTCAGTATTTAAATCAAACTTTTTTTCTAGGAAATAATAATTATGTTAATGCATTCAATTATTTCTCTATTTATTTTGGTTATTCTACAAAAATTCAAGAAAAGTTTCATTTGATTTCTAAGATTAAATTTATTAAGGGAGTCAACTCTTTTAGGCTAGATTTAGAGGGAACACAATTTGTGTTACAAGATAATTTTAATACTCAAAAGAATCCTTTTGATGTAGAATTGAATTCCAATTTTTTGTATTCTATGAATAAGGATTATAAATTATTTTCAAATTTAGGTTTTGCTTTTGATTTATATTTAGATTACGATTATAATAATAGAATTAGTTTTTATACGAGTGTAAATGACTTAGGTTTTATATTATGGAATGAAAATCATAATCAATCCCAAGCTGATTTTTATTTTGATGGTATTGACTATTCATTAGACCAAGTCTTGTCAACAGAATTTGATAATCTTCAAGATACTCTTTTAGATGTTTTTAGTACAGATAGTTCCAATTTAAATGAATTTAGATTAACACCTTTTAGTACCAATTTAGGTGTGACTTATGATTTGCTGAATCGGGGCCATCTTAATATTAATTGTAATATTCAAAAATTATATAATTCCGTTTTTTATACGGGTGAAATTGCATATTTAAAATATTTTGATAAATATCAATTGTCAATTATACCTAGTTATTCTTTCAATAAATATAACTTTACTAACTTCTCTATTATTTTAAATAAAAAATGGTACAGTAAATTTTATACCAATTTATATATTAATAATATTTTAGATTTTTTTATTCCAGTTTCAGAATTAGGACACATAGGTTTTGGTTGGGAGTTGTATGTGCTTTTCTAATGATTTAGGTGAATTTTTTTCTGATTAATTATACCTAGAACATCCCCTTTAAATTTATAATTAATTAATGGTGTGTTATTAGATAAAGAAGCAGTTTGCTCTTTGCTGTAAATCCATTCTTTTGTTGGGTCAAATAATGTCATATTGGCTAATTCTCCTTCTTTTATTTTGGGTGTGTTTTTTTTAAGAATTTTACGTGGATTATGAGAAATTAAATCTATGATTTTTGATAATTCTAATTTATCATGTAGTACAGTGTTAAGGATGGGGAAGACTGTGCGTAATCCGATAATCCCAAATTTAGCTTTTTCAAATTCACATTTTTTTGCTTCAATTTCAATGGGCGTGTGATCTGATGTTACTGCATCAATGGTACCATCCATAATTCCATTAATTAATTCTTTTCTTGTTTTTTCACTTCTTAAAGGTGGGAATACTTTTAAGTTTGAATCATAATTTTGCAACCATTCATCATTTAGGATTAAGCTATATGCAGCCACATCTGCGGATATATTTAGTTTGTTTTTTTTAGCTTGTTTGATTTTCTGCACAGAGTCATAACTAGATATAGTTGAAAGATGTAATTTAGATTGGGTATATTTTAGAATAGTTAAATCACGGTCTATCATGATGTTTTCAGATAGTTCTGGTAGTGGATTTAGTCCCATTATGGTGCTAATTTCACTTTCGTTCATTTGACCATTTTTAGCTAAATCTGTATCAACACTAGTTGTCATAATGAGCCCATCAAAATTCTTCACATATTCTAATGCGATATTCATAAGCATAGAATTTTGTATAGTTTTTTTATCATCTGTAAAAGCTAGTGCGCCATTTATATGCATGTCAAACATTTCAGTAATTTCTTCTTGTTGACAATTTTTTGTAATACATCCAGAGGGGAATAAGTCTACAATATTATTTTGCGCTTTTTTAGTTAAAAAATTAATGTCAGCTTTTGTTTGAATGGGTGGATTTGTACTTGGCATGGCTAATACTCCAGTAAATCCACCCTGAGCAGCTTCTTTTAATCCGCTTTGAATTGTTTCTCTTTGTTCATAACCGGGTTCACCTAATCTTACGTGTAAATCTAACCACCCTGGAGATATATGTAAATTTTTAATTTTTGTTTCAAAAAATGGACTTTTAATGGAGATCTTTGTGTCAATTTTTTTGATAAATCCGTCTTCAATTAAAATATCTTTTTTCTTTTTGTGATATGGTGACTCTTTATCAATAATAGTTGCGTTTCGAATAACAATATGTTTTAAATTTTCCATATTCTCAGCAAAATTAACTCAATTATTAAAAATATAATAGCTAATGTTATAAAAAATAAGCTTGTATTGTTTTTTTGATTATTTTCCTTATAGTTTATAGGAATAAGATTATTTTTAATTCTCAAGAAATCAATATCCTGATTTAGGAATATATTTTGAATTTCTTTTTTCTTCCAGTAATTTGTTGTACTCTCTCTTCTATTATAATTAAATGATATTGATTTATGGTCAGTATTATTTATGATTAATTTATAATGTCCATCCTTACTTATTAAATTAGAAAAACGGACAAGGCTTGGACTAATGACATCTCCAATTACATCAAGTTCGCTTTCTTTTTGTAATCTAATAATATCATTAGTATTCATTGAGTTTAGCTCTATAATATTTTCACTTTCAATGGTGGTATATATATTTTTTTGATTATTCAATAATGTAGCATTATATAAGCAAGGTACAAATAGTGCGTGTTCTGGAAAATTAGAATTTTGAATAGATAGATCACTTAATGTAAGAAATATATGTCCAGATTGAAATAGATATTCAGCTAAAAAAGGTGATTGATCTGAGAAATTTAAAATATCTCGATTTTGAGAAGATATGTTTTTTTTGACTAAAAAGGAACCTTGAATTTTAGGTAGATTAATATTATTTACTTTCTTTGAAAACACTGATTGAAAAAGCGGATGTTGATAATTAATTAATTCGATTGCTCTATCTGATTGAATCCATTTATTCAGAAAGTCTACATTTACAGTTTGAAAAAACTGATTATAGGATTGTATTTCAGTATTTTGATTTGGAAAAATAAAAATACTGTTTCCTCCGCTGACATATTGTTTGAGTCGAGATGCCAAGCTATTTGGAATATTTTTCAATTCGTCTAAAATTATCAAGTTAAAATTATCAAATAGACTATATTCAATTTGGTTGATATTATAGGTTTTGAAATCAAATATTGAATCCGAAAAAAGATTGGTCAAATAGTGTGATGTGGTATCTTCGTAAATGTTTAAAACAGGAATTTGATCATCTGTTTTATATGTAAAGAATATTTGATTATCAAATTGAATTAAAGAGTCGTCAATTATTATTTTCCCATGAATAGTAGCTGTATTCATTGGATTAACATAGTTAATAGTTTTTATAATAGTAGATTTAGCAGGAACTTCTATACTGTGTGTAGATTTTTTTTGATTATTAATAAATAACTCTGCATTTGTAATAATATCTTCACTGCCGTGATTTTGGATTACTATATTTAAATTTTCAATTTCATTCTTTTTTCTAAATGGTGTTGAAAGGTAACAAGAATCTATACTTAGATTAGAATCATTATAGCTATTTTCAAGTAATCCAATTTTTATTGATAAGTTTTTTGAAAAATTAGGTAATTGAACTGGAATTTGTTTTTGAAAATCAGATAATAAATAAAGATGATTAACTGAATTAGAATCTATATTTTGACTGTATTTAGCTAGTACTGTATTTAATTGATTTGGGTTTCCTGAAATTTTAATTGAATCAATTAATGATATCACTTCTTTTGGAGAATACCATTTTTGATGTTTTCTTTCAAAGTCATTTGTTATAATTAGTATCTTTTGTGCATCTGTTAATGTGTTAATAATTTCTTTTGCATTATTCTTGGCATAATCAATTAAACTAGTGTTATTTTCATCAATTTTGCTCATACTAAAAGAGTTATCAATATATAACCCAATTTTACTGGCTTCTTGAATATTATGTGTTTTTTTTAAAAAAGGCATTGCAAATGCAGTAATTATCATACTCACGATTAGCATTCTATTTAATAATAATAACCATTGTTTGATTTTGTTTTGTGATTGACTTTTAGTTTGAATTTCTCTCAAAAAATAAATATTACTAAAGAATATTTTTTTATGTTTTCTAAAATTAAATAAATGTATAATTAAAGGAATAGCTAGTAGAAATAAATAGTAGAAAACAGATGGTTTAGAAAATTCCATTTATATAAAAATAGTTTATTAAAATTAAATTAGAATTATTATTATACAATTTGCCCATCTTTTATATTTATAATACGATCACACATTTTTGCTAATTTATTATTATGTGTGATAATTAAAAAGGTAGTGCAAAATTTTTCTGATATTTCTTTAAATAGGTTAAACATCTCTTTAGATTGTGTTGAGTCTAAGTTGCCTGTAGGCTCATCAGCTAGTATTAGTTTTGGTGAATTGATTAAAGCTCTAGCAATTGCTACTCGTTGTTGTTCTCCTCCTGAAAGCTCATTAGGTTTAGAATCTTTTTTATCTAAAATATTTAATGCTTTCATTAATTGAAATGCTTTTTGTTCAGCTTCTTGATAATTTTTATTATATATTAAATATGGCATGCAAATATTTTCAAGGCTTGAAAATTCAGGTAGTAAGTTGTGAAATTGAAAAACAAAACCAATTTTTTGATTACGAAATTTAGATTTTTGTGTTTCATTATAGAGTTGAATTTTTTGATTTTCAAACAATATAATTCCTTTATCAATGGAGTCTAATAATCCTATTGATTTTAGCAATGTTGTTTTTCCTGCACCAGATGGTCCTTGTAGTGCTACAATCTCATTTTTCATAATTTCTAAACTGACATCAATTAAAACAGGATTGTCTTGAAACGATTTATATAAATTATTAATTTTTATCATTTTTTATTTGGTTTTATTAGATCTAAATAATCTAGATAATAAGTAAGTTTAAATGAAAATATATTAGTTGTTGGGTTTTGAAAAAAATCATTAATATTATCTATAAAAATATTATTTTTTTCGTCTGTTATGTTCGTGAGTTGATTTTGCCAAACGATAGATAGTAATGAACCTGGTTTATATTGCCAGGAGAAATTAAGATCTAGGTTCCATGTGTTAAAATTAATATCTTCATTTTCGTTATAAGAATTTTCATATAACATTCCATTATCATTTAGCCTATAGAATGAAAAATTTTCAATTGTGGACCAATAGTGCCTTGCAATAAGTTTTATATATGCTTGTGG
>NZUB01000010.1 GCA_002696965.1 Flavobacteriales bacterium | reverse complement strand
ATGTTAAAAGCTTTGATACACTTTCTTATGCAAAAGAAAATAAAATATCTATTCAAATGGCTGCAAGATCATTGCGTTACAAATGGTTTTATACTATTAAAAAGAAATATAGTTTTTGTTATATTGCTACAGCTCATCATCATACTGATTCGGTAGAAACTGTTTTAATTAATTTAATCAGAGGTACTGGTATTTCAGGTTTACATGGTATTAATAATTTATCAGATCTTATTCGTCCACTATTATCTTTTTCCAAGCACGATATTCTTAATTATGCGAAAAAAAATGCTATAGTTTATAGGGAAGATAGTAGTAATCAAGATGACAAGTACATCAGGAATAAAGTGCGCAATAGAATTATTCCAATTATGCAAGAAATTAATCCGAATGTACTTAATTCTATAGGTTCAACAATAACGAGATTAAGAGATGTTGAGCGTATATACAATCAATTTATTTTTGAAAAAAAATCTAGTATAATCAGTAGGATTCAAAATGAATATAGAATTAATATTGAGATCCTTTTGCAAGAGCCTTCATCAAAACAGATATTATATGAAATAATTTCAGATTTTGGATTTTTTGATATTGATAGTGTTTTTAATTCGTTATCATCAAAATCTGGCAAAGAATTTTTTAATTCAGATTTTTATATGGTTAAAGATCGAAGATATTTAATTATATCAGATTATATTAATAATAATAATAGAGAGGTTGTGTCTGAGGAAGTGAGAATCTTAAAAAAACATAAATTACAATTTGAGGTCACTCAGATGAATGATTATAGTTATTTCATTAAACAGGCTAATTTAAAATTAATGCACATAGATTATGATAAGCTTCAATTTCCACTACTGATAAGGCCTTGGCAAAAGGGAGATTCTTTCATTCCACTAGGGATGAGTGGAGTTAAAAAGGTTAGTGATTATTTTATTGACAACAAATTTTCATTGATTAAAAAAAAGAAAGCTCGATTACTTATTTCAAATCATCAAATTGTTTGTATTATTGGAGAACGGTTAGATGAGCGGTTTAAACTTGTTCAAGAATCTAAAAAGATATATATTGTTAAATCACTATAATAAAATATTATGAAAAAATATATTTTTCTGTTATGTGCATTCTTAAGCTTGAATTTAATTGCACAAATTGAAGATCCAGTTGAATGGTCTTTTTCTGTTGATAGTGTTTCAGAAGACATGAGATTTTTAGTAATTCATGCTGATATTGAAAAAGGATGGAATGTTTATTCACAACATGTAGATCCAGATGGCCCTGTACCAACTAGTTTCATGTTTAATGAATCCTCTGGTTACAAATTAATAGGATCTGTAGATGAATCTAATACTATAACTAAATTTGATCCTGTTTTTCAAATGGAATTATCTTCTTTTCAGACAAAAGCAGTTTTTAAGCAAAAAATTCAATTGTTAAACGATACACTTTCTGTTATCAAAGGGGAATTAGAATTTATGGTGTGTAATGCAACTATGTGTTTGCCTCCCGATTATGTAGATATGGTTTTTGATTTAAAAAAAAAAAATAATAATCAAGCATCATTGAATACAGATTTACAATCTGTTAGTCTTAATAATAAATACAAAATCCAAACCGTTGATCTAGATAATCCAATAGGAGATTGTGGAGAAAAAAAATCTGAAAAATCTCTTTGGGGCATTTTTTTGTTAGGTATCGTAGGTGGCTTTATAGCTCTTTTAACACCTTGTGTGTTTCCTATGATCCCCTTGACAGTGAGTTTTTTTACTAAAGGATCTAACAATAAATCAAAAGCTATATATAATGCTGGTTTATATGGTTTATTTATTTTCTTAACATATAGTCTCTTAAGTTTGCCTTTTCATTTAATGCCTAATATTAATCCTGAGGTTTTAAATGAAATTTCTACAAATCCTTGGTTAAATATAAGTTTCTTCTTTATTTTCCTAGTATTTGCAATTTCATTTTTTGGATATTTTGAAATTACTCTGCCTAGTAGTTGGAGTAATACTGCTGGTTCTGGTCGTGATATTGGCGGGATAGTAGGTATATTTTTTATGGCACTTACTTTAGCTATTGTATCATTTTCTTGTACAGGCCCAATTTTAGGATCTTTGCTGGCAGGAACTTTGTCCTCGGCGACTGCAGATACAATAAGTTTTTTGGGTTTTGAAACGGCTATGGTATCTGTAAAATTAAGTCTTGCTATGGCTGGATTTGGTTTAGCACTTGGCTTTCCATTCACCTTATTTGCTGCTTTCCCGACATGGTTGAAATCCTTACCTAAATCTGGGGGTTGGTTAAATACGGTTAAAGTAGTTTTAGGATTTTTAGAAATAGCTTTAGCAATTAAGTTTTTATCAAATGCTGATCTTGTCGAGCAGTGGGGCTTAATCAAAAGAGAAACATTTTTCTTTTTATGGTTTGTAACATTTATAGGTCTATTTTTATATCTTATTGGTGTTATTAAGTTTCCACACGATAGTAAAAAAATACATTTAGGATTTGGACGAGTTTCGTTTGCTTTATTAGTTTTTTCATTTGCGGTGTATTTATTCCCTGGCATTATTGGAAAAAGTTGGTGGCACCATAATTTATTGAGTGGTTTTCCCCCAGCAAAATATTATTCATATTTTAATCCTGAGCATGAAATAAAAAATATTTTTAAAGATTATGAAAAAGGTCTTCAGTTTGCTAAACAAGCTAATATGCCTATTATGATTGATTTTACTGGTCAAGCCTGTGTTAACTGCAGAAAGATAGAGGAAGCCATCTGGGTGGAGAAAGATGTTAAAAAAATTTTAGATAATGACTATGTTGTAATATCATTATATGTGGATGAAAAGATTCTTTTACCTCAGGAATTACAAGAAACAGTTGATATTTTAACTCGTGATGGAAAGGTGAAGAAAAAGAAAATTAAGACCACAGGTAATAAATGGAGTACTCTTCAGAGTTTAACTTTTGCAAATAATACACAACCCCTATATGTGTTAATGACTCCAGAGGAAGAGTTGTTGGCGCATCCTATTGGTTATAGTTATGCAAAAAATGTAAATAATTACGTTAATTACTTAAATTGTGGTTTAGAAGCATTCAGTGCAAAAAATCCCATAAAATAATTTATAATTATGAAAATGCCCATCTCTGAAATAATAGATCGATTTACCATTACTAAGTTAAAATCCGAAAGAACAGATGAAAATGTTAGTGATGAATTAGAAGTGTATCAAAAGGAAATAATTAATTACAAAGTTGATTTAGAAGATTTTATTGCACGCATGTATACTATTAATGGGAAAATATGGGATACAGAGGGAGATATTAGAAAAGGAACCGACTTACCTCTTGATGAGATAGGAAGATTAGCACTTCAGGTAAGAGATTTGAATTGTATTAGGAATTCTATCAAGGCTGAAATAGTAGATAAATTTTCAGAAGGTTTTAAAGAAATAAGAGTGAATTATAAGAAAATTAATTATGGACGTAAATAAGATTTTATAATCAGAATGTTTGTTCTAATTTGTATCTTTGTAGTAATTAGAAATAATATAAGTATGAAAAAAACAATTATATATATATGTTGCTTAATATCACTGATTGCATATACACAGGAAAGTTTAAATATGGATTTAGTTGGTAATTTACCATATCCGCAAGGAACAAATGATATATGGGGCTATGCAGACGGAGGAAATGAATATGCTTTAGTAGGTACTGTTACTGGTTTCTCGGTAGTTGATGTGTCTAATCCTTCTGAGCCAACAGAGTTGTTTTTTATTAATGGCAGTAGTTCTACTTGGAGAGATGTAAAGACCTGGGGTAAATATGCTTATGTAACAACAGAAGCAGCTGACGGATTGTTAATTGTAGACCTAAATGATTTGACAGGTCAAACGTATGTGTATACGGAAGAGTTTTTCACAACGTCTCATAATATTTATATTGATGAAAATGGGTATGCTTATATTTTTGGTGCCGACACGGGTAATGGAGGTGCCGTTATTTTAGATTTAACAAATGACCCAATGAACCCAACTTTAGCTGGTGTATTTGATGATTATTATTTACACGATGGGATGGTTAGAGGAGACACATTATGGGGTTCTGCTATTTATGCAGGTGTGTTTTCTATTATTGATGTTTCCGATAAATCTAATCCTTCGATTATGTCTTCTTATCCAACGTCATGTCAGTTTACTCATAATGCGTGGATTTCAGATGATAATAATTATCTATTTACTACCGATGAAACTGCTGGTTGTTATGTTGGTTCGTATGATGTTTCAGACATTTATGATATACAGGAGATAGATTTAGTTCAGGAATGGACAGGTGATGGGGCTACTGGTAACCAAGAAAATGTAATTCCCCATAATACGCATGTATTTGGAGATTATTTAGTTACCTCATATTATACATCTGGTGTAACTGTGATTGATGCAAGTAATCCTTTTAATTTAATAGAGGTTGCGTATTATGACACATCTCCTATGAGTGGTGGTTCTTTTGATGGGTGCTGGGGTGCTTATCCATATTTACCTTCAGGTTTAATACTAGCCACTGATCAGCAAGAAGGCTTATTTATATTACACACTCCTTATGGTGCATATGAAGGTTTTGGTTGTACTAACCAAAATGCTTCTAATTTTAATCCGAATGCGACTATTAATGATGGTTCCTGTGAATTTTTAGGTTGTATGGATTCAGAGGCAGAAAATTATAATTCTTTTGCTACAATAGATGATGGTACTTGTGAATACTTTTGTGATAATTTTAATATAGCATTACCAACTTGTCCTTCTCAAATGATAGAATATGGTGAAGCAGCGATTATTGGATGCGAAGGCCAAGAAGTATCTTTTTTAGATATAGATGGAAATCTGTTAAGTACAGGTGAAATCTATAATACTGGCCCGTTATATGAAGATACCTCTTTTTTTATTTTTAGTGAAGAGATAGTTGAGTCTTTTACATTCAATACAGGTGAGCCTAATCATGAGGGGAGTGGTAATAATGCTGATTATAGTAGTACAATATATAATGGGGGATTATTATTTAATTGCTATTCTGACTTCACATTAAATAGTGTTAAGGTATATACAGATAGTCCAGGTGAAAGAACAATTGAGTTAAGAGATAGTAATGGTAATTTACTTTTGGATCTAGTTACAGATATTCCAGCTTATCCAGATAACGGTTTTATTATTGATTTAGATTGGGAGATTGCTCCTGGCTTAGATTATTTACTTACCACAAATACTCAAATGAATAATGAAAATTTTGGAGATAATAATCCAATGCTTAAAAGAACTACAGGTGGTTTGCCAGATTTTCCATTTGTAATTAATAATATATTAGAAATTACTGAAGGTTATTATGACAATGGTGACGGTAACATGGGTTCTTCAGCAGACTACTATTATTACTTTTATGACTGGGATGTTTCTTTTGACAGGAGTTGTGCAAGTGATTCTGTATTAGTAGATATAACTATAGATAATAATGTTTCATTATCCGAAAAAAATAAGAATCTTTCAATTATTAAGTTTCTTGACGTCCTTGGTAGGGAGACAAGTAGTCAGTCTTTAATTATCGAAATACTTAATGATGGAACAGTAACTAAAAAGGTTACTTTAAAATAGATCTAGATATTACAATTTTTTGAATCTCTGATGTACCTTCATAGATTTGAGTAATCTTTGCATCTCGCATTAGTCTTTCAACATGGTATTCTTTGACAAAACCATATCCTCCGTGGATTTGTACCGCTTCTGTTGTTATTCTCATAGCTTTTTCTGCACAATACAATTTCGCCATTGAGCCAGTTTGAGAATAATCCAAGCCATTATCTTTTTGCCATGCTGCCTTTATACACAATAATCTGCCACAATCAATTTCAGTTGCCATATCTGCTAATTTAAATGCAATTGCTTGGTGTTT
This sequence comes from Flavobacteriales bacterium, assembly GCA_002696965.1. GTDB lineage: Bacteria > Bacteroidota > Bacteroidia > Flavobacteriales > TMED113. The sequence goes on along the minus strand of NZUB01000010.1, from coordinate 6,434 downwards.
AAAAATTTCCTTACCAAAGGCTTTTCTTTCTTTAGCATAATTAAGACTTAATTCATATGCTCCAGAAGCAATACCAAGAGCTTGTGCAGCTATTCCAATACGCCCTCCCTCCAATGTTTTCATTGCAAACTTAAATCCAAATCCATCTTCCCCAATTCGATTTTCTTTTTTTACTTTGACATCTGAAAACATTATAGAAGTGGTATCAGAACTTCTAATTCCTAACTTGTTTTCTCTAGGCCCAACAGTTACACCTTCAGTATTTTTTTCAACTATAAATGCATTAATTCCCTTATGACCTTTTGCAACATCAGTTTGGGCAATAACTAAATATATTGATGCAGTACTGCCATTAGTAATCCAGTTTTTTGTTCCATTTAATAAATAGTAATCATCTTTTTCAATAGCAGTAGTTCTTTGGGATGTCGCATCAGATCCAGCTTCAGGCTCTGAAAGACAAAAGGCTCCAATAATTTCTCCAGTAGCAAGTTTATGTAAATATTTTTCTTTTTGCTCTTCTGAACCATATTTTTCAATTCCCCAGCAGACTAGTGAATTATTAACTGACATAATTACCGAGCATGATGCATCCACTTTTGAAATTTCCTCCATAGCTAGAACATAAGATACCGTATCCATTCCACCTCCACCATATTTTGGATTCACCATCATTCCTAAAAATCCCATTTCGGCCATTTTCTTTACTTGAGATTTTGGAAATTCTTTTTTCTCATCTCTTTCAATTACCCCAGGTAGCAGTTCATTTTGCGCAAAATCTCTTGCAGTATCCCGAATTAATTTTTGTTCGCTGGATAAGTCAAAGTTCATATTTAATCATATTTTGCCTCTAAAATAATTCTTTTTTTCTATTTTAATTCTATTAAAATGATAAATATAAAAAACAAATTTTCAGTGATTGGTATTATGTCAGGCACATCAATTGATGGTTTGGATGTTGCTTATGTTCAGTATTATCAAACAAATAAAAAATGGCACTTTAAATTATTAAAAGCCGACACTTTTTCCTATGATCAAGAGTTGAAGAAAAATTTTATACAGGCTTATAAAAAAGAAATATCTATAAGTAGTTTAGATAAAAAATTTGGTCATATAATATCTGATTTTATAACAATTTTTATAAAACGACATGATTTATCAGTTGATTTAATTGCCTCACATGGTCATACTATTTTTCATGATCCCCAAAAAGGAAATACTACTCAAATTGGTTCAGGAAGTATAATTTCGCAAAGATTGGGGATTCCAGTAGTTTGTAATTTTAGACAACAAGATATTGATTTGGGAGGCCAAGGTGCACCTTTAGTACCGATAGGTGATAAATTGTTATTTTCTGAATATGATGCCTGTTTAAACTTAGGTGGAATAGCAAATATTTCTTATGACCAAAAAAAATCTCGCTTGGCTTATGATATTTGTCCGTGTAATATCTTATTGAATTATATTGTTAATAGACTTGGCAAAGATTTTGATTCTGAAGGTGGAATAGCATCGAAGGGTATTGTAGATTTTAATTTATTAGAAACTTTAAACAAAGTAGATTATTATCACTCTCCCTTTCCTAAATCCTTGGGCATGGAGTATATAGATTCTTTTTTTTTACCTATTGTAAGTCAAGTTCCTATTAGTGTGCCTGATTTATTAGCCACTGTTTCAGAACACATAGCCATACAATTAACTAATGTTTTTGAAAACTTAGAATTCAATAATATTTTAGTTACAGGAGGTGGGGCATTTAACACTAATTTAATTACTCGTATTAAAGAACATTCTAGTGTTTCATTATTGTTTCCTTCTCGTGATATAATCTGTTTTAAGGAGGCTGTTGTGTTTGGTTTTTTAGGTGTGTTGAGAATATTGCAACAAAACAATTGTCTTGCATCTGCAACAGGTGCAAAAAAAGATCATTCCTCAGGAGATGTCTACTTAGTATAATGTTGAAAAAAAAAAAATCATATAGTATAATTGTTGTTTTTTAGTTCTTATTTTTGATTAACTTTTTTGTATGAAATCTTTATTAGAAAAATATGAGAATAAATCTCCTGAAATTGTTTTTGAGTGGAGTGACCCCCAATCTGATGCCATTGGCTGGGTTGTGATTAACTCTTTGAGAGGTGGTGCTGCTGGAGGAGGTACACGCATGAGAAAAGGATTGACAAAATATGAAGTTCTATCGCTTGCTAAAACAATGGAGGTTAAATTTACAGTTTGTGGCCCTGCTATTGGAGGAGCAAAATCAGGTATTAATTTTGATCCTACAGATCCGCGTAAAAAAGATGTTTTACTTAGGTGGTATAGAGCTGTTGCTCCTTTGTTAAAAAATTATTATGGCACAGGTGGTGATTTAAATATTGATGAAGTATCAGAAGTGATTCCTATTACTGAAGATTGTGGAGTATGGCATCCTCAAGAAGGTATTTTTTCTGGACATTATTCTCCATCTTCTGCTGAGAAGATAAATCGAATAGGTCAATTAAGATATGGAGTAAAAAAGAGACTAGAAGATGAAAGTTATACACCAAGTGTATATAATAATATTGTGGTTGCTGATATGATTACAGGATATGGTGTTGCTGAATCAATCAAGCATTATTATAGTATATGGGGTGGTGATTTGAAAAATAAAAAAATTATTGTTCAAGGTTGGGGCAATGTAGGGTCTTCTGCAGCTTATTATCTTTCGCAATCAGGTGCATTAATTGTGGGTATTATAGATAAACATGGTGGACTGATAAATACATCTGGATTTTCATTTGATGAGATAAAAAAACTTTTTTTGAATAAAGAAAATAATAAATTAATATCTTCAGAATTAATGACATTTGATGAAGTAAATAATCAAATTTGGGATATTGAGGCGGATGTTTTTATTCCTTGTGCAGCTTCTAGATTATTAGAATTAGATCAAGTTAATAGGTTAATTGATTCTGGTGTTAAGCTTATTTCTTCTGGTGCAAATGTTCCTTTTGCTAATAAAGAAATATTTTATGGATCAATAGCTGAGCATGCAGATAATAATATGAGTGTTATTCCAGACTTTATTTCAAATTGTGGCATGGCAAGAGTGTTTGCCTATTTAATGTCTGAAAGAAGAACTATTTTAACAGATAAAGATATATTTGAAGATTGTTCAAATATAATATATGAAGCTTTATTAGAATGTTATAATCATAGTACAAGCACTATCAATATAACTTCTACTGCTTTAGAAATTGCATTAAACAAATTATTAACTAAATAAAATTTATCGTGATTACAACTTTAATTATAATATTCTTCCTTGGTTATTTATGTATTGCGTTTGAGCATCCTATCAAAGTTGATAAGGCTGCAACTGCACTCGTAACTGGTGTTTTATGTTGGACTGTTTTTGTTTTGTTTGCAGACACTGGTTATTATCAAATTTCAAAGGAATTACAGCATCATTTAATTCATATTTCTGAAATTTTATTTTTTCTACTAGGGGCTATGACAATAGTTGAGTTGGTGGATGCTCATCAAGGGTTTTCGATTATTACAAATAAAATTAAAACTACAGACAAAATGAGGCTTTTGTGGATTATATCCATCTTAAGCTTCTTTTTTTCAGCCGTTCTTGATAATCTAACAACAGCAATTATTATGGCAGCTTTATTACCAAAGATCATTAAAGGCAAAGAGAATGTTTGGTTTTTTGGAGGTATGGTGATCTTGGCATGTAATGCCGGTGGTGCTTGGTCCCCTATCGGTGATGTGACGACTATTATGTTGTGGATTGGAGGGCAAGTAACTGCGCTCAATATTATCACTTCTATTTTTATTCCTAGTGTAGTATGTATGTTAGCTCCATTAATTTATTTATCCTTTACTATCAAAGGGAAAATTGCAAGGCCAAAGAATCAGATTGCTATTGAACATAAATTAAATCCTACTACTTCATTTGAAAGAAATTTAGTTTTTTTCTTGGGAGTATTAGGCTTGTTATTTGTTCCCGTTTTCAAAACAATTACTCACCTACCTCCTTATATGGGGATGTTATTGAGTTTAGGAGTTTTATGGATTGCAACGGAAATATTACATAGGGCAAAAAATATTGAAGACAAATCTTCTTTAACTGTAATAGGGGTTTTAAAGAAAATTGAAACACCCACGATTTTTTTCTTTTTAGGTATCTTATTAGCAGTTTCCTGTTTACAATCAGTAGGTGTTTTAGATACTCTAGCTGATTATTTAAATAATACAATTGGTAATATTTACGTTATTAATGTAGTTGTTGGTTTAATGTCATCTATTGTAGATAATGTTCCATTAGTAGCAGCAGCTATGGGTATGTATCCTATTGATGCAGCAGGTGTGTTTGCTCAGGATGGTATTTTCTGGGAATTTTTAGCATATTGTGCTGGTACAGGGGGAAGTGTGTTGATTATTGGGTCAGCAGCAGGTGTTGCAGTGATGGGGATTTTAAAAATTGATTTCATGTGGTATGTGAAAAAGATATCTTTTTTAGCCTTTATAGGTTATATATATGGTGCTCTTACTTACATTCTATTAGAATTGTTATAAACTAAATTAGATTATTATGTTTTATTATTTTAATTTTTTTCAAATAGATAGTTTACAAGTTCCGGTTGCTAGTGATTTAATAGCTGCCACTGATAAATTATCTGTGTTAGACTTATTCTTTCAGGGTGGAGTAGCTGGCCAAATTATTATTCTATTTTTATTTCTTTTGTCAATAATCACAATTTATCTTTTCTTAGAAAGATATTTTACAATTAAAAAAGCATTACAAAAAGATGATTATTTTTTTAATTCAATTAAGGACTTTTTATATGACGGTAAGTATTCTTCAGCAATTGATTTATGTCAAAACACAGATACTCCAATAGCTCGTATTTTAGAAAAGGGTATTATTAGAATTGAAAAGTCGTTAGAAGATATTTCAGTGTCAATCAATAATGTAGGTAAACTAGAGTTATCTAAATTAGAAAATAATTTAGCAATATTAGGTACAATTTCTGGTAGTGCCCCTATGATTGGTTTTTTAGGAACGGTGATTGGTATGGTTCTAGCATTTTATGAAATGGCGAGTTCGGGGGGGCAAATAGATATTGAAATGTTATCTAGAGGTATTTACACTGCTATGACGACTACTGTTGCAGGTTTAATGGTAGGTATTATGGCGTATATAAGCTATAACTATCTAGTTTCAAAAATTTCAAAAGCAGTATTTGAAATGGAATCTGTTGTTATTGAATTTTTGGATTTAATTTATGATAAAAAGGATAATTAATGTTTTTAAAGTCACAAAATAAGATTAATCCCAATTTTAGCATGTCATCAATGACAGATATAGTTTTTTTACTACTTATATTTTTTATGTTGACTTCCACTTTAGTAACAACGAATGCTCTTGATATTGTATTGCCTTCAAGTTCTGCTCAGCCTCTAAAAAAACAAACTATATCTATTTCAATTACTGAAGATTTACGATATTTTATAAATAATGAATCTATAGAAAGGATTTTTTTAGAATCTAAGCTTCAAGAAAACATGAAAAGTGATGATTCTACAATCATTTTAAGAGCTGCTCAAACTATTCCTCTAAAACATGTGGTAGAAGTTATGGATTTAGCATATCGTAATAACTATAAGATTGTTTTAGCTACACAACCTAATTAATCATATGTTCAACTCTAAAAGTAAGAGATTAGGATTTTTTGGAACGATATTGTTTCACGTACTATTTATTATTGTATGTTTTTATACAACAATGGGTTCGACGCTTATTTTACCTCCTGAGGGTATTGAAGTTCAATATATGCCATATGAAAAGATAAATAAAGCAGAAGAAACAATTTTAGTTTCTAAGGATAAAGTAGTCGATGAAGTAGTAGTAGACCACGATGAATTGGTTGAAAAATTAATACAAGAAAAAACAGCAGAAACTGTTTTGCCAACTTATGAAGATTCTCTCACTAATCAAGATCAAAATCCAGAAAAAGAAGATTATATAAGCCTAGAATTAGAAGAGGCACTGAATAAATTGAATCAACCAAAATCTTCACAAGAATTGTTTAATGATAATATGGAAGATACAATTGTTGTGGATGATTTAGAGCTTAATGATAAGAATGATGGTTATATTTTATCAGACAATAGATTTGCTGTTATGAAAGTAAAACCTCGATATACTTGTAATGAATCAGGTACTGTAGTTGTACGTGTTTGGGTGAATAGGGAAGGAAGGACTATTAAAGCCGAAGCTGGAGTTCGGGGAACAACCGAATCAGCTTCTTGTCTTCTCAGTGAAGCTAAAATTGCTGCACTTAAAACTACTTGGACTCCCTATTTTGACGCTCCTGAAATCCAAATCGGTCAAATAACATATAATTTTTATCGCAATTGATGAACTTTCAAGAAACGATACATTGGCT
>NZUB01000009.1 GCA_002696965.1 Flavobacteriales bacterium | reverse complement strand
GATGTTATTCTTTGAATTTCTCTAAGAAGTTGACCAAAAATATTTTGTAATTTTTTATAATCATTAATTACAAAGAATGTTTTTGTATGACTTAGTGTGTCGCCAGATGTTTTACATAATGTTGGAATTTCTTGTGTATGTTTCTTAATTACATTGTCTTTTAGTCCTTTTTCATATGCCCATGATGCAACTAATTGTCGGTTTCTCATATGATCTTGCTCAATATTTTTTCCAACTTCAATTCTTCTAAGTTGTAGCATTAACCCATTTCTTAAATAAGAATCATATTCTGCCATTCCACATTCTAATGAATCCATTAATCCAATCTCTACTAATTTGGGATTCATCATGTAATATAAAGCAACTAAGTCTGCTCTTGCTTCTTCAAGAGTTGACTTGTAGTTTTTTAGAGTTTCTTTAGGATCTCCTACTCCTTCATTAATTTGACCTGATGCATGCCCTACAACTTCATGAAGAAGTGTGCCTAGCTTATCTGCAACTTCACCATGCTTTTTAGATCTTTTAACTTCATCTTCAGAAAAACAAAATTCTTGTAAAAATCCAGAACCAGTTGAAGATTTATCATATGCATCAATGATGTTAGCTAAACTTACAGACTTAGAACCTTTTTCTTTTCTAATCCACGGATTGTTTGGTAAGTTAACACCAATTGGAGTTGATGGTGATGCATCGCCTGATTCCATAGCTACATTAATAACTTTATAGCTTACACCAACAACATTTTCTTTTTTATGCTCATCCATGATACTGGAATTATCTTCAAACCATTGAACATATTCATTAATAACTTCTGTTGTTTTAGAAGCTTCCATATCTTTTATCTGTACAATAGACTCATATGCACCTTTTCTACCTGCAGCATCTCCATAAACTTCGACAAACCCATTAATCCAGTCAATATCAGTTTTTGTATTGAGCCATTGAACACAGTATTCATCCCATTTATATATATCTCCAGTAGTATAATACTCAATTAATAAATCATATGATTTGATTTGTTCTTCGTTTTCTGCAACTGTTTTAGCCTTTTCAATCCAATAAATCATTTGCTCCAAAGCTTCACCATACATTCCTCCTACTTTGTATGTATTTTCAAATAAATTGCCTTCAGAATTTTTATCTAGTTTAGAATTTAAACCAAACTCAGGTTGTTTAAAGTAAGGGGTTGTTTGTTCAGATTTAACCTTTTTATAAAACAATTCGGCTTCTTGTGCTGTTATTGTTGATTCATAATAATTATTTGCTGAATTTAGAATAATATCACCATCTTTACTTACTCGTTTATTGTCAAGTTTTTCATTAAATATGATATTATCTATAAACCGTGCTAAATCCATTTTATCTTCGTTTTTTAAAAGTGGAAAAGCAAACTCATCCGATGATTCAGTTTTCGTAATTAATTCATTAATAAAGTATTCAGAATTAAAACCGGGTTTTAGTTTAGCACTTGAGTAGTGATGGTGTACACCCCCTGAAAACCATATACGTTTTGTATAAATCATAAAATTAGAAAAATCTTCAGTATCTCTATCACCTGAATAATTAGCAACAATAGTTTCTAAAGTTCTACGAACCCTTAAGTTATGTCTATAATTTTGATCAAATATTATATCTCTTCCACTCAGAGAGGCCTGTGATAAATAATAAATTAATTTTTTTTGTCTTAAATCAAGATTTTCAAATCCAGGGACTTTATATCTAATCAATTTTAAATCAGAAAATTGCTCCGTTAGGTATGTAAAGTCTTTGTCGTTATTTATATTATTAGTATTACATGAAAAAAAAAATAATACAATAATTAATATTTTTAAAAAAATAGGTGTTTTCAAGATTGATGATTTTTAGAATTGTTAGTATTTGGTAATTTTGCTTAACTCTAGAATAATTTTTTATTCGTTCTCATTCTCATTTTTTGTAGCTTTTGACCAACTACATGTGCTTCCAGTATTACCATCTGTTGAGTATGATTGATACTTCTTATTACATTTTTTATATTTATTAGTCTTAGTGCATTGTCCCATCCAATTACCTAGTAAGAGGCCTAGTGCTAGAAATGAAACGCATAATGCTATAATAGCATAACAATTATTTGAGCAATTTTTGGTTTCCATGTTATATTAGTTTAATGTTTATTGGTGATGTCTTAGATGTTAAATATAAAGATTTATATTGAATTAAATAGTCGTGGTTTTCAAAATCACATTTCTTTCCTCTAGGTAGTTGATGATAAAATTATAGCAATTGTCTTCAGCGCTAATTAATTCAGGTGGGTATACCCCTTTTTTATTAAATATTTTATTGATTATTAAATTGGCTCCTGCTGTACAAGTATATCCAGTAGTTCGTGCCATTGATGTAATTTCTGTTTGTGTATCGTACTCATCATATAAATCCACCTGAACTTGTTTGTCATTATTTTTCATTATGATTCTCATAACTGTAAATTCTTTTTCTCCCTCTTCAAGGTGCCAATCTTTTTTAAGTATTTCAGCAATAATATCAATAGGTTTGAAATTGTAATCATTCAAAGATTTTTTTTTGGTACTAAACAGTCCTATATCTTTTAATAATTGTATTTTTTTTGCATGTCCTGGGTAACGTAGTGTTTTTTCTTTCATGTTTGGAACATGTGACATGGTTTTTAAAAGGGTTCTAAGTCCATCTGTATTAAAAGCCTCTAAGCTCTCATTGGTGTCAAATTCTATTATTTCCAAATCTGTTAAAGGCTCTTTTGTAATTATTGTGTGATTCTCAAATAATCGGGCTGGCCTAGTATATTCTTCAATTACATCAATTGGAGAGAATGGTGCTTTATATTGAAAGGGAGGATTTTTTGCTTTTGGTAATCCACCAACATAACATTCATATGAATGAATTTTCATTTTTTTATTATAGTGGCCAAAAATGATATTTCCTAAACCTGGAGCAACTCCTAGATCAACCAAAGCACTAACATTATTTTTTAGTGCTAAATCATTTAATTCCAGTGGATCTTCTGGCGAGAATGAAATGTCTACTACATTTTTTTTACACTCAATAATTGTTTTCAGTGTTTTATAACCCATGAAACCTGGTACTGCAGATATAATCAAATCATATGGTTCTAATATGTTTTTCAATTTATTGCTAGCTGCAATATCTGTGCATATTGTTTTTATTTTTATTTTTTTTGATAGATTACTTAATGTTAATTCATTAATATCTGCAACTGTTACCATGTGTTTTTTTGCTAAATCAAAAGCAATAGCACTTCCAACTTTTCCTCCCCCTAAAACAAGTATATTGGTCATGAGTTGTGTTGTAAAAGTGAACTGTTTTGTACAAACTTAAAACTATAAAACATAATTAATGAATAAACGATATTGCCAATTAATGTATTTAAAAAGAATGGAATAGCTAAAGTATAGCACTCAATGAGTCCAACAAATGTTTTAGAGTATAATGGAGAACTTATAAAGACAGAAAAATTAGTTAAAACATAAAAAATTACACTAGCTAATAAGGACATATTAATTACACTAATTCCGGTATGTTTTTTAGCTAAAACAAAACCTAGTGAGACAATAATTAAAAAACTTAAGTAAACTGATAATGCTAATTGGTAACCCAATACTAGGTCTGATATGAGCATAGTTATTGTTGGTATTATAAAAGCTAAACGTTTATCATACAGAAACGCGCCCGAAAACAATGCAATAGCTCCAATAGCAGTCATATTAGGCGGGTGGGGGATTATTCTTGTAAATACCCCTAGCAAGATAAAAAAAGCGACTAATAGATTATGTTTGTTTATCATGTTGTAATTTTAATTTAGTCAAATTTATAAAAAATATCCGATTGAAAATATTTAGTTGCTTTCTTTAATATACCGATTAATAAATCTGTAAAGATATTATTGCTTATATTTACTATTGTAATTATTTATTGAAATTTTGATATTATGAGGTGTTTTTTTACTCTTTTTAGTTTAATAATTTTTAATACTTTTTTATTTGCTCAAGATAGTGAAGAAACGGGATGTATGGATGTGGCTGCCTTAAATTATAGTGCAGAAAATGATATTTCAGACCCTAGCTTATGTGAGTATCCCACAGAATGCGCAGAAGATCAACAATTAGTCATGATTGATATTTATATAGGTAATTGGTCTAGTGAAATTACATGGGATATTATGAATCTGGAAGGAATTATTGTAGCAAATAGCCCACCTTTAAATACTTTTTATACAGATTATCAGATATATACTACATATGCATGTTTAAATATTAATGAAACATATTCTTTTAATTCATATGATTCATATGGGGATGGTTGGAATGATAATGGTGCATACCAACTGAGTATTTGTGATGGTGGAGTACTTATGGCCGATAATAATGATATTCCAGATTATGGTGAAACAGAGGAATTTATTATTGATTCAGAAAATTGTGATTTATATGGATGTATGGATGAAACAGCATGTAATTATGATGGTACAGCTCTTTTCCCTTCTTTTTGTATTTATCCACCAATCTACTATGATTGTACAGGAAATTGTATAAATGATATAAATGGAAATAGTATATGTGATGAATTAGATGTTTTTGGTTGTACAGATACATCAGTTATTAATTTTGATGAGTTTGCTACTTTTGATGATGGTTCTTGTTTATATGACTTAAATTGTGATAATAATCAAATCCAAATAGATGTTGTTATATCTACAGATTCATATCCATCGGAAACATCATTTGTTTTAAATGATAATGAAGGCATTGTATGGGCTTCCGAGGATGAGGTGTTCAATGCTGATTATACAGCATACCCTTTTCAATACTGTTTACCTATTGATGGTTGTTATATTTTTACATTATATGATAGTTATGGTGATGGTATTTTTTCTGGAGGTGGTGTTCAAGTATATTATGAGGAAGACTTAGTACTTAATAATCCAAATTTTCAATATAATAGCTCTATTACTATGAATTGTCCTCCAGGTTATGATTGTAATACTGCGATAGAGGTAGGTTTAGGTAGCTATGAAACAGAAACAAATGACTATTGGTATGTATTTAATGCTGAAGTCAATGGACAGTATGATATTAATACGTGTGAATCAGATTGTAATACAGTGATTTATATTTATGATTATTGTACAGGTCTAGTACCATCTGATTATAATGATGGAACTATTTATTATAATGATGATCTATGCGGAGTTCAATCACAAGTGTTTCCACTTATGGAGGCAGGAGACACTTATTATATTAGAATTAAAGGAGATTGTGACAATATTGATTGGGAGTTAAATTATATAGGCCCTGTGCAGGGTTGTACAGACAATACAGCATGTAATTTTAATCCTATTGCTGAGTCTGATGATGGTTCGTGTATATATCCAGGAGATCCAGATTGTGTCAATGGCCCTGATCTTCTTGTTATGCCATTTGAATCTAGTATGTATTTACAGGCATATGAAAATGAAGATGGTTGTGCAATTGAAGAGGGATGTCTTACAGGTTATGGTGATAGATCGATTATACGTTTTGATACATGGATTAAAAATGTAGGTAACGTAGATTATTTTATTGGCTCTGTCTCTGATAATGAGGAAACAAATCAGTTTGAATGGGATATGTGTCATAATCATTGGCATTATAAAGGGTATGCAGAATATGTATTGTTTGATTCTGATGGACAAATTATTCCTGTCGGATTTAAAAATGGTTTTTGTGTTATGGACTTAGAATGTAGTGGAGATGATGAACTTGGTGTGCCTGCAGGAAATTATACATATGGTTGTAGTGTTATGGGTATTTCAGCTGGGTGTGGAGATATTTATGGTTCAGGTCTTTCATGTCAATGGATTGATATTACTAATGTTCCAGACGGGGAGTATACATTTGTAGTAAGAACTAATTGGGATCAAGATCCGGATGCTATGGGTAATATAGAATTAAGCTATGAGAATAATTGGGAACAAACTTGTATAGGTGTATTTACAAATAGTGATGGAGTAAAAGATTTTTACATGGCTATAGATATTGATGGAGATGGAATTGATAATATCAATGACCCTGATATTGATGGAGATGGAATTATGAATGGTAGTGATGATGATTCAGATGGAGATGGTGTTTTAGATGATGTAGATGATACGCCTTATGGTATGTCTGAATGTCCAGTTTATACTGATTGTAATGGAGAAGAATTTGGAAATGCTCAATATGATTGTAATGGTATTTGTGGAGGCGAATCAGTGACAGGAGACATGAATTTTGATTTATTTTTAGATTCATATGATATGGAAAGTTATGCATCAGAAATAATTGCCGATGATTGGAGTGTAAATACTTGTAATGACTTAGATGCTGATGGAGAATTAACAGTTTCTGATATTGCTTTACTTGTAAATTGTGTGGAGAATTTTGATGATATAAACAGAGATAATCAATCAGAGCCATGTAGTTTTGGTTTAGAAGTTACAAATCCAAATGACACAGTTACTTTAAGTATTGGTGATATAAATCTATTAGAACAATATGTTGACATATATGTTTTAAACCCAGATAATGAAATACTAGGCTATCAGTTTATGATGGGTAACATAACAATTTCATCAGTTGAAAACTTAGTAGATGATTTTGACATGGAACCAAGTTTTTCTTCTGATGGAATGGTACTTGGTATTTCGTATCAGGACTCTTTAATAATAAAAAATTTCGATCCTACACCTTTTTGTAGAGTATATTTCTCAAGTATTGGTGAAAATGTATGTATCGAAGATATTATTGATGTAGTAAATCAAGATTATGAAAATGTTATTGCAATCAATAATACTGAATCCTGTGTTCAGAGCATTAACATTGCAAGTTACTCAGGAATTAATTTTGCTATTTATCCTAATCCAGCAGATGATCTTGTAGCTATTAAATTAATATCAACTGAACTCAATAATGTAGATTTTTCTATAAAGAGTCTTTTAGGTCAAACATTATTAAAGCAACAGTTTCTTGATAATAATTTATATCAAGAAATAGATGTTTCACATCTTTCTAATGGAATTTATTTTGTAGAATTGCAAATAGATAATATCACATTTACTGAAAAAATAATTATTGAATAAATAAATACATCATGAAAAAAATATTTTTACTTTTTTTATTTACTTGTTTTATCTCGTTTGGACAAACAAATTTATGTCCATTTTCATACACGGGTACAGATAGCAATGCAACCATCGCAATTACTCAAGAGAATGCTGCTAATTTTATGATTACAGACGACACAAATACTATTTCAATTTCTGATATAGAATGTCCAATTGAAATAGGTGTGATTGCTAGTGATTGGAATGGTATCTTTTGTGCTGGTTCTTCTTCGTGGACAAATGAAGAGAATTTTGCTATTGCAGCTTGGAGTGATGACTCAACTTCTCCTGAGATAGATGGAATGTTAACTGGTTCTAACTTTGCTTTTGCAATTTGTATAGAAGGTTGTGAGGATACATTTTATTCTTCTTCTGTAGCTATTTCCAATATAACCGGGGGAGGTAATACATTTACTCCAAATGGAATGTATTTGTTAGAGTCTGTTGTTTTTAATTGTTCTTCCTCTGTTATTGATGATTTATCACAATCATGCTCGTCTATTGATATTACTGAAAATAGAGTTCATAAATCTGTTATCAAGACAGTGGATTTATTGGGTAGAGATTTTAATCCTAGTGTAGATTCAGGTGTTTACTTGGAATTATATGATGATAAATCAGTCTCTAAAGTATGTAGATTCTAAAATTGAGCTATTTGATCTGAAACATATTTTCCAGAAAATAATTTTTCTTTTACCTCTTTAAAGGCATTAATCGTTTTATTAACATCATCTTCATTGTGAACCGCAGTTGGTATTAATCTGAGCATAATCACATCTTTTGGTACAACAGGGTAGGTTACTATAGAACAAAAAATACCATAATTTTCTCTTAAATCAACAGTGAGATTTGTTGCTTCACCAACTCCACCTGATAAAAACACAGGTGTAACACAGCTTTCAGTATCTCCTAAATTAAATCCATTTTCTTTTAATCCTGATTGGAGTTTTTTAGTAATACTCCATAGATTATCTTTTAGGGTTAGATTAGTTCGCATAATCTCTAAACGTTTAAGAGCTCCAATTACAAGAGGCATGGGTAGAGATTTTGCAAAAATTTGCGATCTAGTATTATATTTTAAATATTCAATAACATCTTTATTTGAACTTATAAAAGCTCCAATACTAGAAAAACTTTTAGCAAATGTTCCAAATACTATATCAATTTTATCCTGTACACCTAAATATTCTCCTGTACCGATTCCATTTTTACCCATAGTTCCAACACCATGAGCATCATCCACATATAGTCTGAATTTGAACTGCTCTTTGAGAGCACATATTTCTTTCAATTTACCTAGATCTCCTGCCATTCCAAATACTCCTTCTGTGATAACTAAAATACCACCACCTGTATCTGATGTAATTTTTTCAGCTCTCTCTAATTGTGTTTTTAATTTTTCAATAT
>NZUB01000008.1 GCA_002696965.1 Flavobacteriales bacterium | reverse complement strand
TTTAAATCTTAATAAAAATTCCTCTAGCCAATATATAGTTTTAGAGTCTAGATTATTAGTTGGCTCATCTAGAATTAAATAATCTGGTTCACCAAATAAGGATTGAGCTAGTAAAACTTTGACTTTTACACTAGGTTCAACATTTTTCATGAGCAAATTATGTTGATTAGTAAGAATACCCATGCCATTTAACATGTTGCCAGCATCTGACTCTGCATTCCATCCGTTCATTTTTTCAAACTTTTCCTCTAGCTTTGCTACTTCTATTCCATCATCCTCATTAAAATCAGGTTTTGAATAAATTTTATTTTTATCTTGTGTGACATTCCACAGTTCTTGATGTCCCATCATTACAGTTTCTAATAAAGAAACTTCGTCATATTCAAAATGATTTTGTTTGAGAACAGATATTCTTTTTTCTTTTTCAATTGATACAGTTCCGTAGTTAGGTTCAATTTCAGAGTTTAAAATTTTCAAAAATGTAGATTTTCCGGCACCATTTGCTCCAATAATACCATAACACCTTTCTCCTTCAAACTTTAAGTTTACATTGTCAAATAAAACTCTTTTTCCGTATTGCAGAGTTAAATTATTTACTGAAATCATTATATCAAAATTTATTATAATTATAAGATTGCAAATATATTCTAAAATATGTCTTTTCTTTTTGTTGAAGTATTAATTTTCATATTGAGATATCGCAGGATGATAATCCAAGTGAATTTTTTTTATAATTTCAGTATAATTTACTGATACTATTACTTTTCTTCTCTTTTTTATAATATGTATATTTGCTATATGAAAAAAATACTGATACTATTACTTTTTCCTCTATTAGTTGTTTCTCAAAATAGTAAAAAAAGTTTTTCAGATGAAACTATATTTGCTGTGTTTTATAATGTGGAGAATCTTTTTGATACTATTAATAATGCCACTACTAAAGACATTGAATTTCTACCAGATAGTGAAAAAAAATGGAATACTTATAGATATAATTATAAATTAAATCAATTAGCAAAGGTTTTTTCTAGAATTATTCAGGATGAAAATAATGATAAAATGCCTGATATTATTGGTTTGTGTGAAGTGGAAAATAAATTAGTAATTGATGACCTTTTAAAAACACCGACTTTCAGTAATCATAATTATAGTATTATTCATCAAGATAGTCCTGATAGTAGAGGTATCGATTGTGCTTTATTATTTAATAATCAATTCCAGTTATTAGAACATGATTTTATCCTTGTGGATAATCCAGCTGCTAATAGATCTACTAGAGATATTGTGTATGCAAAATTAAAATTCAAAAATGAAGTAATTAATATTTTTGTGAATCATTGGCCATCTAGATGGGGGGGGCAAGAAGAAACAAATCATAAAAGAGTATTTGTGGCAAAACTACTTAAAGATTATATTAATCTTAATACTTCAAAAGATGAATACATATTAATTATGGGAGATTTTAATGATTATCCATCTAATGAAAGTTTATCTAAATTTTTAGTTCAAGATGACTTAATTAATCTTATGGCTACAGATTTAGTTTTGGGTCAAGGTTCTTATAATTATAGAGGTGATTGGAATTGGTTAGATCAGATTATAATTTCTAAAAGTAAAACATCTAATATGAGATTATTATCTGTGGGTGCATTTCAAAAAGATTTCATGCTATTCACAAATAAAAAAGGAGAAGTCTATCCTAGTAGGTCGTTTGGTGGTAACAATTGGTATGGTGGATTTTCCGATCACCTTCCAGTGTATTGTCGGATAGGTTTTAGTTATTATTAACTACTCAAAATAATTTCATTTATCATCTGAAATAAATTTATTGTGTTATTTTTTTTTTAAATATTTTTGTTTATTCTTCCACTGACTTTTAGCATATTTTTGCATATCTATGACTGTGTCATTTTCGTCTGTAATTTCTAGACCAATTAAAGTTTCAATAATGTCTTCCATTGTAACAATGCCGGCAAGTCCTCCATATTCATCAATTATTATTGATATATGTTCTTTTCTTTCTAGGATTTGATCCCATAAATTAAACAATGTTATACTAGATGGTATGGTTAAAATATTACGCTTAAATTCTTTAATTAGTAATTTGTGATTTTTTTGTTCTGATAATTTTTCTAAAATATCTTGTAAAAAAATGTAACCGGTAATTTTTTCATTTTGTTTAGAGTAGGTCGGGATACGTGAAAAACTTAAGTATTTTTTGTCATTTTGAAAGTCTTTTAGTGTTAAATTTTCGTCTATAGAGGTTACTACCACTCTAGGGGTCATGATTTGAGTTACTTTAATGTTTTTAAGCTTGAGTATATTTTGAATAATTTTATTTTCTTTTTCAGAAAACACACCTTGATCAGTGCCAATATCTGCTAATGCCGCAATTTCTTCTCTGCTAGTAATACTTTCTTTTTTATTGTTAGATATTAGCTTCGTGATTTTTGTTGAAAGCACCACAAGGGGATATGTTATAAACAACATAATATTTATTATATGTAATGTTAATTTTGCTAAACTTTTCCAATATCTAGCACCCATTGTTTTGGGAATAATTTCTGTTATAACCAATATTAAAATTGTTAGTACTCCAGATACAACTCCCAATGAAGCATCTCCAAATAATTTTGTTGCTTCAGCTCCAACTCCTGCTGCGCCAATAGTATGAGCAACTGTATTGAGTGATAAAATAGCAGATAAAGGTTTATCAATGTGTGATTTAAATTTGATAAATGAATTTGCCCACTTTTCTTTGTCTTTAATTGTTATTAAAAATGTTTGTGGTGTTGAAAGAAGGACAGATTCAGTTAATGAGCATATAAAAGACACAAATAATGCGAGAAATAAATAAAAAATTAATGCACTCATATTTGATTTAAAAATACAATTAATTTATCAATTTTTATATTTAGATGTAACTAGTTGATAAACACCGCAAAATTTATTTTTTCAAAATACTATGATTTGTTAAATAGAGTGGGGTAGTAGGCTTTTCCAACTTTTTATTTTTTGAGTAAATCATCAATTTTTTTTTCTAATCGATCTAGTTGTATTTGTTTTTGATCAAGCTTTCGTTCTATTTCTTCATCTTGTATAGTGTCGTCTAAGAAAAGACTTAATGTGGTTGCTAATAATATAATACCGCCTCCTGCAAGTAGTAAGGCAAAGATTTTAGCTGCTGCGCTAACTGGTATAATATCTTGATAGCCAATTGAGGAAAAAGTGTACAATGTCCACCATAAGCATTCTTCTAGAGTGTTCAGTTGTGATGTTTCTATATCCTTTTCTAGTATGTAAATAGATATTGTAGTTATAAAACATATAAGAAATGAGCCAATAAGTGATGTGTGAAATATAGATGCTCGATTTTTTCTAGTGAAATTCAATATGTTTTTAACACTTTTTATTGCTCGAAAAATTCGAATAATTCTAAAAAGTCTAAACGGATGTAGTGCATATACAAGTGGTATTGAGCCTGCTATATCCATCCAGTTGTACAAGATAAATTTTGGCTTATTTACAGCGAGCTTAAGTCTTTTTATAAAATCATAAATAAAAATCATGCATACACTAATATCAATAATAGTTAATATTTTAAGTGTTTTTTCTGATAATTTATCTCCAATAACAACCCAAATCCAAAATTCTATAATAACATATATTGACAATATAAGTATCGTATAATCAAATTTAGTTACGTTTTTTTTTTTGTTTTGCATATTATTTTGATTTAAATAAGTATATATGATCTAGTTCTTTTTTATAATTTCTTATTTGTACCTGTTCTGATTGCAAATATTAACGAAATTGCTCTTCTCACTATGGTAATTAGAAAAATATTATTTTAAATATAATTTTTTTTATATAAAAAATAAATCTCATCTGTTAAAAGATAATTCTTTATATTTATATGTATTGATTTGATCAATAATTTCACACGTTATGTAAATTTTTTTTGTGAAATTTTACAAATTTTGAAATATGAATTGGGATAAAATTAAGATAATTGGAAAATTTTTAATAGGTTATATTGTTACTGGTTCTGCTTTAATTTTTGTCATACCACAGCTCGGGAAACCATTTCCATTATCCCCTGATGATATACACTTAATTGAAAGTTTGTCTGTAATTATTTGGATTGTTTTGTTGCCTAGTATTGTTATTTATAAATATTATGAAACAGATGAGATTTCGTTATCTTCAATTCCTTTTTTTTCAAAAATACTTATTTCAATTAACGTTTTATTTACTTGTGTGTTTTTAGGATTTTATTTGAGCTCTAATCTTAATACTGGTGATAAAAATATGATCACAATTGAGGATGAGTTTGGTAAGACATCCATAGTTAAAATTGTTAATGAACAATACATTAAAAATGTTTTAATATTTGTTTTTGATAATGATTCTCAAGACACCACAAAGAATTGGTTACAAAAAGGTTTTTTAGAAGCTTGTGATGTTGATTTAATGCAAGATCAATATGTTAATTTAATATCTGCAAACGACTTTGTCACAAATCTAGGTTTTCAATATGATGATGTGATTCCTCTTTCTAAAAAAATGAAGATTGCTAAGGAAAAATCTATACCATATTTTATGTCAGGTAGTTATTCTTTTAATCAAGATTCTATATTGATTTCATGGAATCTTTATGATACACAAAAAGGTACCGTTATTTGTAATAATACAATTAAAAATCATAATTTTTTTAATTTAATTGATCATATTTCTTTAGAATTAAAGTCATGTTTGGCTTTAAGTGAAAAATATGTTAATGAAACGATTGACTTGCCAGTTTCATCTCAATTAACAGAGTCTATAATTGCTTTTGAATATTACATCAAGGCTTTATTAGCTAGGGAGGATAATAATTATCAAACAGCCCTTGATTTACTTAATAAGGCTGTACAAGAAGACCCCTATTTTACTTGGGCATATTTTAATAGCGGTCCACTTTATTCTTATACAAATAAAATGGATTCATTACATGTTTCAGTGAAAAATACTATTGATAATATAGAACGTTTACCGCCACACAAGAGATATGAGATAAAATATATTTACTATACATTTAATAAAGAACCAAACAAGGTATTTACTGTATTGAAAAATTGGGTTACACAATATCCAAACACTATTGATGGACATAAAAAAATTGCAAGGTATTATTTGGATGGAGAAAATTTTGATGATGCTATTGATCATCATTATAAAATTCTTGAAATCGACTCATTAACTTATGGTTCTTTTTACTCTATTAGTGATTTATATAAAAAAAATGGTGATTATAATGAATCTATTTTTTATGGTAAAAAATATCTGGATGCTACTGAATATTCTGATGTAAATGGATATATTCATTTGGGCAATGTTTTTCAATCGATGGGTGAGCTAGATAGTGCAAAAGTATATTATGAGCAAGCAGAATTCATGAGTCCTTTAAACTTTCGTGTACAACAAAGTCTAGTTAAACTTAATTCTGTTTTTGGGGTTGATATAAAAAGTGATTATTATAATTTACTGTCTTTTTGCAAATCTAATAAAGACTCAATTGCTACTTTTAATCTACTAATAGATTATTACCGCTTAAAAGGACAGTTGAATCAAGCCATAGTTCTAAAAGATAGTGTAGTTTCATGTTGCGTAAATCATACATATCAAAAATCTAAATTAGATGAAATTAAGCATCGATGGGGTATGCTATTAGACTTAGGTGAAATTAATACTGTTTTTGAGAATATTTCTCAATTTGAAATAGAGTTTAATTTTAATATAGATTCACTTTTTAAACCTAATTATTTAGGTACTGATAATTTTAGTGCTTTTTCAGATAATGTAAAAACACATATTGGACAAATCTTTCTTCATGAATCATTAGATGCTAGCTATGTCAAATATATTAAAAGTTATATCAATTATATTGAGAATTATTATAAACCAAATTACACACAATATTCTTTAGGAGAGCTAGAGCCGCTATTAAAAGCAAGAATAGCATTTTTTGAAAATAATTATGAGCAAGCTATTTCAATACTTGAGTCTAATAATAATGTGGAAAGAACAGTAGACTATTTTATCACTTTAGCTCGATATTGTCATTTTCAAGAAAATTTTGTTAAGTCTAAGGACTATTTAGATTATGCTTTGCAACGTACGCCTCACAATCCTAAGGCTCATTATTACATGGCTTTATTGTTGCATGATTGGGATAAAGAGGAACAAGCTATTTATCATTTAAATTATGCAGCTAATATCTGGAAATTTGCAGATAAAGATTATATCTATTATAATTTATTAAAGTCTACTGCTTCAGAGTGGGATGTCATGTAGATATTGTGATAAATAAATCATGTTTTTTTAAAAGATGTTATAATTTTTAGATAGATTAACTACATGCTTAATAATCTTTCGGCAAACCAAAACATACCAATTAAACCTATTATTATTGATGCAGGAATTCTAATTTTATCAATTTTACCATTTTTGTTCCAAAGTAGTTTTGTCAAAACAAAAGCAATAGTTAAAATGGCTAATTGACCGATTTCTACTCCAATATTGAAGGCTAATAATAATGAAACAAAATTATCCTTAGGTAATCCATAGTGGCTTAATACTGCTGCAAAACCCATTCCATGCAGTAATCCAAAACCAAATACAACTAAAAATCTCCATTGACTTGGTTTTTTAAACACACAATTTTCTATAGCAATCCAAACTATAGACAAAGCAATTAGAGCTTCAACTATAGCTCCTTGGAACTGAATCCAACCTAGTCCAGCAAGTATTAATGTTATACTATGTGCAAAGGTAAACGCTGTTACTTGTATCAGTAGTGGACGAAAATGTAAGCATGAGAAAAAAAGTCCTAATATAAATAGAATATGATCCAGTCCTTTAGGGATAATGTGGTCAAATCCAGATTTAGTAAATATTAAAAACTTTTTTTCGAAAGACATTGCTGCTAATCGACGTATCCTTAGTCTTTTTAATGCTGCATTGTATTCTTCTGCTATTTGTTCATTTTCGAAATTTAGTTGACCTTCTTCGATTTCTGCTATAATAAAGTCTTCTGGATTATGAGACAAAGCATTTAAACTAAAAAACAGTAATATATTAAAGATAATTATCTTAAAAAATCTCATAAATATTTAGAGTTTTTAAAAAAATAATCTCATTATATTTACTTGTTTATTTCGTTTAATCCTCGGACTTTTAACAGAGGTTCAATCATAGGTTTTCTGCCACGAAATTTAACATATAAATCCATTGCTTCTTCAGTGGAACCCTTTGCATAAACATGTTCTCTTAGTCTTTTAGCAAGTTCAGGGTCAAAAACGTCTCCGGTTTCTTTAAAAGCATCAAAACCATCGGAGTCAAGAACTGCTGAGTGTACATAGCTATAGTATCCAGACGAGTAGCCACCAGAAAAAATATGTGCAAAATAAGTACTTCGATATCTTGGAGCTATTTCTTTAATTAGTCCATATTTTTTAAGAGAATTTTCTTCAAATTCATTAGCATCTTTTAGATTCTCCTCAGCAGATATAGTGTGCCAATCCATGTCTAGTAGAGATGCAGCAAGGTATTCAGTGTTTATAAAGCCTTGATTGAACTTAGAAGCTTTTAATATTTTTCTAATTAAATCATCAGGTATAGCTTCTCCAGTTTGATAATGAATGGCATATGTTTTTAGTACTTCAGGTTCGCTAGCCCAGTGTTCAAGTATTTGAGCAGGGAACTCTGTAAAATCTCTTGGGCCAGATGTTCCTGCCATACTACCATAGGTTACATTAGTTAAAATACCATGCATAGCGTGACCAAATTCATGAAATAATGTAATTAGATTATCAAAACTTAATAGTGATGGATTATCACCAACTGGTGCAGGAAAATTACATACGTTTACCACGATTGGTCTCTCTCTGCCGTCTAAATTAGATTGTCCTTTAAAACTACTCATCCATGCTCCTCCTCGCTTATTAGATCTAGTGAAGAAATCACCAATAAATATACCTAGATGACTTCCATCTTTATCATTAACTTCCCAAATACGTGCATCTGGATGATATAAATCAATATCAAAAATTTCAGTAAAAGTGATGCCCCATAATTTATTAGTGGTATTAAATACTCCTTTAAGTGCATTGTCTAGTGATAAATATGGTTTTATGGCAGCCTCATCTAAATCATATTTTGCTTTACGAACTTTTTCTGAATATTGCCACCAATCCCAAGCTTCTATCTTAAAATCATGGCCTTCGGAATCAACAACTGCTTGCATATCTTCAACTTCTAATTTAGCTCTGTTTAATGCGGGCTTCCATAGTTGTATTAATAAATCATATACCTCTTCAGGGGTCTTTAACATTCGTTCTTCAAGTACAAAGTGGGCGTGAGTTTTATAACCCATTAAATTGGCTTTCTCTGCACGTAATTTTGCAATTTGAGCTGCAATATTTTTATTGTCATTTTCGTTATTATTATCTCCACGTAATATGTAAGATTTGTATAACTTTTCTCTTAAATCGCGACGAGTTGATTCTGTTAAAAAAGGATACATGCTGGTTCGGTGTGGTGTAAACACATATTTATCCTTATATTTTTCTTTTTCCTCATCTGTTTCCGCTTGATTCATTTTTTGATTTGCAGCTTCTGCTGCTGCGACAATAATGTCCTCGGATAATCCTTCTAAATCATTTTTAGTTAATATAAGTTCAAAACCATTGGTTTCTGCTAAAAGATTCTGGCCAAAGGTGGTGGTGAGAGCAGATATTTTAGCATTAATTGCAGTAATTTTTTCCTTTTCTGTATCGTTTAAAAGTGAGCCGCTACGAACAAATTGCTTACGAGTATCTTCTAATAGTTTGAGTTGTTCGTTTGTTAGTTCTATTTTTTCTCTACCCTCCCATAATTTTTCTATTCTAATAAATAGCTCTTTATTTAATCCAATTTTATCATAATGAGCAGATAGTAATGGACTTAATTCACGCTGTAATTCTTGTAATTGCGGATTAGTGTTAGATCCCACTAAATTAAAAAAAGTACGTTGTACTTTTGAAAGCAATTTTCCAGATCTCTCTAATGCTTCAATCGTATTTGAAAAAGTTGGTGCTTCTGGATTTTCTACAATATCATCAATTTCTTTAAGATTATTTTTCATTCCTTTTTCAAAGGCTGGCATATAATGCTCATCCTTAATAAAATTAAAAGGAGGCACTCCATAAGGCGTATTCCATTCTTGGAAGAAGGGGTTAATATCAGTTCTTAGGTTGTAATTGTTAGTCGTGTTTTGACATGAAAAACATAGTATAAATCCCGTGATAAAAAATATTTTTTTCATTTTTTTTTTAATTATGGTGATTGATAAAGATAGTTTTTTTTAATTAAATTGCATTGTATGAAAAAATTATTAATCCTATTATTAATTCCTTTTTTATCATTTTCTCAAGAATTATTTAATTCACAATCTATTTATGATGGAGTTGGTGAATTATATGATTGGGGTGAGTTGAGAGATGCGAATATTAACTTTTATGATTCTAATTATGATGAATTTTTAATTCAGTCATGGTTAGAAAATACTAAATTAACTTTACCAGCATCTTGCGATATAGATGGTGTGTATTTTGATAGTGTAGCTGTACGATATAAAGGAAATTCTACATTTTATATTCCTTATACATTAGGTAACCCAAAGAAGCCTTATAATATAGATTTTAATGATTATGATTCTAATCAGGATTTAATGGGTTACAGTAAGATAAAATTAGCTAACACATTATTTGATCCTACTTGTAGAAAAGAAATTTTAGGCTATTCCATCTACAGAAACTATTTGCCTTCTCCCCAAGCTAATTTTATGAATTTATATGTTAATAATGAACTTCTTGGCTTATATGTAAATACAGAAGCAATTAATTCTAATTTTTTAGATAAACATTTTGGAGAAAGTGATGGAGTATTTTTTAAATGTGAAAATCAGGATTTATTTGGTGTTTCAGGAGGCTCTTTAACTCCTAATTTAGATTATAGAGGAATGGATAGTACTTTATATGTAGAGAGTTATGAATTGAAAAGTGAATCAGGTTTTAAGGATTTAATGGATATGATTTATACACTTAATAATAATATTGATAGTATCGAGAATTATTTAAATGTAGATAGAGCTCTTTGGTATTTAGCAGTGAATAGCTGTATTCTTAATGCAGACACATATAGTTTAGTAAATGTTAGAAACTATTATCTATATCAAACTGAAAATGGTCAATTTCAAATTATTCCTTGGGATGTAAGTGAGTCTTTTATAGGTGCTCTTACATTTTGGTGGGGTGATGTGGAAAATTTATATGAGGCTAGTCCTTATTTTGGATATGATCCATATATTGAAGATAGACCTTTACTGTATGGTTTGTTACAAGTTGATAGTTATAGGAAAATTTATGATGCTCATATAAGAACCATAATGAATGACTTCATAAATACAACTTATTTTGAAGATGCAGTAGAAGAGCTTGGTAATATTGCTTATAATTCAGCTCAAGATGATCCAAACCCCATATTTCTAGATGGCTTTCAAAGTAATGTTAATGAAAATTATTGGTTTTGGGATCAAGGAGAGGGAAATTGGAATGCTCTTTCAGGTATATTAAATACACTTGAAGAAAGAAAGAATTTTCTTAATGATCATCCATTAATGAATGAGTCTAATCCTGATATTGAATATGTTTCACAAAATATTGAAAATCCTCAAAATGGAGATGAGGTAATTATTTCATCAAAAATTACTAATGTTAATCAAGTTGAATTGATGATTACTACTCAAACAGATCATTTCAATTTTAAATCCTATGAGATGAATGATAGCGGTATTAATGGAGATTTATTAGCGGGTGATGATGTGTATTCTTGTGTGGTTCCTTTTTCAGATAGTGGCACATATGTTCAGTACTATATTCGCGCACATAATGAAGATGCTATATCTCTTTCTCCTGAAAAAGCAGAGTATGAGTTTTATTATTATACTGTAACACCTGAATTTGTAGAGAGTGCCTTAGTTATTAATGAGATTATGGCTTCGAATGACCAGACTCAAGCGGATGAATACGGAGAATTTAATGACTGGATTGAAATATATAATATAGGGTCTTCCGATATCAATTTAGGCGACTACTATTTGTCTGATGATGTTAATATTTTAGATAAATATAATTTCCCTTCTGTTACTTTAGGTCCAAATGAATATTTTATTGTTTGGGCTGATGATGATGAGGAAGATCAAGGCGATAATCATGCAACGTTTAAGCTTTCTGCCTCTGGAGAAGCAGTGTATCTATCAGATTCTAATTTTAATTTAGTAGATGGTTTGACTTTTGGAGAACAACAAACAGATATGGGTTATGCGAGAGTTCCAAATGGCACAGGTCCTTTTGTTATTCAATCTCCAACTTTTTCTAATAATAATGATTTATTATCTTCTCAATTAGAGTATAAGGATGATAGGCAACTTATTAAAATCACAGATATTCTAGGTAGAGATGTTAATACAGATTCTAAAAAAGTAGTATGGTTATATATTTATAATGATGGTAGTATAGATAAAAAATATATAAAGTGATAAAATACATGTATAATGTCTTTCTTTTAATTACCAGTCTATTTTTTTTGTCTTGTGGTCTTCAAAAAAATCTTAATTACTCATCAGATTATATAACACCTATTCAGGATTTTAAAAAAAATGAAAATATTTTAGAATTGGATTATAATAATGAAAAGAATTGGGCCTTTAGGTCTGATTTGCATGATTTTAATAAAATAATGCCGAAAAATTATAAATATAACAATGAAGAAATTTTTGATGTATCTGTTTTTTATATTCACCCCACTACTTTGTTTTCATCTACAAGCTGGAATGCTGACACATCTCACTTCTCTAATAATAAACTTATAGATCTATGTTTAGATAATCAAGCATCTATTTTTGCTGGATTATCTTATTTATATGTTCCCCATTATAGAGAGATGCACATTTATTCATACACCGATACAATAAATGGAATTAAGGCATTTAATGTTGCGTATAATGATATTTTATTATCGTTTAAGTCTTTTTTAAAACACATTAAAACTGATAAATTTATTATAGTATCACATAGTCAGGGTACAAATCATGCAAAAAGGTTAATAAATGAATATATATATCCTAATAAGGACTTGTTAGATAGACTAGTTTTGAGCTATTTAATTGGTATGGATATTACTAGTAATGAAATGTTCATTGATTTATGTGAAGATCCAAATCAATTACATTGTTTTCTTAACTGGCGTTCTTTTAATGATTTATATTATCCTATTGATTGGAATTATGGTGATAATTATACATCTATTAATCCCATAACATATAGTAATAACTTTTTATGGAGTGATAAAAAAAAACATAAAGGTATTTTATTCCCTAATAAAAAAATTTTCTTTAAAAAAAGTTTGTCGGCACGTAATGAAAAGGGGTTGCTTTGGGTAAAATTCCCAAAAAATATTTTTATTAATAGATTTAAACGAGATTCATATCATAATGCTGATTTTAATTTATATTGGGTCAATATAAGACATAATCTAATTAATAGACTTGAAGGTTTGTAAATGTGACAATTCAATTCTACTTGATATTTTATGTATTTTAGCTATTATGAATAAGATAGCACTAGTAATAGAAGGTGGTGGTTTTAAATCTGTTTTTTCAGCAGGAGTTTTAGATGCATTTATAATTAATAATTTCAATCCGTTTGATATTTATCTTGGTGTATCAAGTGGTGCAATGGCTTTGTCGTATTATCTGGCTAATCAATACAAGGCATATTTTTCAATATCTCATGACGTTTGTATTAGTGAAGATTTTTTAAGTTATAAGCATGCACTTTCAGAAGAAGGCTATATGAATTTAAAATATTTAACTAAATATGCTGTTAGAACTCATCCACTTGATTTTACTAAGATTAGACAATCAACAAACAATAAACAGTTTTATATAATAGCAACAAATACAGAGAACGGTAAGGCTGTTTATTTAGAACCTAGTGAAAGAACAATCTACAGATGTTTAAGAGCCACATCTTCATTGCCATTTTTCACTAAAGGTATTTGTAGAATTGATGGTGTAAATTTAATGGATGGTGCTTGGTCTGATCCTATACCTGCACAATCAGCTATTAAATTTGGATCAAAAAAAGTTATTGTTATTAGGCCACATCCTTTAGGTTATAAATTTGATGGTTTAAATTATTTAGGCTTACTTGCAGGATATTGGTGGCAAAATAATTCAAAGAAAAGTGAGCTATTTTTTTCAGAATATGACAACTATAATAATGCTGTAGATTTTTTAGTTAAAGATCATATAGGGGCAGAAATTTTACAAATTCAGCCTGATAATGTGTTGAAATCGACTGTACTAGGTACTGGACAAAAAGATTTATTAGATGATTATCATGTTGGTTTAGAAAAAGGACTTGATTTTATCAATAATTATAATTTATAATTTTATCTTTTAAGGATTACTTTTTCATTTAAGTATAATGAGTTAAATATTTCTAAAATTATGAGAAAAAAAATATTATTACTTGGGTCCGGAGAATTGGGTAAAGAATTTGTTATATCCATGCAAAGGCTTGGTCAATATGTGATTGCTGTAGATAATTATAAAAATGCTCCAGCTATGCAATTAGCTCATGATTATGAAGTTATTGATATGTTAGATGGTACTGAGTTAGATAGGGTTGTCTTTAAGCATCAGCCCGATTTTATTGTACCAGAAGTTGAAAGTATTAGAACCGAAAAATTTTATGATTATGAGAAAAAGGGTATGACTGTTATTCCATCTGCAAAAGCTGTTAATTATACCATGAATAGAAAAGCAATAAGGGATTTAGCAGTTCTTGAATTAGGTTTGAAAACTGCTAAGTATCAATATGCAACATCTTTAAAAGAGTTACAGGAAGCTGTTGATGTGATTGGTTATCCTTGTGTTGTTAAGCCTTTAATGTCAAGTTCTGGCAAAGGACAATCTATTCTGAAGAGTAAATTAGACATTCAAAATGCATGGGCGTATGCTATATCTGGTTCAAGAGGGGATTTAATGGAAATAATAGTAGAAGAGTTTATTAATTTTGATTATGAGATTACATTATTAACTCTGACTCAAAATGATGGAAATACTCTCTTTTGTCCGCCAATAGGTCATAGACAAGAAAGAGGGGATTATCAAGAAAGTTGGCAGCCTATAGATATGAAAAATAGCCATTTACAAGCAGCACAAGAGATGGCACGTGATATTACTGCTGCTTTAGGTGGTAATGGAATTTGGGGGGTTGAATTTTTTATTGCACAAAATTCAGTTTATTTTTCAGAATTATCTCCTAGGCCTCATGATACAGGTATGGTTACACTAGCTGGCACACAAAATTTCAATGAATTTGAATTACATGCACGAGCTATTTTAGGAATTCCGGTTTTGAGAGTTTGTTTATTACAAAATGGTGCATCATCTGTGGTTTTGGCTGAAAAAGAAAATAATAATTTCCCAGTTTATTTGCGAATGAAAGAAGCTGCTAAAATACCAAATACAGATTTTAAGATCTTTGGGAAACCTTCTTCTCATAAATTTAGACGAATGGGAGTTGCGCTTGCATATGGTAAAGAAAACACGTCTTGTTTGGTTAATAAGGCTAAAGAAGTTTCTAGTATTATTGGAGTAGATTAATTATCTGAATAATTCTATATTAGAATAATCATTCTTGCATACAAAGAATAATAATTTTAAATTATAAAAATAAATTAAAAAATAGTTAATTATGAAATGGTATTTAAAAGTTTTAAAAAATTATGCAGTATTTAATGGTAGAGCAAGAAGAAAAGAGTATTGGATGTTTATTTTGATTAATACTCTGTTGTCTTATCTTTTAATATTTATTGACATGAGTGCTCAGACGGTATATTTAAACACAATATATAGTTTGGCAGTTCTTGTGCCTTCTATTGCGGTTACTGCTAGAAGAATGCATGATGTTGGTAAAAGTGGTTGGTTTATGTTAATTCCTATCTATAATTTTATTTTAGCAGTTACTGCAGGTGATGAAGGAGATAATGAATATGGTTCTGATCCTAAAATCGATTCTGAATAAGAAATAAGATTATTATTTATTAGCCTAAGCTTGGCTTAGGCTAATAGTTATAGTTGCTTATTATAGAATATGGTCAAAATATTTTACAATTCTTTAAATGTTCTAGCTGTGTTAAATAATTTTTTTAAATCACTGTTAGATGTGTTTCCTGGAGTAGTCCAATAACATATTTGATATAAATACAATTCTGTTTCAACGGCAATCGTGTGCCAAATAATTGATATGCCGCCACTTTGTCCTTCAATTTCTAATTTTTTTGCATTATAGTTATTAAAGTATATGTCGGAAATTTTAGTTTTTGAGTTAAATGATTCATTAAAGCCATCTGCAATGACATTAGCATATTCTGATAGTATTGTTTTGCTAGTAGCATTAATAGCTTGTTTAAAATCTAATTTAGATTCATGTATTACCATTAAGTATTGATCTGCTGCATAATTAGCGATTTCAAAAACAGCATCAGGATTTTGATCCATTAAGTACATGTTACTTGGAATATCCATTGTATAAACATTATCACACGTGACTGTTTGTCCATGCATGGTAATGATAAATATTATAAATGTTATAAATGTTAGTTTAATTTTTATCATGGGACTGAAGATATATTGTTATTTTATTAAAGCCAAAATAACAAATATTTTATAATTTAAAAGGAACTGGTCAAATGAATTAAACATTTTAATCGACCCAGTCGGCTATAAATAAATTAGTGTTTCTTGTCCCATTGTTATTTCTATTAGAAGAAAATACTAATTGCTTACCACTATTAGAAAACATAGGAAATGAATCAAATTGTGTATCAAAAGTTATTTGTTTTAAATTTTCTCCATTAATATCAATCATATACAGATTAAATGGAAAGCCACGTTCAGACTTATGGTTTGAGCAAAAAATAATTTTTTCATCAGATGGATGAAAAAAAGGAGCCCAGTTAGCTTTTCCTAAATTAGTTATTTGCTTTAAATCAGTACCATCTATATTACAAGTGAATATCTCCATTTCAGTTGGTACAACTAGTCCTTGGTTTAATAATTGTTGGTACTCAATAATTTCTTGATCCGTTTTAGGTCTAGATGCTCTGAAAACTAATTTTGTACCGTCATTTGAAAAGAAAGCACCTCCATCATAACCAATTTGGTTAGTTACCTGCTTTATGTTCTCTCCGTTAATATCACATGTGTATAATTCTAAGTCTCCTGATCTCATTGAGGTGAATACAATTTTATCTCCCTTAGGAGAAACAGTAGCTTCTGCATCATAACCAATTTCGTTAGTTAATTGCTTAGTTATATTTCCTTGTAAATCACTAATGAATATATCAAAGGAACTATAAATTGGCTAAACATATTTACCATCTTTTCTTTTAGGCTCCTCTGGACAAAGTGAGTCTGCTAGATGTGTTGAGGCATATATTATTGTGGAGTCACCTGGTAAAAAGTAGGAACATGTGGTTCTACCTAGACCTGTACTTATTTGTTGAGGTATCTTGTTTTTCATGTTGTGATTTTTAACATCAGTTACATAGATTTGATCACAAAAAGCTCCCCATTTTTTATTTTTTGCTTGAAAAACTAATTTTGAATAATCGAAACTCCAATATGCTTCTGCATTATCGCCTCCAAATGTTAATTGTTGTATGTTTTTTAAGTGTACTTCTTCTGGATAGAGTAATTTGTAGTCTTTTTGATTTCTTGTATTACAAGAGAAAAATATAATTATGATAATTATGATGCAATGTTTCATATATTTGTCTATTTAGAATCGTTCAAAATTAATAAAATAATGAAATACTATACGCTTATCTCACTTCTTTTATTTTTTCAAGTAATTTTTTCTCAACAGTGCAGTGATGATGATAGTTTTTTAATAATCAAAGATGTAGTGTATGAGATTTCCGATGAATCTTATGAGGGTCGTAAAACAGGAGAATTAGGTGGTGAGAAGGCGGCAAGTTATATCAAGAAATATTTAATAAATCTATTTAGAGAAAATAAAAATGTAGATGTTTATTCGCAAGAATTTGAATTTTTTACATCAAAAAACCCACATGTTCAAAATAAGGATATTAAAAAAAATGCTGAAAATATACTTTGTTTTATTGATAATAACCAATTAGAAACTATTATTATAGGCGCGCATTATGATCATTTAGGTTATGGTGATTTTAGTTCTTTATATTCTGGAGATAAGTCTTTAATTCATAATGGTGCTGATGATAATGCAAGTGGCGTGGCTTTAGCAATTTCTTTGATGAAGACTTTATATGATTCATCTAGAATGTATAATTATTTATTTATTGCTTTTGATGGTGAGGAAATGGGACTTTATGGTTCCTCTTTTTTTTGTAAAAACCCAACAGTTGATTTGGATAATGTCCGTTTTATGTTAAATTTTGATATGGTTGGTAGACTGAATGAAAGTAAAGATTTAGCAATTAATGGAGTTGGAACAAGTTCTCAGTGGTCCTCTTTGCTAAATACTACCAATGACAAATATCAATTTAAATTAATTTTATCCGAATCAGGGGTGGGGCCATCTGATCACAGTTCTTTTTATTATAAAAATGTTCCTGCTATCCATTTTTTTACTGGTCAACATTCAGACTATCATAAACCTTCAGATGATAGTGATAAAATAAATTATATAGGAATTCAAGATATTTTGTGTTTTGTTTCAGATGTAATTCAAAGTTCTTCTACTATTGAGAATTTTGATTTTCAAGAAACACAAAATGATTCTAATGAAACTCCTAAATTTTCAGTTACTTTAGGTGTTATGCCTGATTATATGTTCGCTGGAAAAGGGATGAGGGTTGATGGTGTTTCAAAAAATAAAACTGCTTTTAAGGCAGGAGTTCTCCAGGGTGACATTATTGTAAAAATGGGGGAATTCAATGTATTTGATATGATGACTTATATGGAGGCCTTGAGTCTTTTTCAAAAGGGTGACACAACCAATGTTCAGATTTTAAGATCAGGCAATTTAATGGATTTAATGGTTATTTTTCAATAATTTTGTTAATTATGATTCTAATAACTATTGTCTCCCTTTTTATCTTAACATTGCCTATACAAAATAATTCTCAAAATAATTATTATGATGTTTTAAGAGTAATTGAGAAAGTAGAAATAAGAAAATATAACACACTGTTATATGTATCCTATATCCCAATAGATGAAAGTGATAGGTCAAACTCATTTCGCCAAGTTGCAGATTTTATTTTTGGTAATAATTCAAAAAATGAAACTATTGCAATGACTTCTCCTGTAGTAATGAAAACTCATAATAATTATGAGATGGCATTCATTATGCCTAATAATTACACTATTGAAAATTTACCTAAACCAAATAATGACAATCTGAACATGTATGAAGAGAATGGTGTTACTAAGGCGTGTATCACATATTCAGGTTTTTCTAATAAGAGCAAAGAAAAAAAATATATCGCAGAGTTAAAGAAGATTTTAAAAAATTATAATATTAAGTATTTAGATGATTTTGAAGTTTTAATTTACAATGCTCCTTATCAGTTAATTAATAGAAAAAATGAAATTACAGTTTCTGTAGTACTGTGATTAATTCAAGATAGTTTTTCCTATATTTTTATTATTAGCACAACAATCATCTGATTTACATTGACAATATCTAAGGTTGTATAAGTGTAAAAATGCAAGTGAAATGCCAGCGCAATAAGCAAAATTTTTATTTATGTAAATTAAATCAAGGCTTTTATTTAATATTAATGCAAAGAATATAAGCCATGTAATCCAAAGTAAACTCTTTATGATTTTACTAGTTGATGTTTGAGTAGAGCGGTAAATGGCAAAAAAGGAAATTACAATAAATATATAATCAATTGACTGCCACCATATTGGGGTGTCTGCACAACAGGAAATAGTACATGCTTGAGTAATAAAAATAAATGGAGTTGCAATGCAGTGTAGTAAGCATAATGTGCTTGCTAAAGATCCAATAGTATCTGGTTTATATAGTATTGATAACGAACTCATTAAGTTTTAAAAATTTTTACAAATTTAATGTTATTATTATTTGTAAAGATATTGAAATTATATAAATTTGCAACAATGTTGCGATTAGAGATAGAAAATATAATCAAAAGTCATGGTTTAAGCGTCACTAAAAGTCGTAAGAAGGTTCTGAAATATTTTTTAAAACTAAATAAGCCTTTAGATTTGAAAACTATTAGATCACTAGTTAATCCGATTGATAGAGTTACTCTTTTTAGAATTTTATCTTGTTTTGAAAAGAAAGGAATTATTCATTCAATTAGATTAGAAAATGGACAGCATTTATATGCGATATGTAAAGAAACATGTCGTGATGGTCAACATTCTCATCAGCATATTCATTTCACATGTGAAAGTTGTGATGATGTGTCATGTTTGTCCATTGATAATTTTCCAAATTTATCCCTTACAAACTATAAGTTTAATAATATTAATATCAATGTATCTGGTGTCTGTCAAGCATGTATTTTTTAAATTATGAATAGAAAGTTTCAATTATTTATATTTTTTTTATTAGTGAATTCAATGTTTTTATTTTCTCAAATAGAAGCATTTATTGTTGACATTGAAAACAAACCTATTGCTGATGTTGAAGTTTTCTTTGTAGATCAAAATTTATTATTAAAATCGAATGAAAACGGGGCCTTTATGATTGACAGTAGTTTACCAGACAATAGTTATTTAGAACTATATAAGTTTGGATTTAAGTCTAGTGTTGTACAGTATAAGTATGGTCAAGATTTAACCTTTGTTTTAAAAAAAATGCATGTTGAACTAGATGAGATTGGTATTCAAGAGAATGTAAGTTTTTTGGGGAATTATAAACATCTTAATATTGAGAAAAAATCTTTAAATAATAATTTTATTTCTTCAACATCATTAGTTGAAAATTTAAATCAGCTATCAGGTGTGAATTCAATTGGTTCTGGTTTAGG
>NZUB01000007.1 GCA_002696965.1 Flavobacteriales bacterium | reverse complement strand
TGTAAGAGCAACTGAAATTAATGAGTCTATGAAGGTTGCAGCTGTTAGAGCTATTTCATCACTTGCAAAAGAAAATGTCCCTGAAGATGTTAACTTGGCTTATCATGGAAAAAATTTAACATTTGGTCCTGATTATATTATACCAAAGCCAAATGATCCAAGGTTGATTACGAGAGTTTCTGTTGCTGTTGCTAAGGCAGCAATGAAGTCAGGTGTTGCAAAAAAGGAAATAACAGATTGGCATAAGTACGAAGATTATTTAGTTGACAAGTTAGGTTTAGACAACCAGTTAATAAGAGGTTTTAATAGGATTGCTAAGGAAAATAAAAAGAAAGTATTATTTGTAGAAGCAGATAATTATAATATACTAAAGGCTGCAGAAATACTAAAAACGGAATCCCTATGTATACCAATTTTGCTTGGAAATAAAGTGTTTATCAATAGTTTTTCAAAGGAGGCAGGTATAAATTTAGAGGGTATTGATGTTATTGATGTGAAAAGTGATGACATGCGATTAAAACGCCATGAGTTTGCAGACCTATATTGGAAAATGAGAGAACGTAAGGGAGTGACTAAAAATCAAGCCAGAAGAATTATGAGAGATAGATCATATTTTGGATCTATGATGTTAATCAATAATGAAGCTGATGTATTATTATCAGGAAGTACACGGAGTTACCCAGAGGCTTTAAAACCTCCTTTAGAAATTGTTGGTAAGCAGTCTAGTATATTGGCAGGTATTTATATTGTAGTTACTAAAAAGGGACCTATTTTTTTTGCTGATACTACGATTAACAAAACCCCTACTGAAGATCAGTTAGTAGAAATAACTTTATTAACATCTGATGCAGTAAAACGTTTTGGTATAAAACCAGTTATTTCTCTATTATCTTATTCTAATTTTGGTTCTTCCAAAGACAAAGAAACTTCAAAAATTCAAAATGTTGTTAAAAGATTACAAACCGATTACCCCTCTTTAATTGTTGATGGAGAAATGCAAGCTAATTTTGCTTTAAATCAAGATAAAAGAAAAGGTGTATTTCCATTTTCTAAACTTCAAGATAAAAAAGTAAATACGTTAATTTTTCCCAATTTAGTTTCTGGTAATGTTTCATATAAAATTCTGCAAGAATTATCTAATGTTGAGACTATGGGGCCTGTTTTACTAGGAATGAATAAATCAGTGCATATATTACAATTGGAGAGCAGTGTTAATGAGATAGTGCATATGGCAACGATTGCCTCTGTAGATGCACACGAAAGAAAATAAATATGATTACTTTTTTAAAAGGAAATATAATAGAATTATCGCCAACACATATTGTATTAGATTGTAATGGTGTAGGATATTTTTTACATATTTCTCTCTATACTTTTACACAATTTGAAAAACAACAATCAAAGGTTAATATGTTTTATACTTATCTTTCGGTAAAAGAAGACTCACATACTTTATTTGGTTTTTTAGATAAAAAAGAACGAGAATGTTTTATTTTGTTATTGTCAGTTTCTGGGGTTGGTGCTGCTACTGCTAGAATGATACTTTCTTCTCTTAACCCCGATGAATTAGAAAAGGTAATTGTAACTGAGGACGTCAATTCTTTGAAAAGTGTAAAAGGAATAGGATTAAAATCTGCTCAAAGGATTATTATTGATTTAAAAGATAAGATTAGTATTAATACGTCAATAACATCGGATAATCCATCTATTACAAGCACTATAAAGCAAGAAACAATATATGCCTTAGAAAAATTAGGCTTTCCAATTAAAAAAACTACTAAGATTGTTGACAATATTATATACGAAAATCCAAATTTATCAGTTGAAGAAGTAATTAAAATGGCCTTAAAAAATCTGTAAAATTTGGTTGTGTTTATTGAAAATATGAGATATATAGTATTATTGATGGTTATTTTTTGTTATGGCAAAACATTATCTCAAAATGATAATATTTCTGATTTACAAACTAATTTCAACGGGTTAGGATTAACTACAAATTATATTGACAGTGTTCAATATGATGATGATAGTGAACTAATATTTATAACTAAGTTTATTGGCGGTCACACGATGTCTTTACCTACATATTTTTCAATTGAGGAATATCAAGCTTATTTATTTAAACAAAAATTCAATAATTATTGGAAAGAAAGAATAAGTCGAAATAGTAGCAATAATAATCTAGGAAAGGTAGATTCTAGTGATCAGCTAATTAATAAAGTTTTTGGGGGTTCTTTTGTTGATATTAAGCCTCAAGGTTCGGCAGAATTAATTTTTTCCGGGGTTGTCAATAAAATAGATAATCCAGCTTTACCAGAACAACAAAGAAAAACAACTTCTTTCAATTTTGATGAAAGAATACAAATGAATGTTGTTGGGACAATTGGAGACAAATTACAATTGCGTGCAAATTATGATACAGAAGCTACATTTGAATTTGAAAATGAAATAAAATTAGAATATACTGGAGATGAAGATGATATTGTAAAAAAAATTGAACTTGGAAATGTTAGTTTGCCTTTAGCTGGATCTTTAATCACAGGTGCTCAGAGTCTTTTTGGTGTAAAAACAAAATTACAATTTGGTAAAACAACTTTAACTACTGTTTTTTCAGAACAAAAAAGTGAAACTTCATCAATTGAAATTCAAGGAGGTGCACAATTGACAGATTTTGAATTATCAATAGATAATTACGAATCTAATAAGCATTTTTTTTTATCGCAGTATTTTTATGAGAATTATAATACCGCAATGCAAAATTTACCCATTATATCTTCCCCTATAAATATTACTAAAATAGAGGTTTACATCACTAATAAAAATTCTACAACGATAAATACAAGAAATATATTGGCATTTCAAGACTTAGGAGAAGCACAAAATACATCAAGTGAAATAGTGGCTATTGATCCAGGTGTCTTTCCACCTTATTATCCTCAGAATTCTAATAATTCATTAAATCCTAATGGCAGTTTTATTGAAGATGTTGCTGCACAAACGGGTGATTCTATAAGGTTAATAGATGAAATAAACTCTGCTTTTTCACAATATACATTAGACGGTAGTATTTATTTTAATCAAGCAGTTGATTACGAAAAAATAGAAAATGCAAGAAGATTATCTAGTTCTGAGTATTCTTTTCATCCTCAATTGGGTTTTGTTTCCTTGAATCAAGCTTTAAACTCTGATGAAGTATTAGCAGTTGCTTTTCAATATACTAGTGGGGGTATGACATATCAAGTGGGAGAATTTTCAACTGATTTAACAGCCCCTAGTTCATTAATATTAAAATTATTAAAATCAACGGTATTAGATGTAAAGGAGCCTAATTGGAATTTATCAATGAAGAATGTTTATTCTTTAGGTGCTTATCAAATAAATCAAGAAGATTTTATTCTAGATATTTTACATGAAAACCCAGAATTAGGTACTCCTGTTAATTTCTTAACAGAGGGACCAGAGGGTATTATCAATACTCCGTTATTACAAGTATTTAATGTTGATAATTTGAATGCAAATAATGATCCAGGACCAGATGGTGTTTTTGATTTTTTAGATGGTATACTAATTAATTCATCAAATGGCCGGGTGTATTTTCCAATGCTGGAGCCATTTGGTTGCTATTTGAGAGAAAAGTTCGGTGATAATTGTGATATGCCTAGTGTTGACAACATTGCAAATAACTATTGCTTCGATGCACTTTATGACTCTACTCAAGCAGCGGCGCAACAATTAGCAGAATTAAATAAATTTTTACTTCGAGGACAGTATAAGTCCTCTATAGGTTCGGAGATTACATTAAATGCCATGAATATTCCGGAAGGTTCAGTTCAAGTTACATCTGGTGGCCGATCTTTAGAGGAAAATATTCACTATACAGTTGACTATACAATGGGAAGAGTTAGGATTATTGATGAAGGAATATTGAGCTCATCTGAGCCAATTAGAATTACATTAGAGAATAATTCATTATTTAATTTTCAATCAAAAAGATTTATGGGCGCACATTTAGATTACAGGGTCAATAAAGATTTTATAGTGGGATTAAGCGCTTTAAACCTAACTGAAAAACCAATGACTCAAAAAATTAATCTTGGTGATGAGCCAATTTCTAATACAATAGTTGGTTTAAACACCTCTTACTCACAGGACTCACGTTTTTTCACGAAATTAATTGACAAGATACCTCTTATAGAAACCAAGGAAATATCTAATATTGCGATAAATTCAGAATTTGCTTATTTCATTCCAGGTCATCCAAATTCTATTAATATTGATGACACAGGTACTTCTTATATAGATGATTTTGAAAATAGTCAGTCAGTGATAGACATTAGAAATTCCACAGCTTGGTCACTATCATCTACCCCTACGGGTAATGCAAATAATCCAGAAGGTTATTTTCCAGAGTCATTGCAAAGCAACAATATTGAATATGGCTATAATAGAGCAAAATTAGCTTGGTATGTAATTGATCCTTTATTTCAAAGAAATAGCTCCATCACTCCATCACATATTAGTAATGATCCTGGGCAACAAGAAAACAACTATGTTCGGGAAGTATTAATAACAGAAATTTTCCCCAATAAAGATATTGTTAATGGCCAGCCACAAAGATTAAGAACTTTTGATTTAGCTTTTTATCCTGAAGAAAGAGGTCCATATAATTTTGATGTAGAGCCATCTATTTACTCAGCTGGCTTAAATGAATCGGGTAATTTAAATACGCCTGAAAGTAGATGGGGGGGGATAACGAGAAAAATAGAAACTAATGATTTTGAAGCAGCAAATATTGAATTTATTGAGTTTTGGATGTTAGACCCTTTTCTCGATAACCCTAATCATGAGGGGGGGGATTTATATATTAATTTAGGTAATATATCTGAGGATATCTTAAAAGATTCAAGAAAAAGTTTTGAAAATGGCTTACCTATTGATGGCTCAGATAATAACATTGACACAACAGTTTGGGGAAGAGTACCCGCAATACAATCTTTAGTTAATGCTTTTGATAATGATGAGGGATCAAGAATGAATCAAGATTTGGGTTATGACGGGTTAGATGATGAAAATGAACGGTCGTTTATATATGAAAATGGAGGAATTAATGTTGCATATGTTGATAGAGTTAGGGCTTTTTTGGGAGAAAATTCAATTGCATATCAAAATGCTTTTGAAGATCCCTCATCAGATAATTTTAAGTATTTTCGAAGTTCAGATTTTGATAATAATGAAACACCAATCTTAGAACGATATAAGAATTATAATGGAGTACAGGGCAATTCTCCAACTTCAGAACAGTCAACAGAGGAATACCCTACTTCCTCTACAAACTTGCCAGATGTAGAGGATATTAATAACGATCAAACTTTAAGTGAAGTAGAAAGTTACTATCAATATAAGATTACACTTAATCCAGAAAGTTTAGAAATAGGTGCAAATTATATTAATGATATAATTGAGAATGTAGGGCCAAATAACAATGCAAGATGGATACAATTTAAAATACCTATTCAATCTTATAGTACCAAAGTTGGTAGTATACAGGATTTCAAGTCAATTAGGTTTATTAGAACTTTTTTTAGTGGTTTTAATGAAAGTGTTGTTTGCAGGTTCGCATCTTTTGATTTAGTGCGTGGAGAATGGCGAAGATATTTAAATGATTTAAATGATTTTGATATTAATTATAATGATAATGGCTCAACAAAATTTGATATATCTGTTGTTAATTTTGAAGAAAATGGCTCACGTTTCCCCATTCCATATGTGCTTCCGCCGGGAATTCAACGAGAGACTTATTATGGTGCAACTAGTTTACAACAACAAAATGAACAGTCAATGGTTTTGAAAATCATTGATTTAGCAGATGGTGATTCTAGAGCAGCATTTAAAAATGTGAGTATGGATATGCGGAATTATAAAACTGTTGAAATGTATAGCCATTTAGAAAGTATACAGGAAAACTCTTTGGAGGATGATTCTTTGAATTTATTTTTAAGAATTGGTACAGATTATGTTAGTAATTATTATGAATATGAAATACCATTAAAAATAACGCAATGGGGTGAATCAGATCCACAGTTAGTATGGCCATCAAAAAATAGAATCAATATCCCATTAGAGTTATTACAAACTGTAAAACAATTAAGGAATGATTCTATGAGAATTAATGATGCATTTACTTATCAAGATATTTATAGTTTTTATGAAGATGAAAACACTATTTCAATAAAAGGTAATCCTAATCTTGGTAATGTTAAAACTATTATGATTGGTATACGTAATCCAGGTTCTGGTAATGGTATATCCCAATCAGGAGAAGTCTGGGTAAATGAATTAAGATTAAGTGGTTTTAACGAAAAAGGTGGTTGGGCAGCTCGAACACAAGTAAGGTTAAGGTTGGCAGACTTTGCTAATTTAGCTTTTGCAGGGTCTATGACTACTGTTGGTTTTGGGAGTTTAGAAAAAAACATATCTGAAAGGAACTTAAATGAATCCAAGCGTTATAACTTAACAGCTAGTTTAGAATTAGGACAATTATTCCCAGAAAAATCTAATATTAAATTACCAATGTATATTTCGGTTTCAGAATCTGTTGAAAATCCGCAATATAATCCATTAGACCCAGATATCTTATTAAGTTCTAGTCTTGATGCTTATGAGACAAAATCAGAAAAAGATTCAATCAAACAAATTGTACAAGATTATACAAAGATCAAGAGCATTAACTTTACTAATGTTAGAAAAGAACGTGCAGTTGGACAAAATAATTCAAAAATTTATGATATAGAAAATTTCACATTAAGTTATTCTTATAATGAGGTTTTTAGTCGCAATATAAATACGGAGTATTCTATTAGGAAGGATTTTAATGGTGGTTTGGGATATAATTTCAACACACAACCTAAAAATATTAAGCCTTTTTCTAAAGTTAAGTTTTTAAAAAAAGGTAAGTATTTAAGACTAATCAAAGATGTAAATTTTTATACTTTACCAAAACAATTCTCATTTAGAACAGACTTTAACAGATCTTATTTGGAAAAAAAAATGAGAAATACATCTGATGTTTCGATAGATTTACCAGAGATGTATAGTAAGTTATTTACAATGAGTCGTATTTATAATGTGAAATATGATTTAACAAGATCCGTTAAGTTAAATTTTTCTGCAAGAAGTCAATCAATAGTTGATGAGCCATATGGTAGAATTGATACAAAAGAAAAGAGAGACAGTGTTTTCTCAAATATTTTTTCTCTAGGTCGGCCTACAGAATATCATCATAATTTTGATATACGTTATAATCTCCCTATTAGTAAAATACCTATTTTTAGTTGGATCAATACCAGCTTAAATTATGATGCTGGTTACGATTGGAGGTCTAGTTCATTAGCAGCTGAAGATTTTGGAAATACTATTCAGAACAATAATTCAATTCGAATCAATACACAATTTAACTTAACATCTTTATACAATAAAGTACCATTGTTAAAGAAATTATTATCCAATCAAAACTCCCAAAGTAGATCAAGAATGAGCTCTAGAACTGAGGTTTCAAATAGTCATAATGATAATACTAAAACCCCCAATAAAATTTTAAAATCAATTGTTAAAAGTATTTTTAGCTTAAAAAATGTTTCTTTTTCTTATACGGAAACCAATGGAACTTTATTGCCTGGATTCTTGCCAGAGGCAGATTTTTTTGGACTTAATAGTCCTTTGTCTAATTCTGCACCAACATTGGGTTTTGTATTAGGTAGTCAAAATGATATTAGGATACCTGCAGCTAATAATAATTGGATTACACCAAATCCAAATTTAAATAATTTATATACTAATACATTTTCAAACAATCTAAATATTAGAGCTACTGTTGAGCCAATTAGTCGTTTTAAAATCATGTTTACATCCTCTAGAAGATATACTGTAAATGAAAATGAGTATTTTAGAAATTCAGCTAATGCTTCTCAAGGAAATCCAATTTTTGAACATGTAAGTAACTCTAGAACAGGAAATTTTAATATTTCTTTTTTACCAATAAAAACAGCATTTGTAAATGATCGTATAGATAATTCATCTTCTTTGTTTGATAACTTTATTAATTATAGATTTGATATCGCCAAAAGACTAGCTAGCCAATCTGGATTAAATACAGCCATAGATTCATATCCTGATGGTTATGGGCCAAATTCGCAAGATGTAATGATCCCAGCATTTTTAGCGGCTTATTCTGGAGTTAATCCAAATAAACAATCTTTGAATAAATTCCCGTCTATTCCTATGCCCAATTGGAATGTTAATTTTAACGGCTTCACTAAAATTCCATGGATTAAAAGATCATTTAAGAATGTTACCATGAGCCATAGTTATCGTTCTAGTTATTCTATTGGTTCATTTATAAGCAATTTATTGTTTGAGGAACAATTATATGATTCAAATAATAATTTTATAAGTGAATTTCAAATTGACCAGATTAATATTACTGAGCAATTTGCGCCTTTTTTAAAATTGGATTTGACTATGAAAAATAGTATGACTACCCGTTTTGAATATAAAAAAGACAGAACAATTAGTTTAAGTCTCTCAAATAGTCAAGTTACAGAGGTAAAGGGTTATGAATATATAGTAGGTGTAGGTTATCGGGTTCAAGGTGTACAACTTATGTTTGATAGTGGTAGTGGTAAAAAACAAGTAAGTAGTGATTTGGATTTAAGAGCAGATATATCTATTAGAAATAATAAAACTATTATCCGTAGGATAGAAGAAGAGAGTAATCAGCCAACATCAGGACAATCCTTAATTACCTTAAAGTTTTCAGCAGATTATGTAGTAAATAATAGGGTTAATTTGAAATTATTTTATGATCAAGTAGTAACTGATTATGTTGTTTCATCATCATTTCCTACTTCAAATACTAATGTTGGTGTTAGCTTAAGATTTACGTTAATGTAAAATATATATTATGAAAAAAATTCATATGGTAGATGTGGTTTCGATGTATAATGCGCATGCATCCACTATTGATAAAAC
This sequence comes from Flavobacteriales bacterium, assembly GCA_002696965.1. Taxonomy (GTDB): domain Bacteria; phylum Bacteroidota; class Bacteroidia; order Flavobacteriales; family TMED113. Next base: position 5,377 of record NZUB01000007.1, on the reverse strand, counting down.
AATTAAAAAAGTTATTAGTTCTGGCTCTTATATTCAAGGGCCAGAAGTTAATCATTTTGAGAAAAAACTATCATACTTTTTAAATTCAAAATTTACGATTAGCTGTGGTAATGGTACAGATGCTTTATATATTGCTTTGATGGCATTAGATTTAAAAAGAGGTGATGAAGTTCTAGTGCCATCGTTTACATTTGTTTCTACTGTAGAAGCTGTTTGTCTACTTGGTTTGGTGCCTATTTTTATTGATATAGACCCCAATACTTTCTTGTTAAATCATAATTTAATTGCTAAAAGTATTTCGGCTAAAACAAAAGCCATTATACCAGTTCATTTATTTGGGCAGTGTTGTGATATGTTAGCTATAAGAAATTTTGCAAGAAAATATAAATTATATATAGTAGAAGATGCGGCGCAATCTATTGGTTCTAAATGTATAATAAATAAAAATAAAAAATTAAAATTTTCGGGTACGATAGGTGATATAGGTATTACATCATTTTATCCTTCTAAAAATCTTGGGGCATTTGGAGACGGGGGTGCAATTTTTACTCAAAATAAAAAATTGGCAAATAAAATTAAATTGATTGCAAATCACGGACAAAATAAAAAATACAACCATCAAATAATAGGTTTAAATTCGAGATTAGATGCAGTACAAGCAGCGGTACTTTCATTTAAATTAACTCTTTTAAAAAAACATAATAATAAGAGAAAGAAGATTGCAAAAGAATATAATAGTAGATTGTCTAATTTAGACTGGATTAAGGTTCCTGTTATAAAGGAGGATAGTGATCATGTTTTTCATCAATACAGTATTGTTTTATCAAACAAGATTATTAGAAAAAAATTCCAGGCTTATTTATTAAGACATGAAATACCCACAATGATATATTATCCAATACCTTTACATAAGCAAAAGGCATATAGAATGTATAATAAAAAACCATTGCCAGTTTCGGAAAAAATATCTCGGCAAATTATTTCTTTACCGATGCACTCTGAAATGGAGCTTGAACAAATTATATTTATTTGTGATGTAATTAAAAAATTCAAGTTAAATGGATAATAAGTTTAAAATAGTACTTTTTGCTTATAATTTTCCTCATAGAAAAACAGTAGATTTTATTAACAAAATATATGCTGTTGGGTTTTCAATATCATTAATTTTGGCTGCCAATTTTGTGAAAATTAATAAACCTAAATCAGCTTTTAATTATAAGGCATTCAAATCTATCTCACCAGAAGAATTAGCCGAAACACATAAAATCCCCTATTATGTTGTTAAACATAATAGCTTAAAGGCACAAAATTTATTAAAGCAATATGAAATTAACTTTGGTATTATCTCTGGTTCGAGAATTTTAAGTAAAGAAATTATTTCATTAGTTAGGTGTGGCATTTTAAATTTCCATCCAGGTATTCTGCCAATGATTCGCGGCTTAGATTCCATTTTATGGTCAATATATAAAGAGCAGGCTATTGGGGTTACAGTTCATTTGATAAATGAATATATTGATTCGGGTTTGTTAGTTCAAAAAAAAACAATAATTATTGATAAAAATGATAATTTACAATCTTTGTTTGAAAAAAATTATCAGTTACAATTAGATTTAATTCCAATAAGTTTAAATTTGATTTTTAATGATATTAATTGTTACAATCAATTTGATAAATTAGAAAAAAAATTCAACTATAATAGTTATATGCCATATGGTTTACAGTTGGGATTAAAACCAAAAATAATTAGTTACATTAAGAAATTTTCTTAAAATGAATCATAAAATACACTTTGGGATTATAGGTTTTGGTCACATTGGGACACGCCATGCTAAGTGTATTTTAGATCACCCCAAAGCCCATTTAAGTGCAATATGTGACATTTCAAATCAAGTAAAACTTAAATGTGAAGATATATATAAGAGCATTTTTTGTAGCTATGATGATCTTATCTTAAATCAAAGCATCGATGTGGTTAATATATGTACTCCAAATTATTTACATGCAAACATGGCGATTGATGTCTTAAGGGCCGGGAAACATGTTGTAATAGAAAAGCCAATGGCCCTTTCTAGTTTAGATGCACAGAAAATTATTGATACATCAAAAAGTGAAAAAAGATTAGTTTTTTGTGTTATGCAAAATAGATTTTCACCATCCATTATTTGGTTAAAAGAGATTATTTTGAAACAAAAATTAGGACAAATTAATATGGTTTCTATTAATTGTTTCTGGAATAGAAATGAAAACTATTATTTAGATAGTAATTGGCATGGGTCTTGTCAAAAAGATGGTGGCCCATTATTTACCCAGTTTTCACATTTTATTGATATACTTTATTGGTTGTTTGGTTCAGTTAAGACCGCTCATTCGGAGTTTTTTTCTTTTAATAAAAAAGATTTTATAGAATTTGAAGATTCGGGTATTGTTCAGCTGAAGTTCACAAATAATCTTGTAGGAGTGTTGAATTACTCAACAGCTATTTGGAATAAAAACTTTGAAAGCAGCATAACTATAATTGGTGAAAAGGGAACAGTAAAAATAGGGGGACAATATATGGATAAGATAACATATTGTGATATTCAGGATTACACTCTTCCTAATATTGAGATTAAGACAACCTGTAATGATTATGGAACCTACAAGGGTTCAGCATCTAACCATGATAAAATGATAGATAATGTAATAAATGTAATGCTTGAAAAACAAGAAATACATACGAATGCTTTAGATGGATTAAATGTTGTTAAAATAATTGAAAAAATATATGATCATAGAAAATAATTAATTTTAAATTCAAAAAAAATTTTATATGGAAATACTAGACAATTTACAATACACAAAAAACCATGAATGGGTTTTAATTAATGGAGCTATAGCAACCATTGGGGTAACTGATTATGCACAAAGAGAATTAGGAGATATAGTCTATGTTGATGTTGACACATTGGATCAAGAGTTAAATATTGATGATGTTTTTGGATCTGTTGAAGCTGTCAAAACCGTATCGGATTTATACATGCCAGTTGCAGGTAAAATAATTGAAATAAATAAGGAATTGGAAAATTCACCAGAACTCTTAAATAAATCTCCATATAAGGATGGCTGGATAGTTAAAGTTCAATTGCTTGATACAGCAATTAATAATGAATTATTATCATCTAGTCAGTATAAGACTTTAATTGGCATATAATAAAAGTTTTGAAATTTTGTTGTCCTAGTGTGTTTTATGTACATTTGCGTTTGTTATGATTTTTAAAAAGTATCCAGAATTTGATTTAGAAAAAAAGAGAGGTTATTTTACTCAGATAGGGCTGGTTGTATCTTTACTAATTGTAATTGTGGCTTTTGAGTGGAAAACCTATGATAAAACTACTTCCAGTTTGGGAACGCTAGACATGTTGGATCTAGAAGAAGAAATTATTCCTCTCACAGAGAAGGAGCTGAAACCACCTCCCCCACCACCTCCCCCCCCACCAAAGATAACTATTGTCGAGGATGATATTATAATAGAGGATGAGTTAGAAATAGAAGATGCAGAAATTGATGAAGATGAAATTATAGAGATTTTGGAAGAAGAGGAAGAGGAAGAACTTTTTAATTTTGCAGTTGTTGAACAGCAACCCATATTTCCTGGCTGTTCAGAAGCGGCATCAAAAGATGAAAATTATATTTGTTTTCAAAGGGGTATAGGTTCACACATAAAAAACAATTTTGAATACCCTGCTATTGCAAAAGAAATGGGTATTAGTGAAAAAATATTTGTAGAATTTATTATTGATAAATCAGGTAAAGTAACATCTTCTAGGATTGTCAGGGGTGAAGATAAGCATTTAAGACAAGAGGCTTTAAGATTAGTAAATGCTATACCTAGAATGATACCTGCAAAACAAAGAGGTAAGCCGGTATCTGTTACTTTTACATTGCCGATTAATTTCAGTTTACAATAGACTACAAGAAGTAAAAATCTTTTTTTATGTTTTATTAATTTATGAAAAAAGTATTAGTCACAGGTGGCGCAGGTTTCATAGGATCTAATTTGGTGGATGAATTGGTGAACCAAAAAATCGAAGTGGTTATAATTGATAATCTTTCAACGGGTAATCGAGATAATATTAATAAACAAGCTACTTTTTTAGAACATGATTTATGTTCCATTTCTTCTTCTAGATTAAAAGATATACTAGAAGATATCGACGTTGTTTTTCATTTAGCAGCGCTAGCAAGAGTACAGCCATCTATCGATGATCCTTTGCCATATAATGAGGCTAATGTAACAGCAACACTTAATTTACTACATGCGTGTTGTAGGGCCAATGTGAAGCGACTAGTCTATAGTGCTAGTAGTTCTTGTTATGGCAACACTAACAAGGTACCTCAGAAAGAGGATGATCCCATTAATCCACTATCACCATATGGTTTACAAAAATATATTGGTGAACAGTACTGTAAATTATTTAGTGACATCTATAATTTAGATACAGTTTCTTTAAGATATTTTAATGTGTATGGAGAACGTATGAGTCTTGAAGGGGCCTATTGCTTAGTCACTGGAATTTTTGCTAGGCAAATGCAAGCAGGATCTCCATTAACAATCACAAATGATGGTAATCAAAAAAGAGATTTTACTTATGTAGGTGATGTAGTTCAAGCAAATATATTAGCTGCTAAATATAGTCATAAGTTAAATGGACATGTATTTAATATTGGAAATGGTAATAATGTTTCGATTAATCAAGTTGCAGATATGTTTGGAGGAATAAAAAAATATGGGGAAAAGCGACTTGAGCCCTTTGAAACACTTGCTGAAAATTCAAAAGCGAAAAATATTTTGAATTGGGAACCTAAGGGAGATTTATCAAAATGGATTAAACAATATAAAATAGAATTAGGTATATGAAAAAAATAGGGATTATAGGAAGAGGTTTTGTCGGTTCAGCAGTTGAATTTGGTTTTTCAGCACAGACAGGATGTGATGCTATTGTGAAAGTTTACGATAAAAACCCCAAATTATCTCAAAATAATTTAGCAGAGACAATTAATGAGTCTGACTTTATTTTTCTTTCTGTTCCAACCCCTTCCAATTCTGATGGTAGTATTAATTTAGATATTTTAAAACAAGCTTTATCTGATATCAATAAAGTTAATAATCATCAAAATATAATATTGATAAGGTCAACCATTGTACCTGGCACTACAAGAAGCTTTCAGTCCTTGTTTCCTAAGCTAAATTTTGTTTTTAATCCGGAATTTTTAACAGAAAGATCAGCTAAATATGATTTTATTAATCAAGCTAGATTTATTTTTGGTGGGGAAAAACAAAATACTGCTAAGGTAGCTGATCTTTTTAAGTGGAGGTTTGGAAAAACAACCCCTGTTA
>NZUB01000006.1 GCA_002696965.1 Flavobacteriales bacterium | reverse complement strand
TAGACATTCCCATGCTATATACTCTACTTGTATTAATATTATACTCAAATGCTATTGTGTCAATTAAGGCACTTAAGAATCCAACATCGTCAACACTACTGATGTCACCAGTATTCCAAAATTGAAAACCAAGATCGTTCATAGTTCCCTCTGGATGAATTAAAATAAAACCTTCATTGTCAGCAATAGCATGAAAATTACTATATATCATTTGTTGCCCCGCATTACTACTATAACCATGTAAATTTAATACTAGCGGAACTGAATTAACACCATCATAATTGGCGGGTATATATAATATATAGGATCTTTCTATATTATTATGAATTAATATTTCAGTTGTAACATTCTGAGATAGTATGATATATGGTGTAATTAATATTAGTGTTAGTAGTTTTTTCATTATTATTTTTTATTAGCAGCTAATTTATCGTACCAAAAAGGTATTAGTATTTCTTTTCCATTTTGTTCTATATATTCAGTTTTACCTTGGTCATTTGTTGTTTCTACTCTTGTGAAATTTGACTCATCATAAATAGATAGCATATGATGACCTTTAGAATATGAATCAATAGGTATGATAAATTCTATTCCTGATGAATGATTATTTTTTTTAAATCTTGACCAATTTGTAGTTTCAATAATTGTATTATTAATTTTTATGTTATATAATTTATTTATTTCGCAATCATTTTTTTGTAAGTATTCATGTTCGTGATAAGAATAAATAATCTGTAAGCGAATAAAGTTATCAGAAATTAATTTACTTTGAATTGTATATTTTGAAGGCCAACTAACACCTGAATATGAAAAATCTCCATCTCTATAACTCGCGATGTCTCTTTCATATTGTTCATAATCAACCCAAATATTATCTCTTTCATCAAATATGGCACCATTTTGTTCTACAGTATAAAAAATAGAGGCACTAACAAAAATTGAAACTAATAATGTTCGTTTTATAATATTTGAATTTGAACTTAATTTCCAAAGGCTTTTTTTTACAATAAAACGCAATGTTAAAAAATCTAAGATTTTAAAAAAGGGATATGTGATGTATGAAAAATATGGAATCTTTCTAAATAGGCCTGATAAAATAAGGTCAAGAATATAAAGTACTAATGAGTAACCAAATATGTCAAAAAATATTTTTGTGTCAAATAAATCATTTAAAAAGTACACATCTAAAGCAGACACTATCATCATATAAATGATTATCCCTGCAAATAATATACAGGCAGTTATACTTGTATATAAAATTAATCCACAAATTTTATCTGCTTTAACTATTTCATTATATAAATCATTTCGTGTGTTATTTTTTATGAAATAAGGTTTTTGTAGTTTGATGTTATCAAACTTAATTCCTTCAGGGTAAACATAATTTAGGCATACTAATGCTAACCAGTATGCTCTTACAATTAAATGGGATATAAAACCAAGTAATAACATAGAAATAACAATTTGGAACATAAAAATGTATCCAAATAAATCACCAAATTTAGAGGTTAAGAGCAGATATTTAGAGATATATTGATAAATACTATCGGATGCTTGTAGTAAACCATAAATAGCTCCCCCTGATATTAATAGTTCTAATTCAGACGAGTTTTCTTGAATTCTTTGTAGCCATGAAGGTATTTTATGCTCTTGATTTTGCTGTGACATAATACAAATATAGTAGTTTAATTTACTAGTAATTTTTTTTTAAAAATTGCTTTGACAATTTTATTTTTGAATTATGTTTAAGAATTGATTGATATTTGAAATAATATTCGTTTTTGCTTTTTTCATTATCTTTGGTTCTAGATGTAAATCACTCACTAAAAATTTCTTAGATTTTTTAAATCTAGAATGTATGTATTCTATACTATTTATAATATTCTCTTTAGAAAAATTTGATATAGAAAAGAACAAAATATTATCAATAGATTTTTTTTGTGCAATATGATCTAAAGATTTTAAAGGCACATTAGCACCAAGATAAATAACTTCATAACCATTTTGAATTAGTAGAAGTTTGGCAAATATGAGGCCAATTTCATGATATTCACTTGGGGGTAAAAATAAGAGCCAGTTTTTAGATTGTGTAATTACTGGATTCTTTTTGTCAATAGCAGAAAGAATTTTTTGTTTCATTAATTCAGATAGAAAGTGTTCTTGTCCTGGGTTAATACGATTAGTAAGCCAAAATAGGCCAATTTTTGAAAATGTTAATAAAATTACATTCTGATAAAAATCAATTACTCCAAATTTTTCTACTCCATTTTTATATGTTTTTTCAAATAATACTGTGTCATAATTCACGGCAGCTTCAAGAAATTTGTTAACGTAATAATCGGCTGATTTATTAATGTTTTTATTAGCTACTTTTTCCTCTAATAATTCATTTAATTCAGAATGTTTTTTTTTGGCTAAAAAAGATATTTTATAACCATTTTCATTTAGGGTTTTTATATTTAAAGCTTGTATTAATAAATCATCAGAATATACACGAATATTGGTGCTTGTTCTGGACGCTTTAAATAGTCCGTATCTATTCTCCCAGGTTCTTAGAACTAACTTATTAATATTTGTAATTTTTGAAAATTGATCAATACTATACATACATAGAATAGATTTCTTTTAACAAAAATATAAAAAAAAACTTTTTTGAATAGGTTTTTAAAAAAAAGATTATACATTTGTTATTGTTGTATAACAATTTATCATTAAGTCTATACAAAAAAACTCCGTTTATTTTAATTATTTGGGGTGTAAATTATTACTGAAATAGTAGTATAAGCGGAGCTTTTTTTTTAAAAATACATTATATGAAAAAAAAAAATATTCAATTTGTTACTTGTGTCTACTTTTTTTTGTTTTGGTCAAAAAGAAGGGCCGATTGTTTTAAATAAATTAGATAACCCGGAACCAATAAAAAAAATAACTATTCAAAAGAGATCTCAAACATGGATTGAAGGTCAATGGAATGTGGATAATAACAATTATAAATGGGTCACTGGACATTGGGTTCCTAAGAGAGTTGGTTATCATTTTATTAACGGTCTTTGGATTGAAAAAGGAAATGGCTGGGTATGGAGAGATGGTTATTGGGAGACAGTGCCAATTAAAAAATGGAAATTAATGTATTCCTGATGATACTAACAAAAAAAAATATAGCCAATATGAAAAGAGTCGAAAGACTTAAAATGATTAACTCGATTTGTGGTATCAGAGGTGTTCACTTAATTGGAACTAAATCACCTGGAAATATAACTAACCTAGCAATTTTTAGCTCTGTCACTCATCTTGGTAGCAATCCATCGCTGTTAGGTTTTGTGAGTCGTCCATCTGAACAAGTGAAAAGAGACACTATTGCCAATATTATGTCAACAAATTATTATACCATCAATAGCATTCATGAGGGTATATTAGATAAAGCTCACAAAACATCAGGTAAATATTTATCTTCAATTTCAGAATTTGATAAATGTGGTTTTAATCATCAGTATATTAATAACTTTTATGCTCCCTTTGTTAGATCAAGTAGTATTAAAATAGGTATGAAGTTTTTACAATCAATTCCAATAAAATATAATAATACATGTTTTGTTATTGGTGAGATTGAACTCATTGAATATCAATATGAAACACTTGATGAAAACTTTAAAGATGGGGTAGGGGTCATTGGTTTAAATTCATATTACAAGAGTAGTAAATTAAAAGATTTAGAATATTTTAGAGTCAATAATAATGATACATCAACTAAAAACTGAACAATTTTTAAATTCAAATATTGATCATGTGTGGGATTTCATGTCTTCACCTAGAAACTTAAAAAAAATCACACCACCATACATGGGTTTTGATATAACATCTACTGATTTACCTGATAAAATGTATGCAGGAATGATTATAACTTACAAGGTTTCTCCTATACTTTCTATTCCAACAACTTGGGTGACGGAAATTACTCATGTTGCAGAGAAAAAATTTTTTATTGATGAGCAAAGAGTGGGGCCATATACTATGTGGCACCATCAACATTTTTTTAAAAAATACAAGAATGGAGTTCTTATGAATGATATAATTACTTATAAAGCTCCCCTTGGACCACTAGGAGTACTTGCTAATTATTTATTTATAAGTAAAAAATTAAAAAGTATTTTTGAATATAGATATAAAACCTTAAACAAAATTTTTAACTCATGATTAAAATATTACAAACGATTATATTACTGTTGAGCAGCTTAGTTTTTTCACAATCTTTTTATGATCTTTCAATTCAAGGTATAAATGGAGATTTAATTTCTTTTTCAGAGTTTAAGGATAAACACGTTTTAATTGTTAATGTTGCTTCAAAGTGTGGTTATACTTCTCAGTATGCAGACTTACAAAAATTAAGCAAAGATTTTGATAATTTAATTGTATTGGGTGTTCCTTGCAATCAATTTGCTAATCAAGAGCCTAAAGCTGAATCTGAAATATTTGCATTTTGTTCTAATAAATATGATGTAAGTTTTCCAATGACAAAAAAAATAAAGGTTAAGGGCTATAATCAACATCCCTTATACCAATGGTTAACAAAAAAAGAACTAAACAATGTAGGAGATTATAGTATCAAATGGAACTTTAACAAATTCTTGATAAGCAACAAAGGTGAGCTCATTAGCTATTTCCCTAGTAGAATTAAACCCTACAGCGATGATATCATAAAGTTCTTGAAATAATTTTATAAGATTTAAATTGATTTTAAACACTACATACCTTGATCAAGAAAAGGAAAGGACAATAGATGAGCTTGTAGGATCTAAGCTTTCTTTTTGGAAAAGTATAACAATTGGGCGTGGCTCTCATAGAATGATAATTGATGAATATAGTTACGACTTTATCAAATTTTTAAAACCAACTAGTAATTTGCTTTATGGTAATATTGAAATAAGAGAAAAGGGTATTTTTATAAGAATTGCAATAAAAAATTATGAAAGCATATCATGGTTAATTCCATATTATAAATTATCTATTTTTAAATCTAAACATTTTAGTATACACTCCGATGGAAGCTTTCTAAAATTTCGAAGGGACTCTAACTACACTATGAATTTAAAATTTATTAACAATCTACTTGATCTTAAAGCACAGTATAGTCGTAATTTATCATTTAATTGATGCGTAGACCTTGGAATTTAATAGATGTTCCAGTTTATAGCTTGATCACAGAAGATCAATGTGGGAATATTAATATGAATATCTGTACCTATGTTTCTGTTTCTAGTTTGAAGCCTAAAACATATTGTATTGCTATAGATAAAACCACTAAAACGTACTCAAATTTAAGTCATAATAGTTTAGTCGTATTGCAATTACTAAATAAAAAAAATATACAATTAGTTAAAATATTAGGAAAAAAAAGTGCTTATAAATATGATAAAATAAGCTATTTGAAGAAAAATAATTTTTTAAATCACATCAGTAAACTTGAGTTATTAAAATACATCAATTCCTTCATCAGTTTAAATAAAAAACAGATAATTACAACTGATACGGATCACGACCTTTTTATATTTACTATAGATAAATACAAAGTTTTTTCTCAGGAGAATATTTTGACTTTTCAGGACTTGATAAATAATAAAATTATTTTATGAAAACAGATTATCAACAAATTCTTCAATTAGTTTATAACTTAGATTTATCAAATTATGCTAAATCAAGAAATTTCATTGACGGAAGCGTATCAATGCTGTCTCCCTATATATCTAGAGGCTTATTGTCAACAAAAATCGTTGTTGATTACTTATCATCTAAGCACTCTAACTTAAATAAATTTGAGAAATTTATTCAAGAACTTGCATGGCGTGATTACTGGCAAATTGTTTGGAAATACAAGAACATTAATAATGATATAAAAAGAAAACAATTAGATGTACGACAATTTGGAATACCAAAATCGATTTTAAGCGCATCAACAGGAATCGAAGCAATTGATAAATCTATAAATTCTTTGTATGAAACTGGCTATGTTCATAATCATGCTAGAATGTATATTTCCAGTATTATATGTAATATTTCTAAATGTCACTGGAAAATACCAGCTCAATGGTTTTATTATCATTTGCTAGACGGAGACTGGGGAAGTAATGCATTAAGTTGGCAATGGGTGTCAGGAACAAATAGCTCAAAAAAATATTATGCCAACCAGTCCAATATTAATTTATTTTGCCACACTAATCAAAAAAACACTTTTTTAGATTTAGATTATGATAAATTAACTAAGATTGATATACCCATTGTTTTACAGGAAGTTGAACAACCAATTTTAAAAACAACTAGTATTAAGTTTAACAAATTTGATTTAGACTTTAAAAAGCCACTCTTGATATATAATTATTATAATATAGATCCCAAATGGAAATCTGATTTAAATGCAAACAGAGTTTTTTTAATAGAACCAAGTTTGTTTATGAAGTATCCTGTTAGTAAAAAAGCAATGAATTTTGCAGTTGATTTAGCTAAGAATATTCCCGAAATTAATTTTTATTTTGGTTCCTTTAATCAATTATCAAAAGATTTTTCGGTTGATAGTATTTATTATAAGGAGCATCCATTAAATAAACACTATGAGGGAAATATGGATAGTCGTGATTGGATTTTTAAAGAACAAAATTATTATCCCTCATTTTTTAAATTTTGGAATTCAAATAAGAAAATTCTTGGTTTTAGTTAATTATGCACAATTAACGCACTTAGTACTTTCAGGAATAATCATCAGCCTTTCAATAGGTATCTGCGTTTTACATCTTATGCAGAGACCAAAATCTTTATTAGAAATTTTTTTTTCTACTATTTTAAGTTTTTTTAATTTTTCCTCTGACTTTCTTAGTGCTGCTTCTACTATACTTTTATTATTAATTGCATCCATTCTAGAAACTCTTCCTATAGCATTTTCAGGAGTTATGGGTTTAGCTTGTTCTTTGTATTCATTAATGGCTTGAATAGTGTTTTGAATTTCCTTAGATATTTTTGTTTCAATTTTCTTCAATTCGATTTCATCCATAATGCAAATATAATTTCTTTTATAGTATTGTTATATTTATAAATTATAGATGTATAAATCAATCATGAAACATTTTATATTTTTTTTAAAAAAAATTACTATCCTAATATTCTCTATGTTTTATATTGGAGTTGGTTTAGCTCATTTTATCACTCCTGACATTTTTTTAATCATTATGCCCCCATATTTACCATTTCACTTAGAATTAGTCTATCTGAGTGGTTTTTTAGAAGTTTTATTTGGTTTTTTATTATTATTCAAGAAATATCGATTATTCGCGGGTTATGGTTTAGTTTTATTACTAATAGCTGTTTTCCCCGCGAATTTCTATTTGTTTCAATCTGAATTAGCTAGAGATGCGTATGGTTTAATCACTAAACAACAAGCATTTATTCGCATGTTATTTCAACCTCTCTTGATAATTGTAGCATATTGGCATAGTCAGGAAGATTATAATCCTAAATATTCGCATATATATATATTATGTGCTATTATAACAATAATATATTTTAGTCAAATTCTATTTTAATATATATATTTTATCAATAGTTCCGTCATTATAAATATTAAATTGAAACTTTGATTGATTATCGCTTTGACCTAATAAGTTAGTTGAGAATATAATTTCATTTTTCCTGATATGCTCGGTAGTATTGGTGTTATCACATGAGTAATTAATAAATTCTACTGTATTATTGCCAGAGTTTGGAATACCAATTATATTATCGGACTCATTAAAACAAATATCTGCAGGATTACTCATACCTTCTATTATAATTTCAGTTTCTGTAAAATCGGAATTATATTTATGTATAGCATTACTGCTCCAAGCAGAAATATAAAAGTTTCCACATTGGTCCATTGTTATACCATCTAAATTGGAAAGGCCTGTATTAATAATTGTATTATATGTTCCACTTTCTATATTAACTTCATAGACTGGAGCGTTCCATCCCCAAAAGACCACCAGTAATCTACTATTTATGTAATCATAATATACTCCATTGGGATTTTTGTCAAAAGAACACACTTCATAATGTGTGTTTTCTGCAATACTGTAATGATAGAGTTTTTTACCAGAAAAATCAGTAATAAATAAATCAATTATATCATTTTCATCACCTTCCCAACGTTGAGTAATACCGTTTAAAAATACTCCATCCATGTCGTAATTTAGAATTTGATTACCAAACCAGTTGTATCCTAATAAATTACTTCCACTACATACAAATAAAGTTTGACCTACTAATTCTAATCCATGTGGACCTCCAGTATTTATATTACTAGTAAATACAGATAAATCATTATCATTGTTGAGTTCTAAAATTTGACCATTATTAGAATTAGAAATATAGTAACTTCCATTATTAGAATTATATTCTATACTTTCAGGGCCATTGTAGTTTTGGCTATAAATGATAATTGGTATAATAATTAGTATTAATAAGTTTCTCATAAAATAATTGTTGGAGTATAATATCTCCAAAGATATAGTTTTCAATCTATTTTAGATATTTATAATCAACATAGAATGTCCCAAATGGGATAATAGAAGCAGATAATAAAATAAAAGTTGTTATGGTATCCCATTTCATCTTAGATTTTAACAATACACATGAAATAACATACAAAATAAATAGAATACCATGTGGCATGCCAAGTATTTTTACTAGTATTTCATTCCCTCCAATATATTTTAAAGGCATGGCAATAAATAGTAATAATATATATGATAAGCCCTCTAAAAAAGCTAATAATCTAAAATAGTCTTTTAACTGCATAAAACTCATAAATAGGATATTGTTAATTTATGATTTTCTTTTATTTTTTTTAAAATGATGGCAGATTTATTTTTAGGAACTAAAAAAATCAATTTACAATTTGATGTAAATTCTTTTTTTAAAATTTGTAAACCATGTTCTTTCATTATCTTCATCACTTTATTCATTTCGGTATATTTGAAATTAACTTGGTATTTTTCTTCGATATTTTTAATTATTATTTTAGCATCTTCAAGTGCTAGTAGTGTTGCAGTACTGTAGGATCTAATTAGACCAGGAATACCGAGCTTTGTTCCTCCAAAATAACGTATTACGACAATTAAAATATTTGTTAATTGAAACTTTTGAATTTGTTTGAAAATTTGTTTTCCTGCTGTTGATTGTGGTTCTCCATCATCATTCATTCTATAGTTCGATTTGTCAGGGTGCAGCACATAGGCATAGCAATAATGATTTGCAGATGGTTCAGATTTTTTAATTTCATTTAATTTTAATTTTGCTTCATCTTCACTATATATTCGAAACGCATGGGATATAAATTTACTCCCTCGTTCTCTATAGATACCACTAGTTTTGTTTTTTATCTCTTTATATGTGTCATCAAACAACATCCTTATTTTATAAAATATTTTTTTTCAATCTCTCCGTTATCATAGATTTCGATTATAAAATTTCTATGATTACTATCCTTACCTAATATATCAAAATGATTTATTTTTTTTTTTTCAAGCTTATTGGGATGATTGGACAATAAATTAGGGAGAGAAAAATCTGTAGTAATTGCAAGATGATCAGAAGCTTTTGAGTCATCTATAAATAAATTGTTTGTATTTAATATTTGTTGACTCATTAATTCTGTGTCAATGGAAAAGGATTTTTCTGCATACATAACATCATCAGAAAATATAATAAAATCTAATCTTCCATGTGGATAACTTCCGGGGATACCTTCATTTGGTGATATGTCTCTCCAAGTATATGAAAGTGGTTGTTCTGTGTTCCAACAAACCTGATCTTTTAAGTTATTATCAGCCCAATTCATTCCACCTCCTTGACCAAATAGAGATGTGTTTATAATCTCGCCAGTAATTAGGGTGGTAAGTTGTTGAGAATAACCCACTAAGTTTAAATCTCCACATAAAACAAAGGGTGTGCTTTCTGCTAAATCTATTATACCTCCTTCAGATTTGGCATCTAAAATAAAATTCACAAAATCATCTGCTTGTATTTGTCTTAATGAATCACTTCCACAGCAACTCATATGTGCATTGACAACTAATAAGTCTTGAGCATATAGATTGTCAGGTAAATCAATTAAGCATGGATGCATTTTTTTGATACCACTATCTTCACTGGGCCAGTGTGCCGAAATAGGGAATTTTGATGCTATAATTAAATCATCCCCATCTTTTTTTACGACAAACCAACCTAATTCAGTATTTAAATTTAGTATTTCGTCTAATATATTTTTTATAGATTGCGTAGTTGTATTACCACATTCAGAAAATGCAAATATATCTGAATTCAAAGATTGTAAAATATTTTTTAAGCCCTCCATTCTTTCTTCATTGTTAAATCCATTATTTAAAACATTATATGCAGTCAGTCTGATTAAATCGTTGTTTGTTTTTGGAATTTGTATTTGGGAATAACTTTGATTATTTGACTGTATTGTGTAAATAATTTCCGAGTTATTATTAGGAATTTTATCGTTGGATACCCAGTCTGTTAATTGGATTTTAATTTCAGAATTAGGAAATAATAGTTGTTCTTCATATTCAGAGTCTAATGCGATAGCAATCTCAAATTGATTTGATGTAACGGTCGGAGCTGGGTATATATCCATATCGTAAAGAGACAATTGTAAATCTGTTTCAGGGACATTATACCAGAAAAATCTTTGGTTAAACATAATGCCGATTTCAGCTCCAATATTATCATTGAAACCAGGGCTCCAACCAGTTATGTTATTGTTATCAGTATCTAGTAAAAGTTCTATGTCGTAATTTCCATCAGATAAATCAATTTCTTCATTAGTTTCAAATTTAATATATAGGTATTTATCATCATTAGTGACAGATATATTGATAAAATCAACACCAGATTCAATATTGTCATTTGGATCTGCGTAATTATTTATATTAACCCAGTCTTCAAAATAACCATCGATATATATTTGATTAGATTGTGAATAAGTAAATAAAGGCATATAAAAAATAATGAGTATAAATTTTTTCATATTAGTCAATTAAGATTCAATAGGTAAGTTGTTTATAGTTTCATTTTCAATAAATAGTTTAAATTCTTCGAGATAAATGCGACTTTGATTTTGAAAATCACTTAGTTGAAATCCTTTTATATTAAGAAAGGTTAGAATTTTCATTAAACCGTAGAATTCAAATTTTTGTTTATTAACAATTAAGGTTTGAGTATGAGATATTGGATGATGTTTTTGTGTCATAGTGTTTTTTACTCCATTTGACTCATAGAGGTATGAGATACTATCAGGTAAATTATTATTTAACAATGTGGCTTTCATAGTCATCGAATCCGAATCCATTTTCCATATAATGTTATATATAGCATTTGCTTTTGTATGCTCTCCTTTTATTAAAACAATATCAAAATCTCCGTCCATATATTTTTTCATATTATATATATTGCCAATAAAAGCATCTAGAGTATTTGTAGAGGCTTCAATATTAATTGTTTCTTCGTACTCTATTGTGCCACTATCAAAAAGTACTATTGAGAAAAAAAATAAAGGTATAATTATTAAAATAATGATAATGATTTTTAAAATTTTCTTCATGATTTAATTTATTTTTTGTCCATAGCAGGTAAAGTATGATTGTTGGAAAGGAGATCCATTTGCTCCGGTTAAGTAAACTAGTGAGTCCCCAGTAAAGTACCCATTAAAATTATAATAATATATATATTGAAAGTCTTCAATTTCACCATTTTCATTAACCAAGAACTCTTCTAGTAATAACTCTCCATTGCTATATTGATTTGTACTAATATAAAGTTTATTAAAATTAGTGCCTAAGCTAATTATACCGGTATAAGTTATTTCATTAGATCCAGATTCATAGGGATTAGAATAACCTGAAATACGAGTAAATAACCATTCGCCAACATACTGATTTAAAATACTTATACCGTTACAATCAAACCAAGGTTCAGGATAAACGCAAGTTGTATTGTTTTCAATTATAGATGCAGGATTATAATTACATGCATTTGTGTCTAAGCAGCCTGCGCAACTTTCATATTCACAACTCCCATCATCTTCTAATGCATCAGAATTATAATTACATGCATCAGGATATATACAGCCTGTCTCAATATTTTCACATCCTATAAAAACACATAAAATTAAAATGGCTTTTTTCATATTTAGTTTAATTTTTTAGCATATATATAATAGATGAAATGATTTTCTTCCCCTTGCATCCCTGGCATCCATGTCCAGAAACTTTGTGATACATTCATATATAATAAACTATCATTAGTGATTGTAGGGCTCTGATAATAGTTTGATATATCCATTTCTAAAAAATTATTAAAATCATTATCTAAACTATAATAACTAAATAGTGCAATATTTTCAAAATCTGACATTCCCCATTCTTCAGCTTGTAATTCTCCAAATTCATTAACACGAAAGGTCCAAGTATCATTATTCCAGTTAAAAGGGATTTCTATTTGATTGTTCCACTCACCTAGTTCCTGCATGTCACTATATGTAATACTATCTATATAAAATTGATAATAATCATAATCTTTTGTACCGTCTGCATCATAATCAATATATCTTTCCACATGAAATTCCCACTCGCCTATATATTGTGTTCTATGATCGATAAAATTACCATCACAATCCCACCATGCTAATTGCCAAGGTTCTAAATTGTCTAATGCATATTCACATGAAGCATCATCTATAGTTGCTTCTGGATTATAGTTACATGCATAGGAATTAGTGCATCCAATACACATTTCGTAATCGCATGAAGCATCATCTATAGTTGCTTCTGGATTATAATTACATGCATTTGTATATGTGCATCCATATATCGTCTCTTGACATCCCTGAATTATATATAGAAAAAGTATTGTAGATAATCCTATTAATAATCTATTTTTTATTAGAAATCTCATCATCAAATCTGTTTTTTTTAAACTATTCAGTAATATTATGCGGTGCCCAAATTAGTTTTTTACATATATGACTAGTGTATAATAACAAATATAGTTACTTTCAATAATAAATATTTTTTGCATCATGTTAAATCTAAAACTAGCTACTGATCCAAGATGGGTAAATTTAGCAGAAAAAAACATAAGTGAAATACTAACAGATCATGCATATTGTGAGCAAAAAGCCGCCACTTCATGTATTTCTTTAATAGTTGTATATCCAGATTTAAAGCCAATAGTAGAAGCGTTAACTCCAATTGTTTCTGAAGAATGGAGTCATTTCTCTATGGTTTTAAAAGAAATATATAATAGAGGTTTTCAATTAGGTTTTCCAAGAAAAGATGAATACGTGAATGCTTTATTAAATTTCCAAAAAAGACAAGGCAAAAGGGAGGATGTACTTGTAGAGAAATTATTAACCAATGCTTTAATTGAAGCTAGAAGTTGTGAGCGTTTCAGATTACTTTCTTTAGAGTTAGAAGATTCATATTTGAAAAAATTTTATCATAGTTTTATGATATCGGAAGCAGGTCATTATAGATTGTTTATGGATTTAGCTAGAATTTATAAAGACAAATCATATGTTGATCAAAGATGGCAAGATTATTTGAATTATGAAGTAGAGATTTTTAAAACAATAAAAATCAGGGGAGATAGAATGCATTAACTAAAAATTAGAGGCGGTTAAATTTTCATCACCACCTCTACATTTCAATTCAAATTATTTAATAATAATAATTTTTTCATCCTTGTATTCGTCAGCATAAATACTTAAAATATAAGTTCCCGGAGGTTGATTAAGATTAATACTATATTTTTGATTAGGATGAGACATGTTAATTAATTTAGTGTAAATTTTTTCACCTACTATATTATACCCCTCTAAATATATATTGTTTAAATTTTGATTTATTACAACTTCAAAATCCCCATTATTTGGGTTTGGGTGTATGAACCAAGTTGGTGAAATATTTTCAGTAAGATTAGTATTGCTGTTCCCAAAGTTACCACATAACTCGATATTATCAACTTGCATAGATGCAATACAATTGTTTCCTGCACATGCTCCATATAGATTTAATGCTCCTAATACATTGGATGCACCAGCTGAACCATCACTAAAAACCCAAGAGTGAATTAGATTTCCATCATAATAAAAATCGATATTATCATTGTCTATATTTATAACATGTCTAATCTCTACCCATTTATCATATGAAGCATCAAATTCCACATCAGTATCTGCAGAAATATATGATGCTTGACCAGATTCATTAGATGCAAAAAACACTTCAAATGCCCAATTTGAATCAGCAGCGTTATAATCGTGAAGCACATTAAAATAGCCTCCAGAGTTATTATTAGAAGGTATATTTACATAGAAAATTAGTTCACCAGACCCACTGTTTAATTCGCCAAACTCATGTACTACATCATCGTCTTGTTCAATAAAAATAGATTGTGATCCAGAATAAAATCCAGGGGTGTTAATATCAGCACCAGAATTTGTATTATCCCATCCAAACCAATCAGATGATTGAGGGTCTATATTACCAGTATTATAGTTTTCAAAATCTTCAAACCATATTTGATTACTACATGGAGTCCATTCATATGCATATTCACATGATCCGTCATCTACATTAGCATTTGGATTGTAATTATCTGCATTATCGTCTATACATCCCTCTACTATTAAGTTGATACATGATCCATCATCAATATTTGCATTTTCATCATATTCTAGATAATTATCGTCTGTACATCCCAGATATTCACATGAATTATCATTTATGTTTGCATTAGGGTTGTAATTATCTGCTTCAGAATCTGTACATCCATAGATCGGGTTTCCAATGTTGACACAAAAACTATATGAATCTGAACATGGACCGTCATATAGTGATTCATCTCCAAGTGATTCACAGTCTCCAAATAATGCATCGTTCTCTTGAAAAAGAAGAGCTCCATCTTGATCAGTCATTGAAAAGGGAGCTCCATCAACTGTACATGACCATTGTGATCCAGCAAGCCCATCTCCGTAACTATCAGTTATTGTAAATGTGTAACATCCTGCACTTAAACAGATCTCTTCTTCTTGTAAACTACCTCCCTCTTCCATTGTTGCAGATGTACTTCCACCTGGGTATGTTCCAGCACTTACAGAAGCTACAGTAGCCCCATTTTCATTTGTAATTTCCCAGCTTATTTCTTCTCCATAACAATCTAATTGTAATGTTAATGCAACAGTATTGTCACAAGCATATTCGCATGAGCCGTCATTGACAGTTGCATTTGAGTTATAATTGATAGCTGAACTATCTGTACAGCCAAAAACAGCATCTTCATCACAAAAAGCACTTTGATTTGGACACACAGCTCCATTTGTATTTTCACATATCCAGTCAATAAAATATGATACTCTAGCATAAACTCCAGGGTATCCAGCATCTGCACAACCATAGCCCCAGCTTACAACTCCAGATTGTAAAAATGTTTCACCATCTGCTGCTAGAACTACCATTGGCCCTCCACTATCACCCTGACATGAGTCGTAACCACCATCGGGATATCCAGCCATAATCATATCTGCATCAATTTGATTTCCTCCGTAATTAGATTGTGTGGTAATTGGAACATCTACAACTTGTAATTGTGATGAGTTTGTTGTTCCTTCAGTATTGCCCCATCCTGTAATCCATGACATTTGTCCAGGATCTTCTACGCCCAATGCCACTTGTTGATCACACATAAGTATCACTGGTTGTGTGTTGTTGTTGAAAGAGATAGGGTCTTCTAGACGAATAAGAGCAATATCATTATTATATGTGTTAGCATTATAATTTGGGTGTGAAATAATTTCAGCTGCATCATATATGGTTCCTCCTTGAGCGTAGTCAGAATCACTTCCACACCTAATAGATGTGCTGCTAGCTGATTCTCCCTGTACACAATGTGCAGCAGTAAGAATCCAGTACTCATTTATTATTGATGCTCCACAATATGGACTAAAACCGCCACCCCAGCCAGCTCCACCTAATGCTACTTGGTATGGATAGTCTTGAATATCAGCATCTACTCCACCTACAATATCTGCTTGAGCCGATATGTTGTTAAAATAAAATATACAAATTGTAAAAAATAAAACTCTTACCATCTATCAAAAAACTTTAAAATGTTATCATAGCTAAAGATACAAAAAAGAACAATCATTCTGAAGCTATAAATAAATTTATTCATCTATTACAGTTTTTATTTTATCTATAATGACACTTATATTTTGTTTGTTTTTATTTAGATAATTAGATATAATTTGTAAACGGCTTGTTTTAGTTTGCTTTTTATTGATAAACGAATTTAATTGATGTTCAAATTGTGATTGATTATTAATAGATTTAGCTATTTGATGTTTAATAAAATAATTTGCTTCTGAGAATCTTGTGTGTTTTGGGCCAAATAATAAAAAATTGCCATGTATTGCGGGTTCTATTATGTTATGTATTCCTTTGTTAAATCCACCGCCTATGTAAGAAATTTTTGAATATTTATATAAGTGCTTCAGTATACCAAAAACATCTATGATTAGAATATTATTGTTAGTTTTT
>NZUB01000005.1 GCA_002696965.1 Flavobacteriales bacterium | reverse complement strand
TACCGTTACCAGTATAACACCTTAGCAGGGTGCCGCTTTCAGCCACTCAGCCACCTCTCCGAAAAGAAGGAATGCAAATATATACATATATTACTAGAGTATGAAATTAAATAATTAAATTGCGAAAAAAATATTCATAAAAAAATGAAAGAAGTAGTTATTGTATCATATGCTAGAACACCTATAGGTAGTTTTGGAGGCTCCTTATCTTCTGTGAATGCAACAAAATTAGGTTCAATCGCGATTAAGGGAGCAATCAAAAAAATTAATTTAGATCCCAACAATGTTAATGAAGTTTATATGGGAAATGTTATTTCAGCAGGTTTAGGTCAAGCACCCGCTAAACAAGCTGCGATTTTTGCTGGAATTAGTAATCAAACACCCTGCACTACAATAAACAAAGTTTGTTCTTCAGGAATGAAAGCTATTATGATTGGAGCACAATCAATTCAAAGTGGTGAGAATGAAATTGTGATAGCAGGAGGCATGGAAAATATGTCATCTATTCCTTTTTATCTCAAAGACATGAGAAGTGGCAAGAAATTAGGGCATACACAAATTAATGATGGTTTATTAATTGATGGCTTAACTGATGTATATGATAGTGTTCATATGGGGGTATGTGCTGAAATATGTGCTGAAGAAATGGATATCAGTAGAGATGAACAGGATGAATTTGCTTTAAAATCATATGAAAAAAGTAAAAAAGCTTGGGAGAATAGATTTTTTAGTAATGAAATTGAACCCGTAACAATAACAACCAGGAAAGGGGATATAACTATTGATACAGATGAAGAATTTAGCAATATTAATATAGAAAAATTTAAAAAGCTAAGACCTGTATTTAAAAAAGATGGAACAGTTACTGCCGGTAATGCATCAACAATTAATGATGGTGCAGCAGCTTTAGTTTTAATGAGTCAAGAAAAAGCACATGAATTAAATTTAAAACCAATTGCAAAAATCATCTCATTTGCTGACTCATCTCAAGAACCAAAATGGTTTACAACAGCACCAACTAAAGCATTGGAAAAAGCTCTTAATAAAGCGAATTTAAATAAAGATTCTGTGGATTTTTGGGAACTTAATGAAGCATTTTCAGTAGTTGGGATTGCGAATATAAAAAATTTAGGAATAGATAATAAAAAGGTTAATGTTAATGGAGGTGCTGTTTCATTAGGACACCCGTTGGGTTGCTCTGGTGCACGTATTTTAGTAACACTACTCAGTACATTGGAGAAAAATAATAAGCGAATTGGAGCTGCTGGAATATGTAATGGAGGGGGAGGTGCATCTGCAATGATAATAAAAAACCTATGTTAGAAGGTATTTGTATTCTACCAATAATACCTATGAGAGCCAATAAATCAGATAAATCAGAAATGATTAATCAAATTCTATTTGGGGAATGCTTTAAGATATTAAAACAAGAAAAAAAGTGGAGTCAAGTAGTTCTTAATCATGATAACTATTGTGGTTGGATTGATAACAAGCAATATCAGATAATCTCTAAAAGTAATACTAGATTCCAAATATCTAATAAAAAATATACTAATATTAAGATTGATAATATTCAACAGCCCTTATTATTAGGTAGTTTGATTCCAAAAAATAAAAAAATCATAAATACTATTAATATTAAAGAAGAACTTTCTTTTTGTAATATGAAACCATTTAGAACATGGTTTGTTAAAGTTGCAAAAAAATATATCAACACCCCATATCTATGGGGAGGCAGAAGTCCTCTAGGAATAGATTGCTCTGGCTACACACAAATGGTTTATCGATTTTTTAACTACGACCTACCAAGAGATGCATTTCAACAAGAAAAAGAAGGTACAGAAATATTAGATTTTTCAAAAATCACATTAGGTGATCTTGCTTTTTTTGGAAATAAAAAAAAAATTAATCATGTAGGTATCATATTAAGTAACAATAAAATCATACATGCATCAGGTAAGGTAAGAATTGATGATCTAGATCAAATAGGAATATATAATACTGAGTCTCTTTCCTATACACATAAGCTAAAATCTATTAAAAGAATAATATCTACTTAATAAGAATTCTTTTATAAAGATTCTCCTCATTTACAACTAAATGCAATACATAGTATGATGATGGTAAAGACTCTAGATTAATTACATTTTGTTCAGCACATTGTAATTTCTCTTCAAAAACCACCTGACCTTTTAAATCAATCAAAGAAATTTGAGCATAATCGATATTAACAAATTCTGGCAATATAATATTAAGTATACCACTAGATGGATTGGGGAAAATAGAAACTTGATTCAATATATTATCATCAATTGACATATAGCCAGAAATAGTATCATCATTATCATTACAACTACCATCCCCATCAATATCTTCATCAAATTCATCAGGAATACCGTCACCATCCACATCTTCATCCTCGCTATTAATAATGCCATCACCATCTACATCATCATCTTCATCATTATTAATACCATCATTATCTAAATCTTCTGGAGGCATTTGAAAAAATATAGTATTTGAAGACCATGTACAACCTGACTCATCAGTCATCACAAACCAATAATAACCATCTTGATTAACTAAAACATTATTGCCACTTCCATAAATGGAGTCGTCTAAATACCAAGTAAATTCATAAGGTTCATCATTAATATTAGAATTCAAAGTAAGACATGAAACTATAATAGAGGGATCTAGCTCTGCACACTTAACAACTTCTAATGGATAAGACACTCCAAAACAACCATTTTCGGTTATAAATTCAACATAATATGTTCCAGATATTTCCACACTATAACTAGATTGAGTAGCACCTTCAATTAAAACACCATCAAGATACCATTGAAAAGAGGTAATAAATTCATCCTCAACATATACAACATAATTATCCTCATTTAATATAGTTTCTAACTCTGGCACATCAAAAACACTAATTGTCTCTGAATTTTCAATAGTACTAACAGTTACTATATTCGATGAAATTGTGTAACTACCATCTGAACAACCTGAATTAAAATCATGTTCTCCATCAGTTATATTAAGATTATAGGTGCCAAGTAAATCATCTTGAGAAAATTGGGGATTAATACCAAGAATAGCAATAATAGCATCTAATCCATCTGTTAAATCCCAAGCTTCTGTGTCCCATATTTCAACAGTATATGGGGGGTTAACTAAAGTAAGATTAATATCTGACCATGATGCAGAAGTTCCAGTAACATATGCTCCGGAACCAATACCACCTGTCTGATATATTAAACTACCATTAGCATCAAATATTTTAATAAATAAATCTGGATCAGACCAACATCCACCATCCAAAATAGTAAAACCAAAAACCGGATCTGTAACTTCAGGCCAACAAAGCTCTTCTGCATCACCGCCATAACAATCTTCTGAAACCCAATCAATATTAAAACTTTCTAGTTCAATTACATTTGATGTTAAATTTGTTGTTAAAGAAACCTCATAGTCACCAGAACTAGTATATACTTGATTAGGAGGAAACTGCGCATCACTTGTAGCCCCATTACCAAAATCCCAAATATATTCTACATCATAATCCTCACTAGTAATCAAAGCTTCAAACTCAACCTCAAGGTCCTCACATCCATTTGTTGGAGAAAATGTAAAACTATTATTACCACCAGAACCCGGATTTACAGTTAGATATAAATTAAATTCTGTGGGATAAGCGATTTCAAAACCAACTGCTTCAACTGTCACATTAGCAACAACATATACTGTAATAATATAATCTCCCGGGGCAAAAGGAACACCACTAACATAAGCGCAACCAAATTCGCTTTCAGAGGGATAAAAAACCATTGATGGATTTGACAACTCTGCTGTTAAACCAATTGGAAAACCAATAATTTGGCTAACAGCTAATTCTGTTAAAACCACTTCAAAACCTTCAGCCTCAAACTGAACAGGCATCCAAAAAGTTAAATCAGTAGAATAAAATTCACCAGCTGTCGCATCTGGCAATTGCATAGGACAAATATTTGGAAACGCAGGTGATATAGTACAAGTTTCATCATAAATACACTGAGTAAAACTATAAAATGAAATTAAAAATGTAAAAAAAGTAATAAAACGTTTCATAAAATATTAATTAATAACAATCATTGGTATAACTTGAACAATATCTAAAGTCTTCACACGAAAATAATATATTCCAGCTGGTATATTCTCAATAGTTAATGATTTTTTTTCAAATAACCTTTTAGGTTTAAGCCATAATTGTTTACCAAAACTATCAAAAAAATCACAATAAACAGGTTCTAAATGAGATTCATTAATAGTTAAAACGACCTGCCCCATTGAGGGGTTAGGAACACAAGTGACTAATAGATTTTGAGATTCATCTAAACTACTTTGAAAAACTATAAAATTTTCAAATGCAGTATTTGATATACATGTACCGTTATTATAATCATATGTTGCTGTTACACCATAGAGACCAGAAAGTGAAGGAGATATTTGATATGTATTAGGATCGATATCTAATAAAATATTACCATTTAATGTCCACTCATAATTATCATAACCTGAGTTAGTAATCAACCAACCTCCAGACTCCCATAAGTCAATAACAAAATCAGAAGATTCCAATATAGAAAAAGAAACGGAATTATTATAATTTAAAAAATCTGTAACTTCTATAAAATAATCTCCTAACTCAAGATTTAGTATGTTTTCAATATTCTCTTGCAAAATCATTTCTTCAACAACATCACCCATATCATTATATAAAACAAATTGATAAGGAGGAACTCCTCCTGAGATGGTCCATGAAAAATCACCGCTTAAATCACTATAACAATCTGGGTTATTAACAGTAAAGTCAATTTCAATAGACGAAATACAACTGGTGCAATCATTAATCGTTGCATTAGGATTATAATTAGCTGCATCAGGATCCATACAACCATACACAAGAAGATTAGTACAAGAACCATCATCGAATGTAGGCTGTGGATTTGGTATTAGTATCTCCGTACACCCATAATTATATTCAAAATCGCAACCATTATTATTCAATATATTATTAATGAAAGAAAAGTTGAAATCTTCTTGCGAATTATATTCTACCACATTATAATACTCTATAAAGCAAGGATCCGTGCAACCATATATATACTGACAAGGATTTACTGAATTAAGATTTCCTGGAGGCAAAGAATTAACATTTGTATGACTTCCTGATAAGTTAAACAACTCTATCATATCCATATCATCAATACCAAACATATTAAGTCCATTTTCATTAATATTAACATCTGTTAATTGCCAAACAGGCACTTCATCCTCAACCCATGTATCTGAAAAACCATCATTATCATAATCATTAAAATTTTCTGCATCCTCGTCTGTACAACCATATATATAAGGGTAACATGTATCTTCATATCCTATTATATCTCCATTATCTGACACAATTGGAATTGGCGAATATGGATATGGCGAATCGGGATTAACATTAAAAACTAACTCTTGAATAGTAGCTCCAGAATTATAATTAAATGCACTAGGATCTAAACAGCCTAAATACTGGCAGCAATCATATAAGTCATCAGGATTGGGAACAAAAATTTGATTATCATAAAAGTCATCATAACAATAATTTTTAGAAATAAAAACATCCGAACAATCAGATTCAGAATATAAACACCCCTGTGTGGCATAAGGATTATTTATATCTTGTGGCATTCCAAAATTACAAGCTGGATAACCAGGATAAGGTGACCAATCCTGAAAACCATCATCTATACATGGTGGAATATAATTCATTGAAGCCGGATCATTACAAACATAATATTCACATGAACCATCATCTACATTAGCATTTGGATTGTAATTATATGCAATTATTCCATCTCCATCTTCTGTGTCACCACCATCAGTACAACCTAGATAAATACAAGGTGAAAAAGTATCTAAATCTGATTGATTAGTATATTGAAATAAGTAATTAAAGCTATCACCATCAATATCTGAATCAATATTATTTAAAATCCCATCTCCATCTATATCACTGGAAGACAAAACACTTACCACATTAGCCCAATCTGGCAAATCTGGATTAAATATTTCATAGCTACCATCAAGACTAAAAACAAGATTATAATTAAGAATACCGGGAGGATTATAGTTTTCTTGCTCAGGAATATTTTGATAAAAATCACCATCTAAATCATGAAAATTATCAGCATTAATATCATCACATCCATAATATAAACAACAATTTTCTGAATCTTCAAAAATAAACTCATACTGATTAAATATAATTGTAAAAATTGATGTTTCAGGTTCTTCATTAAAATCAATTGAAAAATCATTAGCTTGGGCTATAGACAAAACATCATCCCCATTACAATTATATCCATAATTCATAGCATCCGGATCTTGACAAGCTGGGAAATAATAACAATAATCAACACCAATTAAAATATTTGCACTTGGATTATAATTGGCTGCTGGTACTCCTGGAAATGGGCTTTGATAATACAATAACTCTCCTGAGTCTGAAGTATATAAAAACTTATCATCACATTCATCCAAATCACCATCACCATCTTCATCAACACAAGTACCATCATCTGTACAGCCTGGATTAGCATAAAAACAACAATCTAGTAATCCATCGGAACCTATTTCTAAAGTATAATTATTATATAAATCATCTAAGCAAAAAGATCCGTCATTACCATTATAAAAATTATCGGCATTAACATCACTACAATACAAGCAAGAACCATCATCTTCTGTTGCATTTACATTATAATTACTTGCAATTGAATTGGTACAACCTAAAATAACATAATTACAGGTTGTATTATCATCTTCAGTAGCATTTGGATTGTAATTAGCTGCAGAATCATCTGTACATCCTAAAATTTCTAATTCATCACAAACCCCATCGCCATCTAAATCATTAACACA
Source organism: Flavobacteriales bacterium (assembly GCA_002696965.1). Lineage (GTDB taxonomy): Bacteria > Bacteroidota > Bacteroidia > Flavobacteriales > TMED113. The sequence continues at coordinate 9,837 of NZUB01000005.1, read as the reverse complement.
ATTATTATTACAATCATATATTGGATCGTCTGTATATTGACACAATGAGTCATCAATTTCAAAGCACAAATCACAATAATTACATGCACTTGAATCTGAACAACCCGCACTCAAAAAGTCTAAAACAGATACAGCTAAAAGTCCATTACAAGTGTATGTGTTGTCACCAAACAGCATTTGAATATTAGATGCTATGATAGACTGATCTGTTTCAATATCATATACATACCAGACATACTCTTCTCCGGCTTGAAAACCATTATTTTCTCCTGCTTCAGAGCCCCATGCTACTATGTTTTGTGTTAATCCTGTCCAAGTTATTAGTCCTCCAAGAACTAATTCTGAACCATTATTATAAAACACACCAATTATATCACCATTAGTTATAGGTTCATTATTAACAGTTATAGTGCTGTTCTCTGGAAGAGCAATCGATGCATTACAATCAGTAGCAGCTGGTGCATTAAAATTATTCCAATTTTGAGATGTGCCTATAAGGGCAAAAAAAGAACATACTAAAAACAATAACTCTCTAAACATAGTTTTAATCTGTTATATTAAATATGATTTGTTTAGATTCTAAACTACTTCTGAACTCTATATAATACATTCCTTGGCCTACATTTTTTAAAGCAATAGGTAGATTATAAGAGCCCATATTCAATGGTCCACAATCTAACGTATGTACTTTTTTACCAATTGCATTGAAAACATCAATTACAACATCTGTTTTATTATTTAATAACAATTCTATATTAAAGCTTCCAGTGTTTGGATTAGGGTAGCATTTAATATTATCAAACACTTGATTATCTTGATTACTAACTATAGCATTGGAAGCAATATTAATACCATTTATATTATACTTATCATCACCTTCTTGCCATGTAAATTGTAAATCATACACTTTGTTTGAAGACTCATCCCACAATTCAAAGAGTAATTCTTCACCACTTAGCATACCATCTTTTTCTAAAGAAAATTCATCATCACCCCAAACCACTAAAACATTATTAGACTCACTTAAAACAGCAGCACCAAAGATATTACCTTCAGTATCTAATGCTGCTATTTCATCACCATTTTGAATATCAAAATTGTTCCATACATTCAGTGGAACACCAATAGTCATGTTATTGTTAGTTTTCTGAAAATCAGAGTAATACAAAGGTCTATCTAAACCAATTCTTCCTGAGTTATTCCAACCAACTAAATCATTAAGATTAAAGGAGCCATCACTATTTGAGGGATAAGAAAATGATTGATCTTCAAAAACTTTTAACACATAACCCTCACCTGGACTCATTTGTTCAACAGTATTAATATTTAATTCAGGCCAATACACATTACCTGAATCATCCTTAAGTAATTTAATATTTCCTAAAACAGATGATAAAGCATCTTCTAAAGACATTGAAAGATACCTTGGGTAAGATATATAGTTCCAACCTGATAAATCAAAAACAATGTCTTCTGGTTGAATAAAATCTCCTTGCACAATTAATTCATTAGGAGACCATGTTTTTACACCATATGCATCATGATTATTTAAATTTACCAATGTGTTAATCTCCCAATCTGGCCAATAAACTAAACCATTAGCATCTTTAATAATTACCAGTTCTTCTAGAATAGGTACAAACATTGACTGCACATCTTCTTCAGAATTAATATAAGTAGATATAATATCCCAGTCAGTGTAAGGATTTTCATTAAGTGGAATCATTTGGTAGGTAGCGAATACTGATGCTAAAACACCACTTTCACCGCCATTACTAAAATATCTTTCGCTGGGGTAGGTTTCATCATAAACTACAAACCCATGAGCTTCTGTTTCCGTTTCATTATCCCATACTCTCCATTTAAACTGCTCTAAATCTTCAAACCCGTTATTGACACCATCATTTCCATAAGCAATAAGTTGTGTTGTTTCACCTATCCACATAGCATAACCTCCACAAGCTTGAGTTCCATCTTCATTATCAAAAAACACACCAATATAATCACCAGGAGTTAAATCTACTTGATCAAGTAGCATAACAGCATCTAATGGAATATTAATAATATGTGACAAATCTGTTTCATTTATATCCCATCCCTCAGGTGATAAATAATCTACAGTAACTTCCTGTTCAACAACACATCCATTACCATCTGTTACAGTAACAGAATACTCACCACCACACAAAGCAGTAATCTCTGATTCTATCGATCCATTAGACCATAAATACTGATATGGTGCTGTCCCACCTGTTACCAAAATACTAGCCGAACCTGAAGAACAATTAGAATATTCTCCTGGTGAAGTTTCAAAATTAATTAAAAATAAATCTGGCTCATTAATTACAAAGGATAAATCTGCAGAACAGCCATTATCATCAATTACTATCAATACATATGTGCCAGGTTCTAAATTATTTAAGTTTTGAGATGTTGCACCATTTGACCATGAATAGGTATAATTACCTACTCCACCAGAGACTGTTACATCTATAAATCCATCTGATGCACCATTACAACTTACTCCAAAACCATTATAATCAGATGTTGATCCAGATATTTGCAACTCATCTTCTGGTTCCGAGACCACAAATTCTGAAGCTACTGAACATTCATTATCATCGGTTACTATAATTATATAAGTACCAGCACCGATATTTTCTAGGTCTTGCGTTTCTGAACCATTATCCCAGTTATATGTATAATTACCAGTACCTCCTGTGACTTCTAAATCAATCCATCCATCTGATGCACCATTACAACTGACTCCAAAACCATTATAATCAGATCCATTTAGAGATAGCTGTAACGGGTCTGGTTCAGAGATAATAAATTCAACAATCTCCTGACAACCATTATAATCTGTGATAGTAACAGAATAGTTTCCTGCATTTAAATTATCTAATTGTCCATCAATTATGTAGGAATCATCACCAAAAGGAATTCCTCCGGTGATATCTAAAGTAGCAAAACCATCAAAATGACCAAAACAAGAAACATCAGAGACCAAAACAGAAACTGAAAGAGGAGATTCTGTATACGCAATAATTTCAGAAACACCTTCGACTTCAAAAGAACTTGATGAGGGTTGATTTTCAGAGTATTCAACATTGATAGGATATGAACAATCTTCACCAGCGGGCCAAATCTGCCAGAAAAAACTTTCACCAACATCAAAACCATCTTTTTCAGTAGTAGTTGCATCATCACTACAAATGGTCATTGCGAAATTGCTACCTGTATACTCAACTCCTTGAGAAAACACAAGGCTACCATTATCATCTAAATAAAACACACCAATATAATCACCCGAATTAAAAGAAGGAGATGAAAATCCAACTACATGATTATTAAAAGCACATCCACTATTATTTCCCCATGGAGTATCTAACGCTAATTGATTACCATCACAATCAAATCCTTCAACTGGATATTCACAAGAACCATCACTAGTATTAAATGTTGAATCATAATTACATGCTATAATGTCTAAACAACCTAACACTACTGGTTCACAAGAACCATCATCCTCTGTAGCATCTGGATTATAATTATATGCGGTTTCATCTGTACAACCAAAACATGAATAATCGCAAGAACCATCATCTTCTGTGGCATCTGGATTGTAATTACAAGCAGAAGCATCTGTACAGTCATATATTATACAACTTCCATTATCTATAATTGCGTTTGGATTATAATTTGATGCTGCCGAATTTGTACATCCCACACATGATTCATAATCACAATCGACAGGTTCATTAAAAACACCATTTGGGTCAAAATTACATGCGCTTGCATCTAAACAACCGGTAAAAATACAAATACCATCTTCGGTGGCTTCTGGATTATAGTTTAATGCATTAACATCTGTACAACCTCCTACTTCTAGTGGATCACAAACACCATCACCATCTATATCTTCTAAACAATTTCCATCGCAATCATAGAATTGATCTGGGCCTAAACATGAACCATCATCAGTATTAGCACTTGCATCAAAATTACATGCTAATTCATCTATACAACCATATATAAATGGTATACATGAACCATCATCTATATTAGCATTCTCATTATAGTTAAATGCAAGAGGATCCGTACAACCTAAAACTATTGCAATACACGAACCATCATCAAAACAAGTATTTGGATTGTAATTAATCGAATTTTCATCTGTACAACCTTCTATATAACAACAAGATCCATCATCTGTATTAGCTAAAGGATTATAATTAAAAGAAGATGGGTCTATACAGCCAAATACTATTGGTTCACAAGATCCATCGTCATCTGTAGCAGATGAATCATAATTAAAAGCTGTATTATCAGTACATCCCAAAATTTCTAATTCATCACAGACTCCATCATTATCTTCATCATTTAAACAAACATCATTACAATCATAATAAGTTTCTGCATATATACATGAACCATCTATTGTATTAGCCTCTTCATTATAATTACACGCTAAATTATCTATACAGCCTAAAACTACTGCCTCACATGAACCATCATTTGTATTAGCATATTCATCATAGTTAAATGCAAGAGGATCTGTACAGCCTAAAACTATTGCAACACAGTTATTATTATCAAAACAAGCATCAGGATCGTAATTAATCGAATTTTCATCTGTACAACCAGCAATAGTACAACATGACCCATCATCTGTATTAGCATCTACATTATAATTAAAAGAAGTTGGGTCTGTACAGCCTAAAACTATTGCAATACATGAACCGTCATCTGAATTCGCTAAAGGATTAAAGTTTAATGCTGTATCATCTGTACAACCTTCTACAACCAATATACATGAATCATCATCAAAACAAGCATCTGGATTATAATTGGCAGAATTTTCATCTGTACAACCAGGTATGTTATCAAAGTCTTCAGGACATGGGTCATCATTATTATCTACATATCCAATTCCCGGCAAATCACAAGCAAGCGTCGCTAGTGGATACAATTCATCACCCAAAGTATCACCATCTGTATCATAATACCACATAATTGGAGAAATACAACTATTATTATCTATAGTAGCCTCTGAATTATAATTACATGCTGATTCATCTATACAACCTAAACAACTATCATACTCACAACTATTATCATCTATAGTAGCATCCGAATTATAATTACATGCTGATGCATCTATGCAACCTAAAATATCTCCAAAAAATTCAGCTACGAGTAATTGTCCGAATCCATTTGCAGTATAAGTATTCTCAAAGGGAGGGGCGGGATTCATAGTAGAACTCTCAGCAATAAAATTTTGTCCACCAACAGACAAAACCCATATTATCTCTTCTCCTGAATCAAATCCATTATCCATTCCAGCTTCAGATTGCCAAAGAGCAATCGCTAATTGATTGTTAGAAAAATCATCACACCAAACTTGATATCCACCACATAGCAGCTGACCATCTTGATTTGTATAAAAACCTCCTAACAAAGAACCACATGAAGGCTCATTACCTATTCCATTAAAAGTCACAGCAGATTGAGCAACCTGAATTGTCATATTGGCATCAGTTATTGTAAAATCAAATTCTAAATCATCTAAGCTATAACAAGAACCATCATCAAAAGTAGCAGCAGAATTGTAATTATATGCAGATTCTTCAGTACAACCAGGAACATCAATCACTACATCTCCCGAAAATTGTACGGACAGTACTTGACCAAATCCATTAGCAACGAATGTTTCTGAGAAAGGAGGAGCAGAATTCATTGTTGCAGCATCTGCCAATAAAAAATCATTTCCCACTTGTAAAACCCACGTAATTTCTTCGCCCGCAGCAAAACCATTATCAAGTCCTGATTCTGATGCCCATACTGCAATGGCATATTGATCCTCACCATTTATTATTTCATAACCTGCATTTACAAGTTCGTCTTCATTATTAGTATAATATGCACCAATTTTTGATCCTAATGGAGCTGGCTCTCCATTTAATAATATTACATTGCTGCTAACCTGAACAGTCATATTTGCATCAGTTATTACATATTCCATTGGCCCTGGCTCTGGCAAATCAAATACACAATCGTTAGCGAGAAAAATAGCTGTAGAACAAATATCACCAGAATAGTTAAGAGCAGTAGCATCTCCACAACCACCTGAAATAACAACACAAGTACCATCATCTTCGGTTGCATCTGGATTGTAGTTATATGATAAATTACACGTACAACCTACAACCTCTGAGTCTTCACAAATTTCATTCGAAAATGTAGGAAAGTAACTACCAAAATAACAATCACTATAATTTGATGCCCCCGGATCTGAACAACCTCCAATAACTTGACAAACAACTCCTGCAACAACTGCTGTTGGAGTACCGTCAGCACAAGAACACTCTTCTAAGTCTACATACTCTGTAAAATCTGCAGATTGTAAACCAGCTAATCCACCATCCGTATAAACCTCAGTGTCGATTTGATCATTATCAGATGTTGGACTAACCATTACAGGAGATAAAGCTATATAGTCTGTACCATCTGCCACCTCAAAAGAATCAACATAAACATCATTTCCATCATTCCCACTATCAGTAAAACAAGGACCATCACAAACCCTAACAAAAAAGGTAAATACTTCATTTGCAGCAAAACCATTATCAAGTCCTGATTCAGTTCCCCAAGCAGTAAGTGCAATATTATTATCGCCTCCTATCCAAGGTTCAACGCCACCACAAACATATTCATCATCATCATTGAGAAAAAACACACCTATTAAAGATCCTTCAGGAAGATCTTGACCGTTTAATGTAGGGGCACTCATTCCCCAAATAGAAATATTACCTACAGAAATAATTGTACTTGTACTCGCCCCTGTATTTACCTCTTGCCAATTTAACTGACCTAAACCATAATAGCTTACCATTATGAATAAAAAAAATAATTTCTTCATATTAATAATATTTTATAAATTTTAAACTAACTACCCCTAAACAAATGCACATATCCGCTATAATACTCCTGTCTTTGACTAGCTGTATTAAATAATTCTAATACATAGTAATAAACACCATCTGATAACTCCTGGTTGTCTGATTCATTTGTGGTACCATCCCATAATGTGTTCTGATAGTCATAATTAGATTGTGAATGAACAATTTGACCATCCCTGTTGAAAACTAAAAAATCAATATTTATATGAATACCTGGAATTAAATCATTACTTAAAAAAACATCATTCTGAGAATCACCATTAGGTGTAAATACATTTGGAATTTCTAAAGGACATGAAAATCCAACAATTTTCTGATAAAAAGTATCACACACAAAATATCTAAACTCATAAAGACCATAGTCTGGAACCGTATATGCAACTTCATGTGGTGTTTCATAGGTAATAATCACATCATTTGTTTCTTGCCATTCATTATCATCACAAATACCATTATTATTCAGATCATATAAACATGTTCCACACTGCCAATCACCAGGATTAATTAAAGCATCAGTAAACGAAATTGGATTTAATATAAATATTTGACCATCTAAAACACATTCTTGGAATGTAGAAACACCAAAAGTTGGAGCTTCTTTTTCAAATGATAAAGAAACAAAACTTTCAGCGCCACAAGAAGTAAATGAGAATAAATAATCTCCATAACAACAAACATCACTTGAATTAATACCACTAGCAATAATTTCTGTATTAAATGAATTAACACCATCTACAAAATCCACCTCTGTATTATCTGGTGCATCTAACAAAGTCCAATAACCCTGATTACTTTCTGATGAAGCTTCTAAAGTAGTTTGAAAATCACAATACACAAGTGATGGTGACGCAGAAGCTTCAGGTTCAACACTACTCATTTCAATATAGATATCAACTTCCTCACCACAACCATCTGTGTATGAAATAAGATAAGTTCCAAAATCTGTAACTATCACAGTGGTTTCAGTGGCATTAGGATTCGAAAAAGATACACTACCTGGACCAATTCCAGACCAAAATCCTGAGCCACCATTTGCGCTCACAACACTGATGTTAAAAGGATTTAAACAACTTGGTGAATCATTGGATATAATTTCCAGTTGATTACTCAAGGGTTCATTGACAATAAAATAATCATTATAAGAACAACCAAGAGCATCTTCAATATATAAATTATATTCACCTGGTGCAAGATTGGTATTATCAACAAATTGATCAGATTCAATATCTATCCAAGATATATTATATGGGGGAGTACCACCTAGAGCAACTGCTGTCGCCTGACCGTCAGTAAAACCAAAACATGACACATCAGTAACAGTAAGGTTTGCAGAAACCGGAGCAGGTTCATCAACTGTAAAAACTTCTTGTACTAAACAACCATTACCATCTTCTACAAAAACAGTATAGTTATCAGCACCTAAACCATTAAAATTATTATTACCTGCCATTGTAAAAATATAAGGCTCTGTTCCGCCTTGAGCAAATGGTTCAATAATACCAGTTAATCCTCCATTACATGGCAACACATCAGTAATAAAAGCACCTAATTGTAATGGAGTTGCTGGTTGATTGATAATAATATCTGATAAAACAAATATACAACCATTTAAATCTGTGATCGTTAATTCATATGTTCCTGCAAACATATTGTTAGGATTAGCACCTCCACTCCACGACTCACTATAAGGTGGTGTACCTCCTTCAATACTTGTAGCCACAGAACCCGAGTTCTCTCCAAAACATGCGACATCATTAACTGATACAGTAGCCGTTAATAAACCTGGTTCAATTATTTGATATATTGCAGTTTCAAAACAACCTTCTGAGTCTGTAACAATCACTTCATAGTCACCAGGTTCTAAATTTGATAAGTCTTCAATATTTTCTGTATTTGACCATTGATAAATATAGGGTGGAACTCCTCCAGAAACACTTATATCAATAGAACCATCACTAGCTTCAAAACATGAAATATTAGTTATTACATCCGAAATAACAATTGGATTGGGAGTAGATACATTAAACACCTCAGTATATATGCACTCATTGGCATCAATTACCTGCAAAGTATAGTCTCCTAAAGGGAGGTTGTCTACAGATAAAGAATTTTCATTTAATTCAGGCCATAAAAAATCATAAGGAGCAACTGCACCTGAAACTTCCACTGATATACTTCCATCAGAGGCCCCACTACATGAAACAGGATCAATTGTAGCACTAAAATTTACTAAAGAAGGTTCATTAAGCACTAGATTATCTAATTCTACAGTACAATCATTTTGGTCTGTTACTATAACAGAGTATGTGCCTGATGAAACATTAGTTAAGTTTTGATTAGATGAGTTATCTGACCATAAAAAACTATAAGGCTCAGTACCCCCAGAAACATTTATATTTACAAAACCATCTTGACCCAAATTACACGAGATTTCAAAATCATTATAATTTGAAATAACAAAACTATCAATAACTAAAGGTTCAGGTTCAGAGACACTAAAAAAAACTTCTTGCTCAAAAACCAAACAACCATTAGCATCTAAAGGGGAAAAGTAATAATCTCCAACAGCAAGGTTATTAAAAACAACTGAAGTACCTATTTGTGTATCTAAAATAGTACCGTCTGCTAAACCTAAAACTGTAGAGTAAGGAGATGTTCCACCTGTTAAATTAATTTCTATAAATCCATCAATAATGTCATTAATTCCATTAGAATCTTCATCAACAAAACAGGACACATTATTGACTGTAAAATCATATGTAAATTCAAGTGGAGATTCTATTACTAATACTGTATCTAGCTCACAACCAAAAACAGGACTTGTGTTATCAATGCACTCTATTAAAAGATTATATTCACCAACAGAAAGATTATT
>NZUB01000004.1 GCA_002696965.1 Flavobacteriales bacterium | reverse complement strand
TTTTCTATCACTCATTTTATTTTTCTTTTATTAATCTCTGTTAACAATTTAGCAATCTCTCGCCTTCTTGCTCTTAAAGATATTGGATTATCTAAAGTGGCCGTTTTATGATATAATTTCATTTTTCTAAATGAAGCTCTATCATCTTCTAATTTCTTTAGAAGTTCCAAATCAGTCATTTCACTTATTAAGTTTTTATTAGCCATAATTAATTAATTAAATCTCTTCTTTTAATAAACTTTGTTTTCACTGGTAATTTTTGAGCAGCTAACCTAAGTGCTTCTGTAGCAATTTCTAAACTAACACCATCGCACTCGAACAACATTCTACCAGGCTTTACAACCGCAACCCAATATTCAGGAGCTCCTTTTCCTTTACCCATTCTAACTTCCGCAGGTTTCTTAGTAAGAACTTTGTCCGGAAAAATACGAATCCATAATTGTCCTTCTCTCTTCATATATCTAGTAGCAGCAATACGAGCAGCCTCTATCTGCCTAGCAGTAATAAAACATTCATCTAATGACTTAATACCATACGAACCAAAATTTAAGGTTGCACCTCTTTGAGCATTACCTTTCATTTTCCCCTTTTGACTTTTTCTATATTTTGTTTTCTTTGGTTGTAGCATAATATTTTTTAATTATCTATTTTTTTTTCTATGATTTGAACCTCTATTTGATCCTCTCTTAGTACCCACAACAATTGTTTCAATAGGCGTCAAACTACGCTTACCATAAACCTCACCCTTGCATATCCAAACTTTAACACCAATTAAACCATAAGTGGTTAATGCCTCTTCAATTGCATAGTCAATATCAGCACGAAACGTATGAAGTGGTGTTCTCCCCTCTTTATACATTTCAGATCGTGCCATTTCAACTCCATTTAATCGACCTGAAACTTGAACTTTTATGCCCTCAGCTCCCATTCTCATAGCAGCAGCAATTGCCATCTTCACAGCCCTTCTATATGGAAATCGACCTTCTATTTGATTAGCAATATTTCTAGCAACTAACTTAGAATCTAATTCTGGCCTTTTTATCTCATAAATATTAACTTGAACCTCCTTAGAAGTTATTTTTTTTAACTCTTCCTTTAATTTATCCACTTCTTGTCCCCCTTTCCCAATAATAAGACCCGGTCTAGATGTACTAATTGTAACGGTAATAATTTTTAATGTTCTTTCAATAACAATTTTTGAAACACTAGCTTTTTTTAATCTCGCATGAAGATATTTACGTATTTTATAATCTTCTAAAATTCTATCACCAAAATCTTTACCCCCATACCAAGCTGAATCCCAGCCTCTTATAAAACCTAGTCTATTGCCTATTGGATTTGTTTTTTGTCCCATAATTAATTTGTATCTTTTAAACCAACCATTATTGTTACATGATTTGAACGTTTTCTTATTCTATGTGCTCTACCCTGTGGAGCTGGCTGCATTCTTTTTAACATTCTGCCAGAATCCACAAATATACTTGTAATAATTAATTCATTACTTTCACCACCATGTTTCATTTGCCAATTAGATATTGCTGAGAGCAATAATTTCTCTAATCTAATTGAAGCCTCTTTTGTACTGTGTTTTAATAGAACCAATGCCTTATCTACATTAAGTCCTCTAATCTGATCAGCAACTAATCTCATTTTTCTAGGTGAAGTGGGACAATTTTTTAATTTTGCCACCACCTCTTTACTATCAAAGGAGTTTGTTGATTCTATTGTATTATTTGTTTTTTTATCTACCATTTAACTATACTTAATTTTATCTTTTCTTACCGCCATGTCCTCTGAAAGATCTAGTAGGTGAAAACTCTCCTAATTTATGTCCAACCATATTTTCTGTTATAAATACTGGCACAAACTGTTTACCATTATGTACAGCAAATGTTTGACCAACAAAATCAGGAATAATCATTGAAGACCTACTCCATGTTTTAATAACAGTCTTTTTATTATTGCTAACATTATCTTCTACTTTTTTTAATAGTTTATAATGTACATAAGGTCCTTTTTTTAACGATCTTCCCATAGTTTACTTTCTACGTTTTACAATATATTTATTTGATAATTTTTTCTTAGCTCTTGTTTTAAAACCTTTAGCTGGCACTCCATTTCTAGATCTAGGATGTCCACCTGAAGATTTTCCTTCACCTCCACCCATAGGGTGATCAACAGGGTTCATGGCTACACCTCTAGTTCTTGGTCTTCTACCAAACCATCTACTTCGTCCTGCTTTTCCTGATTTCTGCAAACCATGTTCTGCATTTGAAACAACACCTATAGTAGCTAAACAGGTCACTAAAACTAACCTTGTCTCACCACTAGGTAATTTTAATGTTGCATACTTACCTTCCCTAGCCACTAATTGTACTCCTGATCCTGCACTTCTCGCAAAAGAAGCTCCTTTCCCAGGAGAAAGCTCTACATTATGTACTGTAGTACCTAAAGGAATATCTGCAAGATATAACGTGTTTCCAGTATTAGGTGCTATACCTTTTCCTGAAATAACCTGACTGCCTACTTTTAAGTCTTTAGGGGCAATTATATATCTTTTTTCTCCATCTGCATAAAACAAAAGAGCAATTCGAGCAGTCCTATTAGGGTCATACTCAATAGTTTTTACTGTAGCAGGAATTCCAAACTTATCTCTTTTAAAATCAATAATTCGATACTTTTTCTTATGACCTCCACCAAGATATCTCATGGTCATTCTACCATCATTATTTCTACCTCCACTTCTAGTTTTAACTTTAGTTAATGCTTTTTCTGGTTTTGAAGCAGTTACATCATCAAATGTTGTAACAACTTTAAAACGTTGTCCAGGAGTTAATGGATTGATCTTTTTTATTGCCATAATTACACGTTGTTATAAAAATCTATACTACTGCCCTCAAATAATTCTACAATAGCTTTTTTAAAAGCGCTTTTTTTACCACGAACTACACCTGCTTTAGTAAATCTGCTTTTAGTTTTACCATAATAATTCATCGTTCTGACAGATTTAACTTTTACATCATATAGAACTTCTATCGATTTTTTAATATCAATTTTATTTGCTAACCTAGATACAACAAACGCATACCTGTTAAAAAGTTCCGTTTGATTTGTGATTTTTTCAGTTACTATAGGTCTAATTATTAAATCCATTTAAGTTATTTTTTTAAATTTTTTAATGCACTTTCAACTATGATTAATTTATTAGCATCTAAAATATTGTAAACATTGATTTCATTTGAAGAAACCACATTAGTTTTGGACAAATTTCTTGCTGATAATACAATAGACTTGTTATTTTCTGATAATACTAACATTGTCTTTTCATTAACCACGCCTAGGTTTTTCAATAAATTCACATATTCTTTAGTTTTGGGATTTTTAAAATTAAAATCTTCCACAACCAACAAATTTTTAGAATTAGCTTTATCACTTAAAGCTGAAAAACGTGCTAAATCTTTTACTTTCTTATTTAATTTAGAATTATAATTTCTAGGACTAGGTCCAAAAATACGACCTCCACCTCTAAATAAAGGGTTTTTAATACTCCCTGCACGCGCAGTTCCTGTGCCTTTCTGCTTCTTAATTTTTCGCGTACTCCCAGTTATTTCACCTCTTTCCTTAGACTTACTAGTACCCTGTCTATTATTTGCACGAAATTGCTTAACTGCTAAATAAACAGAATGATTATGAGCTTCTACACCAAATATAGATTTATCGAGAGTAACTTGTCTGCCCGTATCCTTTCCTTTAATATTTAAAACTGGTAATTTCATTAGTTTGTAATATTTAAATATCCATTATTAGGCCCTGGAATAGCACCTTTTAATATAATCACATTTTTATCCTTTATAACCTTTAAAACTTGGAGATTCTTTACAGTGACTTGCTTACCTCCCATACGTCCCCCCATACGCATGCCTTTAAATACCCTGGCAGGATATGAAGCAGCACCTATAGAGCCAGGAGCTCTCATTCGATTGTGTTGTCCATGAGTAGCATCTCCAACACCAGCAAAACCATGCCTTTTAACAACGCCCTGAAATCCTTTACCTTTACTAGTGCTAGTAACATCTACATATTCTCCTTCTTTAAATAATTCTACATTAATAACATCTCCCAATTTACACTCTCTTTGACTTACTGACCCATCTTCAGTAGTTTCAGTAAAATTATTTTCAAATTCTGCGTAAATCTTTTTTACAGATGTATTAGCTTTTTTAGCATGACCTAGTTCTGACTTAGTAGTTCTAATAGATCTTTTTTCATCAAAACCTAATTGAACAGAGGAGTAACCATCCTTTTCAAGATCTTTAATTTGAGTAACAACACATGGTCCAGCTTCTACCATAGTACAAGGAATATTCTTTCCTTTTTCATCATAGAAACTACTCATTCCAATTTTTTTTCCTAAAATACCTGCCATAACTAAGCTTTTATTTCTACCTCAACACCACTTGGTAGCTCTAATTTCATTAAAGCATCTACCGTACTTGTTGAAGTACTATATATATCTAATAATCTTTTATAAGAGTTCAATTCAAATTGTTCTCTTGATTTTTTATTAACGTGAGGAGATCTTAAAACAGTAAAAATTTTCTTATTAGTAGGCAGGGGAATTGGGCCATTCACTACTGCTCCTGTTGATTTTACGGTTTTGACTATCTTCTCTGCAGACTTATCGACTAAATTATAGTCATATGATTTTAATTTTATTCTTATTCTCTGACTCATAACTTATGCTTCTACTTTTTTATTTTTAGCTATTACTTCATCTGCAATATTTTTAGGAACTTGATCATAATGACTAAACTCCATCGTTGATGTAGCACGACCAGAAGTTATTGTCCTTAAATCAGTAACATATCCAAACATCTCTGATAATGGTATTTTTGCATTTACGATTGTAGCGCCGCTTCTTTCACTTGTTCCTTCAATTAAACCTCTTCGTTTATTTAAATCACCTATTACATCTCCCATATTCGCCTCTGGTGTTACAACTTCAAGCTTCATAAATGGCTCTAGTAATACTGGTTGACATTTAGGCATAGCTTCTCTAAATGCAGATTTTGCACATATCTCAAAAGACAGCTGATCTGAATCAACCGCATGGAATGAACCATCCTGCAAGGTCACCTTCATAGAGTCTACTTCATAACCAGCCAAAACACCATTTTTCATAGAATCCTCGAAACCTTTCTTAACAGACGGTATAAATTCTTTAGGTATATTCCCTCCTTTTACCTTATCTATAAAAATTAAACCTGGATTTTCTTGATCATCATTAGGCTCAATTGTGAATATAATATCTGCAAACTTTCCTCTACCCCCTGTTTGTTTTTTATAAACTTCTCTGTGTTCTACTGAACCCTGTATAGTTTCTTTATAATTAACTTGTGGAGCACCTTGATTACATTCTACATTAAATTCTCTTTTTAATCTATCTACAAGAACTTCTAGATGTAATTCTCCCATACCTGATATAATTGTTTGGCCTGTATCATGATCTGTTTTAACTTGGAAAGTTGGATCTTCTTCAGATAATTTGCTTAATGCAACACCTAATTTATCTACATCATTTTGTGTTTTTGGCTCAACTGCAATACCAATAACTGGATCAGGAAAATCCATCGATTCCAATACAACTGGTGCATTTTCTACACATAGCGTGTCACCTGTTCGAATGTCTTTGAAACCAACGGCTGCTCCAATATCTCCAGCCTCAATTTTATCTAAAGCATTTCTGGAGTTTGAATGCATTTGAAAAATACGAGATATTCTTTCTTTAGATCCCGATCTAGTGTTATATATATAAGAACCTGCAGGCAACACACCTGAATAAACTCTAAAAAAACATAGTCGACCAACAAATGGATCTGTAGCAATCTTAAAGGCAAGTGCGGCAAAAGGCTCAGAATTTTGAGGTTTCCTTGTAACTTCTTGATCTGTTTTCGGATCAACTCCCACAATGGAAGGCACATCTAAAGGACTCGGAAGATATAACATAACATTATCTAATAATGTTTGAACACCTTTGTTTTTAAATGCTGAACCACACAACATAGGCGTGATACTCATATTTAATGTAGCTTTTCTAATAGCTCCTTCAATTTCATCTGTGTTGATTGAAGCTGGATCTTCAAAATATTTCTCCATTAAAACCTCATCTGATTCTGCTACTGCTTCTAGCATTTTATCTCTCCACTCGTTTGCTACCGTTTGTAGCTCCTCTGGAATTTCAACTTCTTTATAAGTCATGCCTAAATCCTCTTCATTCCAAATAATGCCCTTCATAGTAACTAAATCAACCACCCCCTTAAAATCATCTTCAGCACCAATAGGTATTTGAAGTGGAATTGGATTACCATTTAATCTCTCTTTGACCTGATCAACACATCTAAAAAAATCAGCTCCAATTCGATCCATTTTATTTACAAAACCGATTCGAGGTACATTGTACCTGTCTGCTTGACGCCAAACAGTTTCAGATTGTGGCTCAACACCACCTGAAGCACAAAATAAAGCTACAGCTCCGTCTAAAACCCTTAAAGATCTCTCTACTTCTACCGTAAAATCCACGTGACCAGGTGTATCAATAATATTCATTTTAAACTCTTCATCTCTAAATTTCCAATTTGTTGTTGTAGCAGCTGAGGTAATCGTTATACCTCTTTCTTGTTCTTGCTCCATCCAATCCATTGTAGCAGCTCCATCATGAACCTCACCAATTTTGTGACTTAAACCAGTATAGTATAAAACTCTCTCTGTTGTAGTAGTTTTACCAGCATCTATATGGGCCATAATCCCTATATTTCTCGTGTATTTTAAATCTCTTTGTGCCATAATATCTTTATTTAAAATCTAAAATGTGAAAAGGCTTTATTAGCTTCTGCCATTTTATGAACTTCTGTCTTTTTCTTTATAGAAGCTCCTTCTTCTTTATATGCCGCTAATATTTCAGCAGCTAATTTTTGAGCCATAGACTTTTCATTTCTTTTTCTTGAAAATTTTATCATCCAAGACATCCCCATGGACACTTTTCTTTCTGGTCTAATCTCCATTGGTATTTGAAAAGTTGCACCTCCAATTCTTCTACTTCTCACTTCAACTTGTGGCATCACATTTGACAATGCTTTTTTCCAAATATCAACTGGTGATTCTTCTTCTGAAGGTTGGTTTTTCGCAACAATATCCATGGCATCATAAAATATTTTAAATGCTAAATTTTTTTTACCACTCATCATCATAGTATTCACAAAACGTGTCACTAACTTGTCTCCAAATTTTGGATCTGGTAAAAGAATTCTTTTTTTTGCTCTAGATTTTCTCACTTAAATAAATTATTTAATTAATTACTTTTTCTTAGCTCTTTTTGTACCATATTTGGATCTTCTTTGATTTCTGCCTTCAACACCAGCAGTATCTAACGCACCCCTTACAATATGATACCTTACACCTGGTAAATCCTTAACTCTTCCGCCCCTAACTAAAACAATTGAGTGTTCTTGTAAATTATGTCCCTCACCCGGAATATAGGCATTCACTTCATAACCATTCGTCAACCTTACTCTAGCTACTTTTCGCATAGCTGAGTTAGGTTTTTTAGGAGTAGTGGTATAGACTCTTGTACACACCCCTCTTCTCTGAGGACATGCACTCAAGGCCAAAGACTTACTCTTTTTAACTAATGACTTTCTACCTTTTCTAACTAATTGTTGTATAGTGGGCATATTTTTTTAAAATTAAATCTGTTATTAATCATATTAAAAATCCATTTTCAAAAATGGTTTGCAAATCTATAAATTTTAATCCTTATATCAAACCTAATTTTTCTTTTTTTTATCATGAATGATCTTTTTAAAAAAAAAAAAGCCTTTTTTTTTGATATAAAAAACTGAAAACCAGGATGTTATATATCATAAATAATATGTAATCTAAAAAATTAGATAATTAAAATAAATACCCGTTATTTTGATGATTTTTTTATAAATAATAATAATTTTATTGAAAAAAATTACACAGTATAAAAAGTCACATGATTAAAGAGAATATCAATACCAATACACTTAATCCACAACAAGAAAGCGCAGTAAAGCAAACTGAAGGACCTGTAATAATTATTGCAGGACCAGGATCCGGAAAAACACGTGTAATTACAGAAAGAATAGCTCATTTAATTAACAAGGGCATAGAGCCCCAAAATATACTCGCCCTCACATTCACAAATAAAGCAGCAAACGAGATGAAAAAACGAGTGTATGAAATAACTAATACTCAAGCTGCATATTCAGTATGGATGGGCACCTTCCATTCAATATTTGCAAAAATTCTTAGAAAAGAAGCTCATATATTGGGATATGATTCCAATTTCACAATATATGACAACGAGGATTCTATTAAAATTATTCGAAGGATTATAAAAGATCGTAATTTAGATAAAGAGCAGTACAATCCCAAATATGTTTTTTCTAAAATATCTATTATGAAAAATCAATTGATTGATAGTCAAAAATATAAGCAAAATGCTGAATTGATAAAACACGACCAAATTAATAAAAGAGAAAAATTTGTGGAATTATATCAAGAATACTGTGAATCTTGCACTCAATCAAACTCAATGGATTTTGATGATCTATTAATCAACACTTATCATTTACTATCTAAAAACAAATTGATTTTAACAGAATATCAAGAATTATTTAAATATATTTTAATTGATGAGTATCAAGACACTAATAAAGTACAAGATGCAATTATACAACAACTAGGTGAAAAATATCAAAACATATGTATTGTTGGTGATGACTCTCAAAGTATATATTCTTTTAGGGGAGCTAACATAAACAATATATTTAATTTTAAATCTAACTATCAAAATGTAAAGGAATTTAAATTAGAACAAAACTACAGATCAACTAAAAATATCGTTCATGCAGCTAATACGCTGATTAATTTCAATAAACAAAAAATCGAAAAAACAATATTTAGTAAAAACGAAAACGGTGATCCCATTCAATTGATTGAATACTACAATGACCGTAACGAAGGAGATAAAACTGCTGAAATTATATATCGTTTAATTTGTCACAACCCAAATACTAACCACCAGCATG
Organism: Flavobacteriales bacterium; assembly: GCA_002696965.1. Lineage (GTDB taxonomy): Bacteria > Bacteroidota > Bacteroidia > Flavobacteriales > TMED113. The sequence continues at coordinate 10,211 of NZUB01000004.1, read as the reverse complement.
CCATACTATACCGAAATAATAGTCAATCAAAAGTAATTGAAGATGGACTAAGAAAAAGAAGAATTAAATATAAAATTTATGGTGGACTTTCTTTTTATCAAAGAAAAGAAATCAAAGATATTATGGCTTATTTTAAATTAATTGTGAACCCCGATGACAACGAATCTTTACTAAGAATCATTAACTACCCGGTTCGAGGAATTGGCTCTACCACAATTAATAAATTAAGAGGTAAAGCTAATAGTGAAAAAAAATCTATTTGGAAAATACTCAGTTATAATAATCTTGAAAATATTCAAATAAATTCAGGCACCAAAAACAAACTAAATATTTTTAAAGAAATATTAAACGAATTATTTAAATCACAAAATAGCAATATTTTTGAAACAGCAGAATTATTAATTGAAAAAACTGGAATAGTAAGAAAACTAAAAGATAACCCAACTGACGAAAATATAAATAGACTAGAAAATATAAGTGAATTATTTAACAGTGTAAAATTATTTTCATTAAAAAAAACCAACAATTCCATACTAGATTTTATTAATGAAGTATCTCTTGACGAAACAAATAAAGAAACATCAAATAAAAGTGAAGTATCTCTTATGACCATTCACCAATCAAAAGGACTAGAGTTTCCATATGTTTATATTGTAGGGCTAGAAAATGGCTTATTCCCATCCCAAAGAAGCCTGAAAATACCTAGCGGTGTAGAAGAAGAAAGAAGATTACTCTATGTTGCTATTACCCGTGCAAGTAAAAAAGTTACATTATCCTATTCTTTAAATAGATTCCAATTCGGAACCATACAACAATCTGAAAAAAGCATGTTTATTGATAATATTGAACACTGTTTAAACAAGGAAATAAAAAATGAATTTAATCAACAGCTGTATTTTAAAAAACCAAGAACCAATAAAATAAATAGTCAGACAAAAATCAACCCAATTGGATTAAGAAAAGTTACAAATGAAAAATATAGAGATAGTCGAAACCTACAAATTGGAATGAAAATTAAGCATAATATATTTGGAAAAGGCAGTATTCAAAAAATAAATAACAGTGATGGTAATCAAAAAATCACAGTTATATTTGAAGAACATGGATTAAAAATTTTATTAACTAAATTTGCGAAATTTGAAATTATAATGTGATCTTTTATAAAAAACTATATTTTCTTTTATAAGTTTGTAACTCTATATTAAAAATAATCTAATGAAATATAATACTGAATTAAGTCCTTTAATTATTCCAGAGTATGGCAGACACATACATTCAATGGCTAATAGTTTGTTAGAAATTAAAGATTCAAACAAAAGAAATAAACAAGCCTTAGTTTTAATTAATATTATGGGGAACTTAAATCCTCATTTAAGAGACACGGAAGAGTATAAGCATAAATTATGGGATCATTTATTTATCATGTGTCAGAATAAACTTGAAATAGATGCTCCTTACCCAAAACCAAAATTAGAAAAAACAGCAAACCAAACCAACAGAATTGATAACACTCAGGGAAGTGTCAAATATAAACATTATGGTAAATTAATTATTGAACTTATTAAAGAAGCTGTTAAAGTAAGTGACGAAAAATTAAAAAAATACCTTTTGAATCACATCGCCCAGCAAATGAAGCGATCATATCTTAATTGGAATCAATCCAATGTCCAAGACTCACAAATATGGACCGATTTAGAATATTTTGCTAATGAAGAACTAGATTTAGATAAAACCAAAGTGATTCCTGTTTATCAAACTCATCCAACAACACGTAAAAAAACATTTTATAAAAAATCACATAAAAAAAATTACTCGCGAAAATAAATGGGAAGTTTTAAAATTATTGGCGAAAAAAAATTATCAGGCACTGTCCAGCCTCAAGGTGCTAAAAATGAAGCACTACAGGTTATAGCTGCAACATTGCTAACAAAGCAAAAGATAATTATCAGTAATATTCCAAATATAATTGATGTTGTATGCTTAATTAACATCTTAAAAGGCCTAGGGGTTAACGTAATTAAAAAAAGTAAAAACACCTATTCATTTGAAGCAAAGAATATAGATATAAACTACCTAAAAAGTGACCATTTTAAACAAAATAGTCAAAAAATAAGAGGCTCTATAATGATTATGGGTCCCTTACTAGCCAGATTCGGAAAAATCATATTATACCCGCCCGGCGGAGATAAAATTGGACGAAGAAGAATCGATACCCATTTTATGGGTCTAAGTAAACTGGGGGCGATATTTAAAAAAAATGACAACAACTCATATGAGATTAGCTGTAAAAAATTAGCTGGAAACTATATACTTCTTGAAGAAGCTTCTGTGACCGGAACAGCTAATATAATTATGGCCGCTGTACTATCCAAGGGTTTAACAACCATTTACAATGCTGCATGTGAACCATATATACAACAATTATGTAAAATGCTCCAATCAATGGGTGCTAAAATATCAGGTGTAGGCTCAAATTTATTAATCATTAAAGGGGTGAAAAAATTATCCGGCTGTAAACACAAAATTCTTCCTGACATGATTGAAATAGGTAGTTGGATTGGACTAGCAGCCATGACCCAATCAGAAATTCGAATTAAAAATGCATCCCTCAAAAACCTTGGCAACATACTAAGTGTTTTTCAAAAAATGGGTATAAAAATTGAATTAATCAAAGATGACATAATTGTAAAAAAACAAAAAAAATATACTATTGAAACATTTATAAATGGTTCCATACTGACTGTTTCAGATGCACCCTGGCCAGGATTTACACCAGATTTATTAAGCATTATACTAGTAACTGCTACCCAAGCAAATGGAAATCTTTTAATTCATCAGAAAATGTTTGAAAGTAGATTGTTTTTTGTTGATAAACTAATTGACATGGGAGCACAAATAATATTATGTGATCCTCATAGAGCTACCATAACTGGTATAAATAGAAAATATCCTTTGAAAGGGACCATCATGACCTCACCTGACATAAGAGCAGGTATTTCATTATTAATAGCTGCACTATCTGCAAAAGGGACAAGTATTATTCATAATATTGAACAAATTGATAGAGGATATGAACATATTGACAAAAAACTACGAGCCCTTGGAGCATCAATTGAAAGAATATAAAACTAAAATATGTCATTATGTCACTCATGAGTAGTTTGGCTAGATATTTGAGGAATACTATAATTAAATAAAATAATATGGCAAAAAAAACAAAATCTAAAACAGAGGCTTTAAAAAAAGAGATAAGCGAATTAAAAGATAAATATCTTAGATTAGCGGCAGAATTTGAAAATTACAAAAGACGCACATCTAAAGAAAAGGCAGAGTCCATTAGATATGGTAAAGAAAGTATTATTAATTCTATTTTAACAATATTAGATGATTTTGAAAGAGCTAAAAACACAAATGAGCAAGATGTAAAAGGTTACATGCTAATCGGTCAAAAATTTCGAGACATTTTATCTAAACATGATTTACACAAAATAAAAATTGATCCACTTGAAAATTTTGACGTAGAAAAACATGAAGCTATTAGCAGTTTAAGTGTAAAAGAAAAAAAGAAAAAAGGCAAAATTATTGAAGAAATTGAGGCCGGATATTTGTTAGGTGAAAAAATCATAAGATACCCAAAAGTAATTATTGGAAAATGAGTAAACGAGACTATTATGAAGTACTTGGCGTAACAAAAAACGCAAACAGTAAAGAAATCAAACAAGCTTATAGAAAGCTAGCAGTTAAATACCATCCAGACAGAAATGAGGGAAACAAAGAAGCGGAAGAGAAATTTAAAGAAGCGGCTGAAGCATATGAAGTATTAAGTAATCCTGAAAAAAAATCTAGATATGACCAATTTGGACATCAAGGCATGTCTGGTTCTAGAGGTTTTGGAGGGTTTTCTAACATGAGTGATATTTTTGAGCAGCATGGAGATATTTTTGGAGATATTTTTGGAAGTGCATTTGGGCGCCAATCATCTAGCAGAAGAAGACATAAGGGTAGCGACTTACGAATTCGTATTAAATTAACATTAAAAGAAATTCATGAGGGGGTAACAAAAAAAATAAAAATAAGACGACTGTGTCCTCACCCAGAAACAAAATATGGGACTTGTACCCATTGTAATGGAACAGGTACTATTACAAAGATTGCAAATACTATTCTGGGACAAATGCAAACATCTAGCGTGTGCCCCTACTGCCAAGGAACTGGTAAAATAATTACTAACAGAGCGAGTGGAGCTGATGCTCAAGGAATGGTTCAGAAAGAAGAATTAACAGAAATAACTATTCCAGCTGGTGTATCTGAGGGAATGCAGCTTAAAATAAGAGAAAAAGGTAATTATGCACCATTTGAGGGTGTTCCAGGAGATTTACTTATAGTGATTTCAGAAGAAAACCACCCAGAACTTATAAGAGAGGGGAAAAATCTGCATTATGATTTATATATAAGTATGCCGAATGCTATTTTAGGTTGTCAAGTTGAAATACCAACTATTACAGGAAAAGCTAAAATAACAATTCAAAATGGTGTGCAAAGTGGAAAAATATTAAGATTAAAATCAAAGGGAATTACAGATATTGAAACTAGAACAAAAGGAGATTTATTGGTACATATAAATATCTGGACACCTGAAAAAATTAATAAAGAACAAAAAGATTTTTTCACACAACAAATCGGCGCAAAAGAATTTAAACCACAACCAAAAAATCAAAAATCTTTTTTTGAAAAAGTAAAAGAAATGTTCAATTAATTATTTTTTTTATCATGCAAAAAATATTAATCATAGAAGATGAAGTAGCAATAATCAATGTTTTAAAAAACATCTTATTAGATGAAAATAAAAAATTCAAAATTGATACAGCATCTAACGGGCAAGAGGGATTTAAAAAAGCAACTGAAGTAAATTATAATCTTATTATCTGTGACATAAAAATGCCACAAATGGATGGGATTGAAGTACTTGAAAAAAGTATTGAACATGGTGTTGAAGCGCCATTTATAATGATCTCAGGTCACGGTGATATAGAAACAGCTATAGATTGTATCAAAAAGGGAGCTTTTGATTATATATCAAAACCACCCGATTTAAATAGACTATTAACAACGATTCGGAACGGATTAAATAATCAAAACTTAAAAAAAGAAAATAAGATTTTAAGAAAAAAAATCAGTATTCAAGACAATATGATTGGTAATGCTACTGAAATGCAAAAAATTCGAAATATTATTTCAAAAATTGCACCCACTGAAGCTAGGGTGCTCATTACGGGCGAAAATGGAACAGGGAAAGAATTAGTTGCACACTCGATACATAAGCAAAGCAATAGACATAAAATACCAATGATTGAGGTAAATTGTGCAGCCATTCCATCTGAATTAATCGAAAGCGAATTATTTGGACATGAAAAAGGGTCATTTACATCAGCACATAAATTAAAAAAAGGGAAATTTGAATTGGCAGATCAAGGTACATTATTTTTAGATGAAATAGGAGACATGTCACTCTCTGCACAAGCAAAAGTACTAAGAGCATTACAGGAAAACAAAATAACCAGAGTTGGTGGGGAAAAAGAAATCAATATTAATGTAAGAGTAATAGCTGCTACAAATAAAAACCTAAAAGAAGAAATTAAAAATAAAAATTTTAGAGAAGATCTTCTGCATAGAATAAGTGTAATTCCTATCAAAATGCCATCATTAAAAGAAAGAGTTGAAGACATACCACTGCTAGTAGATTACTTTATAAAAGTAATCTGTCAAAGTCATGGTGTAACAAAAAAAATCGTCGATAATAAGGCAATTATATTACTACAAAAATATAGCTGGCCTGGTAACATTAGAGAATTAAGGAATATAATTGAAAGACTAATCATCTTGTCGGGAGAAAAAATTACAGCTAATGATGTGAAACTACACGTATAATTATTATTAAAGTTCGCCCTCTCTTAAAGAAATATCTAGTTTAGTATTTAAAGTTTTATATATTAGTTTCATTTCCTTATCAACCTCATCATCGGTCAGAGTCCTTTCTTTATGCTGAAATAAAAAGGATAAAGAGTATGATTTTTTATCTTTCTCAATATTATCACCTATATAAACATCAAATAAATCAATATTTTTCAACAAATCAATATTCAAGCTATTTATTAGATTTTTAATCTCTTCAAAAGATATACTTTGATCTATTAACAATGACAAATCTCTTCTTATAGAGGGAAACTTAAGAACCGGATTATATCGGATTTTTGGAAAATTATCAAATTTAAAAAACGAATCCATATATATATCAATAAAGTATACATCTTTTTTTATATCATAAAATTTTAAAAATTTATCTGAAAAAATGCCACACTCGGCAATTTTTTCATCTTGATATAAATATGATAAACCTAAAGAACTATAATCTGTTACTTGCTCAATCATTGACAAATGACTATTAGATAGACTGCTTTTTTTAATGATTTGATCTAAAATACCTTTAATAAAGAAAAAATCAATCTTTCTAGCCTTATCGTGCCAATTACCACCTTTAAAAACCCCCGTGACACAAATTGTAAGATGTTCCTTTTCATGATATTGGTTGTCCTTACAAACACCATACACCTTTCCGAATTCAAATAGTTTTAAATTGTGATTTTGTCTATTTAAATTATAATGCACTACATTTAAAACTCCTGAAAACATATTTGTTCGCATAATGGCTAAATCGTTACTTAAAGGATTTAATAATTTAACAGGATTTAATAAATTATTAGTTGTAAAACGCGTGGTTTTTTCAGCCACTAAGGAGTTGTTTTGAATTTCGAAAAAACCATTTGAAACTAATAAATTGGATATTTGAATTTGTATGTCATTATTAGAAAAAGATGAATTAACAAATGGTTGGAAATTTATATGTTTTGACTCAGGTAAATTATCATAGCCATAAATACGTGAAATTTCTTCTACAACATCTATCGGCCTTTTAACATCTACACGGAAACTAGGTACTTTTAATTTTATTATATCATTATCATTAGCCAATATATCAAAATCTAAACTTTTCAATATTGATAAAATAGTTTGCTTATCAACTTTATGACCTAATACGTTTACACAATACTTATAAGAGAAATCAATTTCATTGTGTTGTAATTGTGTTGTACTAAATGATACTTCTTGTCCAATTATTCCACCACAAATTTCTTTAATTAATAAAGCTGCTCTATGTAATGCATATAAGCAATTACTAAAATCAACTCCTCTTTCAAATCGATATGAGGAATCTGAAAGAATACCGTGTTGTTTTGATGTTTTTCTTATACTAGCAGCATTAAAGAAAGCACTCTCCAGAAATATACGCTGAGTTGTATTATTAACACTACATTCATTTCCACCAATCACCCCAGCTAAACAAAGTGGCTTTTCACTATCGCAAATCACTAAATTATCATCAGACAAACTAAGTTCTTTAGAGTCTAAAGCCACAAACAATTCATTCTGTTTAGCCTTTCTAATAATTAAATTAGAGCTTGTAATTTTAGCATAATCATATGCATGTAAAGGACTACCTGTTTCATGTAAAACATAATTAGTAATGTCAACAATATTATTAATTGGTTTTAGACCAATTGAAATAAGTTTAGATTGCAACCACATAGGGGATGATTGAACAGTAACATTATCTATACATACTCCATAATACTGTTCACAAACATCAGCTGATTTATTGTCTAGGTTAATTGACAAACTTGATTCACCAGCTTGATAAGCTGTAATATCTGGAATAGATAAATTAAGTTTATTTGAACGATGAATAAGATAAGCATATAAATCTCTACACACACCTATATGACCGAAAGCATCTGTTCTATTAGGAGTTAGCCCAATTTCAAAAACCTGATCTCCTTTAACTTGAAAATAATTAGAGACTAAATTACCAACTTCACAATCGTTTGGAAGCTCCATAATACCTTCATGATTATAGCCTAGTCCAATTTCATCTTCGCCACAAATCATTCCCTCAGACCACTCACCTCGAATTTTAGTTTTTTTGATCTTAAAAGAATCCCCCTTAATATTTGTCAAAGTATTACCAGGTAATACAACTACTACATATTGACCCTTTTTAACATTTTTAGCACCACAAATAATTTGTTTTATACTAGAACCAACATCGACTTTTGTTATCTTTAACCGATCTGCATCAGGATGATTGAAGCATTCAAGAACTTTACCAACAACTAAGTGGTCAAATGAAGAAAAAATTTGACTTACACCCTCAACTTCTAACCCAGTAGAGGTTAAAATATCTGCCACTTCTTCTGGATTAATGGATAAATTAAGATATTGTTTTAACCAATTATATGATATCTTCATTTTATTAATTATTTATAGTAAATGTACTAAAGATTTAAATATAGAAAAGAGTATTTATATGATAAAAATGGAAATTATTAAGAAACTGTACTCCATTTTAATAATTTTTGATAATGATTGATAAAAAAATTAAAAATTCTATGATTATCGATGTGCGATAAATCAGCATCGTTAGCTAATATCAATACCGCATCTTTTCTAGCTATTTCTACTAATTCATAATCTTTTACTAAACTAGCTAATTTTAAATTTAGCAAACCACTTTGCCTTGTCCCTAAAACATCTCCTGGACCTCTAAGCTTCAAATCAATTTCTGAGATTTTAAATCCATCATTAGTATCAACCATTGCTTTTAATCTTTGCCTAGCATCCTGAGTTAATTTATTTGATGTAACTAAAATACAATGTGACTGATAACTTGACCTTCCAACTCGACCTCTAAGTTGATGCAATTGTGAAAGCCCAAATTTTTCAGCATTTTGAACAACCATAGTAGTTGCATTAGGCACATTTACTCCAACCTCAATAACAGTTGTAGATACCAGTAATTGAGTCTTATTTTGTAAAAACCTCGCCATTTCCATCTCTTTTTGCTCCTTAGTTAATCTACCATGTAGCATTGAGATTTGAAAGCCCTTTTTCTCAAAAATCATCTTCATATTATCATATCCGTCAAGTAAATTTTTGTAATCTAAAACTTGACTCTCTTCAATCAATGGATATACTACATACACTTGTCTTGATTGGGTTAATTGTTGATAAATAAATTTATAAACCTCATTAATATCTTTATCATATTTATGCGTAGTAATAATTTTCTTTCGATTAGGTGGCATTTCATCTATAACTGAAAGATCTAGGTTTCCATAAGCTGTCATAGCTAAAGTACGTGGAATAGGAGTCGCTGTCATAACTAAAACATGTGGCATAACATCTTTATTTTTCCATAATTTTGCTCGCTGAGCAACACCAAACTTATGCTGTTCATCAATAATGACTAAACCTAATTGAGAAAAGGTAACATTATCTTGAATTAAGGCATGTGTACCAACAATAATGTCTATAGATTGATTACGCAATTCTGAAAGAATATTTTTTTTTTCAGAAACAGATGTTTTACCTGTCAATAAAACAACATTCAAATTTAATTTATCTGAGAATTGCTTAATACTATTAAAATGCTGGGTAGCAAGTATTTCGGTGGGAGCCATTAAACAAGATTGAAATTCATTATCATTTGCCAACAACATAGATAAGATAGCTACAACGGTCTTTCCAGAACCAACATCCCCCTGTAGTAAACGATTCATTTGAAAACCAGTTAAAACATCTTTTCTGATTTCTGTTACAACCCTTTTTTGTGCATTTGTTAATTCAAAATCAAGATAATTAAAGTAAAAATCATTAAATCTTTCACCAACAGTACTAAAAATAAAAGACTTGTTTTTTTGTTGCCTTATTTTTTTTTGTTTTAAGAGAGCAATTTGTAGAAAAAATAACTCCTCATATTTAAACCTCCTAATTGCATTTTTTAATTTTTGATATGAACTAGGAAAATGAATCTCTTCAAAAGATATTTTTCTACTCAAAAAATGATGTTTTTTTAGAAGAATATCCGACAAATTATCTTGCAACTCATATTTACACTTTTGTAATAAAGTTGTTACCAACTGTGAAATACCTTTGCTATTTAGACCTACAGATTTTAATTTCTCAGTAGAATGATAAACAGGATATATTGGATGGAAAATCTTATGATTATTATTAAGCAAGTCCATTTCTGGATGCACAAAAGAAATAGAATTACCATATTTAGCAGGCTTTCCAAAAATTAGATATTTATTATC